>JBDNFN010000236.1:0-19862 GCA_041689795.1 Fuerstiella sp. | reverse complement strand
CGATATCTGCGGCTGGCGGATTCATCGCAGCCTTGAATAACTTCACAAACGTCTTGCGAGGCACAGCCTGCTTGTCGTGAGGAATCGGCAGTCCGCCTTCGGTGACGTGGAACGTGCCTTTCGTTGTGCGACGGTCGTTACGTGGATTGTGCAAAACGCCATTGTGTACGCGATACGAGGAAACAAGCTTGTTGGTGTATTGGTCGCCGTTGATCGGCAATGAAAGTTCCCGCGCAATCCCATGACGATCCAGCACAAAGGTGGTGTCCGGCAGTTTTAGGTCATCAACGCCCTTTACGCCATCAAAATATCGAGCCAGGAATGACTCGACACGGCGATCTGCGGGGCTTCGGATCTCATCCAGTTGCTTCAACCGTTGGTGGTACGTATTTAAGATGCGTTCCGCGCCAAGCGAATCGGAGGCTCCGCAACCTGCCGGCACAGGCTGACCATTTGCAATTAGCTTAAGCCCAATATACCGAACGATGTCAGCGCGAGACTGCTGCGTCTTTGCATCGGATCGATCAGCCACAAAACCCAACGACTCTTCAAGATCAGTAATTGTCATGCTAACCTGATTTTCCTGTCACTTCACTCGCGTTCTAAAACGCAGACCTCGCACCTGTTGACGCGAAGGTTATTCGGTTCGCTGTCCGTAATCAAACGGGCATCCGATCGGCCTGCCGGATTCGCGAAAATGCCGCAGGGAAACAGCGATTCAGGAAAATTGCGAAACTGAATTGTGATCGAAACCACGTTACAGCGTAGTTCATCAGATTTATCGCTGCAGTTGCGCCAGCACACTTCGATACGGAAGATGTTCCAATCGGCCGAAGCGAGAATCGCTTTGCAGACGTGCCTTCGAGATCACTGGCGAGGACAGTCCGCACAAAAAACGAGCCACCCCAACGTGATCCATCAACGTCGCCTCCAACTGCGAGGCAACCTGCTGAATCAACACTGCGTCCACGTCAGAAATCGCAACACCAGCGCGATCATGAACTTTCTGTGAATTTCCGCCAAGACACCACGAGCAATGTCCGCAGGCCTGAGGCAGCGGCATTCCAAAGTGATTGCACAGATAGGCAACCTGGCATGCTTCCATTTCGATCAGCTTTACCACCTGATCCAGACGCTCTAATTCCCGCTGTTCACGCATCAATACCTGACCATGCAGTTTTTCAGCGAGCCGGTTCAAATCCGCCGGCAAACGCAGCAGTCGATAGCGATTGCGAACTCCCTCCACCTTCAATTCCAGCATGTCGCGTTCGCCAAGGTAATCCAAAGCAACAACCAGACGATCTCGCGGCTGATTCAGCTTGCTGGCTACCTGATCCAGATCAATCGAAAACCACGTCTGTTTTTTTCGCGACTGAGCCAGCACGCTTCGCAAAAACTCGCGACGTTCTCCGTCAAACTGCTCCAGAATTTCAGCTGATGTCATCTTCGGCTTGAATTGATACCCGGAATAGAAAGGAGTGCCACCTTCAAGATAGCCATCCAGTTCGAGATACGTGATTAACGTACGAATAACAAGCAGGCGAATATCCGAAACACCGGACAATTCGTAGTAGCTCACGTCAAACTGCTCTCCCTTAGAAAACAGCTCGCGAACCAGTCGCGTAATCGAATCAAGACTCGGCGTGTCACCGTGAGCAAAGTTCTCCAGCACGGTCAGATCTTCAGAACACGCCAGCACTTCGCAGGTCGCCGCTTCTCCGTCGCGGCCAGCTCGACCAATTTCCTGCGAATAGTTTTCCAGCCCCTTCGGCATGTTGTAATGATACACATAGCGGATGTTGGATTTGTCGACTCCCATGCCAAATGCAATTGTCGCAACCACAATGCCGGAATCGGATGCAAGAAACCAATCCTGCGTGGCAGCCCGCTGCTCCGGTTTCAAGCCAGCATGATAAGGCTTTGCGGAAAAACCATGCGATTCAAGTTTCGCAGCCACCTCCATCGCCGTTTTCTGCAATGTGACGTAGACAATTGTGGGCCCCGCCGCACGCTCGCGAAGTCGAGACAACAGAAGTTCGTCGCGTCCGGAAGCGTCAACGGGCGTCATCAGTAGTGTTAAATTACTGCGATAAAACCCGGTGCAGGTTGCACATGATTCAGCGATCTCGAAAACTCGACACATATCCAGCAGTACCTGCGGAGTCGCTGTGGCGGTCAGCGCAAGAATCCGTTCTGCCTTGAACTGCTTCGCAAATCCGGCCAGCTTTAGATAATCCGGTCGAAAGTTGTGACCCCATTCTGAAATACAATGAGCTTCATCGACAGCAAATAGCGACACACGAACTCGCTGCATGCTTTCACGAAATCGCTCGTTGTTGAATCGCTCCGGAGCGACATACAACAGCTTCAAACGCCCGCTTCGAACGTCGTCCATCACCGCACGGTACTCGTCGGCCGATAACGACGAATCCAGACGCTTTGCGGAAATCCCACGAACGGCTAGTGCGTCAATCTGGTCCTTCATCAATGCAATCAACGGCGAAACAACCAGAGTCAGGCCTTCAAACGCCAGAGCCGGCAACTGGTAGCACAGCGACTTACCGCCACCTGTCGGAAATACGGCTGCGGCAGAATGTCCTGCCAGCAGATTTTCGATGACGGTTTCCTGACCTTCACGAAACTCATTAAAGCCGAAGTGCTGTTTCAGAAGCTCAACTGATGACATCGTGAACTACCTCGCCGTGAACATCTGTCAGGCGGTAGTCGCGGCCCTGAAAACGGTACGTCAGCTTTTCATGGTTGAAGCCCATTAAGTGCATAATCGTTGCCTGAAGATCGTGGACGTGCACTTTATTTTCAACAACGCCAAACCCCAGTTCATCCGTTTGACCATAGTTGTAGCCGCCCTTGACGCCTCCACCAGCCATCCACATCGTAAAACAGTCCGGAAAATGATCGCGGCCCAGAACCTTGCTGCCCGCAGTACGACCTTCCCGAAACGGCGTTCGTCCAAATTCTCCGCCGCAGATGATTAACGTATCTTTCAATAGACCACGTTGTTTTAAATCTTTGATCAACGCAGAAATCGGCTTATCCGTTGCCGCCATCTTATTTGTAAGACCCGAACCAAGTCCGGTACCTTCGCCAGTGCCGTGAAAGTCCCAGCCCCAGTCGAACAGTTGCACAAAACGAACTCCCTGTTCAACCAGACGCCTGGCCAGCAGACAGTTATTTGCGAAACTGGCTTCCCCCGGTTTCGCTCCGTAGGCTTCGTGAGTTTCTTTCGTTTCTTTGGCAATATCCATAACGTCCGGAACGGACGCCTGCATGCGGTACGCCAGTTCGTACTGAGCAATCCGGGTTAGAGTTTCGGGATGGCCGAGTTCTTTGGCCTGAAGTTCATTCAACTGTTTCAACGCGTCCAGTGAACGACGACGCAGGTTGCGATCCATACCTTGGGGATCAGAGGCGTACAAAACAGGGTCGCCTTTCGAGCGACATTGCACTCCCTGAAATACTGACGGAAGAAAACCGCTGCCGAATGAATTGGCTCCACCGTTGGGCTGCACGCCACTGCTGATCAATACAACAAAGCCAGGCAGATCCTGGTTTTCTGTACCCAACCCATACGTCGCCCACGCTCCCATTGATGGACGTCCGGATCTTGGCGAACCGGTGTAGATCAACAGTTCTGCCGGAGCGTGATTGAACTGGTCGGTGTTCATCGAGTGAATAAAGCACATCTCGTCCACAACTTCGGGATCATGGAAATTGGGAACCGCGTCCGACAACCACGAACCGCCCTGTCCATACTGAGCAAACTTCCGAGGTGTGCCCATCAGCTTCGGCACGCCGGACGTGAAGGCGAACGTGCGCCCCTTCAGAAACTCCTCCGGACAGTCCTCTCCGTCGCGTTTCACCAACTCCGGCTTGTGATCATAGATATCAAGATTCGGAGGCGAACCCGTCAGGTGCAGGTAAATAACCCGCTTCGCTTTCGGTTCAAAATGCGGAGCCCTGCCAGCCAGAGGCTGCATGGCATCGATACTAATGTCAGCAGCATTCGCGCTGCCGGACAGGGATGACAAAGCCATCGCCCCAAGGCCAACGCCGGACGTTGACAGAAAATGGCGGCGAGTACGGTCTTGAAGGCTGTTTAGGAATGGATTCATGGTAACGCGACCCCGTTTTTCATTCGTCTTGTTTGGTGTAATCCGCTTTATTTCAGACATCATCGGCGGTAAAGAACGCAACCATCTATCTCTTCAAAAACATCTCATCCAGATTCAATAGCACATTACAGACCACCGTCATTGCGGCGGCATCCAGTGCATCAATGCCATCTGGCAACATGCCCAACGGTTCTGTTGCCAGTTTCATCGCTTCATCTGTTTTGCCCGCGAAATCCGCTTTTGAATCGTCGAACAATGCAACCAGTGCGTTGACTTCAGCGTCCGCAGGTGGCCGCAGCAAACAACGGCGAAACGCCACAGCAATCTGTTCGCTTACCGGGCCGCCATGCTGTAACGCGATTCGCCCCAGCGACTGAGCCGCTTCCACATAAACGGGGTCGTTCAATGTCACCAAAGACTGCAGCGGCGTGTTCGTACTGTTTCGCCGAACCGTACAAACCTCACGGTTTGGAGCGTCAAAGGTTGCCATCGAGGGATACGGATTGCTGCGACGCCAGGTTGTGTAAAGTCCTCGACGATAGCGGTCTTCGCCTTCGCTTGTCTTCCAGTCTGTTGAGCCTCCAAATGCCGCGGTCAGCCCCAGATTGGGTTGCGGCGGATTGACGGGAGCACCATACATTTTATCGCTCAACAACCCGGCGGCAAACAAGGCCTGATCACGAACCATTTCCGCACTCAGGCGAACACGTGGCCCGCGGGCCAGCCAACGATTCTCCGGGTCCATGGCACCTTTTTCGGAGGTGACGGCGGCGGCCTGCCTATAGGTCGCAGAAGTAACCAAGGTGCGAATCAAATCCTTTGTGTTCCAACCGTTTTGGGTCAATTCGGTTGCCAGCCAATCCAGCAGTTCCGGATGAGTTGGAAGTTCCCCCTGCGAACCGAACTCTTCACTAGTAACGACGATGCCTCGACCAAAAATCGTCTCCCAGAATCGATTCGCCGAAACACGTGCAGTCAGCGGATTAGTGGAACTGGTCAACCATTCCGCCACAGCCAATCTGTCTAAAACTTCGCCTGCCTGAGGATCGCTAAACGCAACCGGCAGCCCAACCTCAACCACCTGCCCCTTGTCAAGATAACTACCTCGATGCTGCAGATGCGTTGTGCGACGGTTATCCGCCATCTCACGAAAGATCGGCACTGAGGTCGCTGGCTGCATTTGACTAAGTTGCTTTTCCGCCTTAACCAATTGTCGGCGTTGATCCGTCAATTCGGGGGCTGAGTTTTTTCGATAATGTGCGGCCAGCAATGTGGCTTCTTCCACGTTTCGGTCTGCAGCCGACTTATCGACAATCGCCAACATCGACTCAGGAATCTGCGAACGCTGAATCGCCGCACGATCGCTGGTTGAGCTCAATCGAAAATGCGCCAGAAGATGATTTTCATGAGGCGAATTTTGACCAATACTAATTCGCAAAATCGATGGTTCTTCAACCACCACCTGTTGCCGCGGAACGATCACTAATTGGTGCTTCGCGGCAATCGCTCCACCAACCGCCCAGCCGTCGTTAGAGCCCGTTTTCCCAGACAGCACGTCCGCCGCTTCAAAGTTGGGTTGATTGTAATCGGCGTGAGCCGTCTGAAATTCAATATCCTTCACATTACTGGGCGAATAGTCGACAGATGGATTCGGAGCATCCGCAATTGTCAGCTGTCCAACCGACTTGCGTTCGGCGTCCAGTAATTCAATCGTGAAGTTATTCAACCGAGTATGCAGTCCGTTATCGGTGCGATTCCAGATCGCAATTCGTTCCACGGGCTGAACGCTTCCCAAATCGACTTCCCACCACGGATCGTCAACGGTATCCGTGTGCGTGACAGAATTTTGCTGATAGTCACCGTCTGTATTGCCATCGATGGCGTATTCCGATGGACCACCAAAAGCCGTGGAATGCTGAGTCGCCTTACCCCGAGTCGCGACATTGCTGCCGCCGCTAAACACCTGAACTTCGGCAAGTGACAGCATCTGTCCCTTGCCGTTGTTCGTGACACGCACAAATTTTGCCTGAGGCGCAGATTCTCCATTGGGAACAAGCTGAGTCGCGAAACTCGTGATCACAAAATTGCCTCCGCTAAGTCCGGCACCTTTGCCAGGCAGCGCTTCGTGCGGCAGTGTTTCCAAGCGAATGGCGGCGATAGCAGGCGATGACGCACTTCCCGCTTCAAGCGAAACCGGAATATCAATCGTGTAGGTATCTTTGGGTGAACCCGTTTCAATCAGCACAGAACCATCTTCCAAAATTTGCGACGGTTCACCACTCGATCGCAACACGCTGCCCGGAATCAATGCATCCCACGCAGGAACGGTCCTCAAACGTTGCTCCCACTTTTCCTGAGACGCGACAATTTCCGGCGTTGCGGTATCCATCTGCAATTTCAATTCAGCAATCTGAGTTTCCAGATCAGCTTTCAGACGAAGTTGCTCGTCCGTGTACAACTGCAGAAGCGGCGATTCGTCTCGACGATCAGCATCCTGTGTATTATTGAAGATGGCAAAGAATCGAAAATATTCTTCCTGAGTAATCGGGTCATACTTGTGAGTATGACACTGAGCACACGCCATCGTTGTCCCCATCCACACAGCCATTGTGGTGTTTACTCGATCCACGACCGCGACGTTTCGAAATTCTTCGTCCTGAGTTCCGCCTTCGTTGTTCGTCAACGTGTTGCGATGAAATGCCGTTGCAATTAATTGACTCTCCGTCGCATCCGGCAGCAGGTCGCCTGCGATTTGTTCTTTTGTAAACTGGTCGAACGGCATGTTGCTGTTGATGGCTTTAATGACCCAGTCGCGATATCCCCAAATCGTTCTCGGTGGATCATCGGCGTAACCTGCGCTGTCGGCGTACCGCGCCAGGTCCAGCCACTTTCTCGCCCAGTGTTCTCCAAACGCAGGTCGCTGCAGCAAATCGTCTACCAGTTTTTCATACGCCTGCGGATCCGCGTCCGCGACAAACGCGTCGACTTCAGCAACAGTCGGCGGCAGCCCGGTCAGATCAAGAAAGACGCGACGAGCCAACGCATATCGATCGGCTTCGGCCGACGGTGTCAGACCATGCTGCTTCATTCGTCGCAGCATGAAATTGTCGACAGCATTGTGTGGCCACGCGGAGTGACCTGCATCCGGAACGGGAACGTCGGGACGAACCGGCGTCACATACGACCAATGCATCGCGTACTTCGCGCCCTGTTGAACCCATTGACGCAGGATGTCCACTTCATGAGCACTAAGCCGAGCACCATGGTCCGCAGGAGGCATGCGAATATCTTCGTCGGCGCTGGTAATTCGAGCGATCAGTTCGCTGTGCTCCGGTTTTCCTGCCACAATCGCCGTGGTGCCGGATTCGAGCTCGGTAACCGCTGCGCCACGAAGATCCAGCCGCAGACCGGCCTGAACGCTCGCCGGGTCCGGTCCATGGCAAAGCAAACACTTGTTCGAAAGAATCGGACGCACGTCAAGGTTAAAGTCAATGTCGTCGGCCACGGACTGTAAAACTGCCTGCGATAAATAAAGGGCCACGCAAAAACAAGCGATAGATGTTCGCATTATTCCGAGTCGATTCAGAAGGTAGGGGCGTTCATTTCGTAGGCCGGTATTGTAACAAATCGAATCTCTGCAATCAGTAAACAAAATTGATTCTAGAGGCGCTCTTTAAAGAGTCACCAGCAACAAGGATCAATTTGCCGCCGATCTTCCTTTCTGACGTGGTACGACGGGCCAAAAACCTTCAGGAACACAGTTGTTTTGTGATTTCCTTTCACAAAACACGATATCGCGTCGCCAACAACAAACATCACAAAAAAAATCTAAACCCGATTCTTCCCGGACGACGCTGGATCGAAATCCCCGTTGTCTTCGGTTGCATTCTGCTAATCACTGCCGGCCTGCTGCCCGCCAGACAAAGAGCTCGAGATGCAGCTCAACAAACTCAGTCAAAGAACTATCTCAAACAGTTCGGGCTCGCTTTTCATAACTATCGCGATACCTGTAACTACTTTCCCATCGGCGGAGACATTGAAACGAATGGAACAGCAAAGCATGGCTGGATAACGCGCTGCATTCCATACATCGAATCAACGCCAATCTACAGTTTCATTGAACAGGATCTCCCATGGGACCACCCAATTAACTACGACGTATTCCAGAGAGACTGGCCAAGCGCACGTATGACCGGAGTGCCCGAGCAATTCGCATCAGATGGTTGCGGCCTGATTCACTACATGGCGAACCCTAACATCTTTCACAGAAACAGCACAACCACACTGACGTCCATTGCCGAGGGAATTAGTCACAACTGGTTGCTGGCAGAAGTCTCCGGCGATTACAAACCCTGGGGCTACCCATTCAACTGGCGACACCTGCAGTTGCCATTCAACAGCGGCAACGGTTCATTCGGGCGACCGACCGCAGACAGCGTTCAGCTGTGCATGGCCGACGGATCTGTTACACGACTAATGCATGAGGTCCATCCGTCCATTGTGCAAAATCTGGCCACCGCAGGTCGAACGGCATCGACGAAAACAATTCAGGGGCCGGACCTGCACTTCGACGCACAACCATAACCAGCGCGACATTAATACGTTTTACTTCAGCAAGGCAAGATCGGCTCAATGTCAAACCTGCGACTCGACTTACACATTGTCAGGTTCTTCGGGGCTGTTTGCGAACAACGCAAAGGCAGCGGATGTCACTCGATACGCTGGACTGCAACGGGACTCCATGGCCGCTCAGCAAGCTCAGGCGTACGCTCGGACACAGAAACTTTGGAAAGCACGGAAAACTCTGCCATTCGCCAGAGAAGCAGTCAACAAATTGCAGAACCAATGGTTCTGGAATCGTGATAACAGCGCAATAGCCACAGCCAACCTTCGTGTGCAGGGCTTGAAGTCGTACAGCGAATCCAGTATCGGTACGACTATCCAATACTGGGATATTCACTCACAGGATGAGAGTGTGCTGTAGGCCACAACCGGCGGTGCAGCCGAAGGATTTCAGGGCGGAAGTTCAATCGTTGGCAACACGTTTTCGTTTGTGCCGAGTGAGGGTGGATGGCCCGCTTTTATCTCCAGACGGAGTTGCTCATTCCCTGGCTGTTGTTGAAGTAACAACTGTTGCGTCTGCCGGAGTCGTTCTTCCGATTCTCGCAGATCGCTGTGAAGTCACTCTTTGTTCGGCCTGAGTTCTTCAGCCTGTCGGGCTTGACGCTCAGCTCTCGCTCTCTGCGTGTTTCGGCTCCGGAATAAACTTCCGGCAGTGTCGTACCATCTTGATTTGTACTGACCGACGGTTTCAACGATATCCCTATCGCTGCTGCGTTCCTTCGTTCGGTGGTCGTTCACAAACAAGCAAGTACGAAGACCCGTAGCAGTGCTTCAAAAAACATTCCGACCCAAAGTCACCTGCCTGCCACATTTTCAGCAGCCCAGACTACGGCTCCGACCACAACGTGCGACGACCGACAACAGCAAAACATCCAGTCGATCGTGATGACGCCTACGTTCGCCCATACCGCAGAACATCCGGGCAACGACTGTGCAGAGTCGAATTGTGAGTTCCGTTCCACGATTCATCAAAGAGCTATTTCGCCGCCAATTGTGGGTCAACATCCCGCAGAATCAGAGCACGCCAGCTGTGCCAGCGATTTCCATCAGCCCACCACAAAAGCCGGTGGAAAAGAATTGTGCAAATCGTGGTAGTTGTGCAAAGCCAGCATGATCCTCTGCAGATCCTGCTGGCTTTGCACTTCGGTCGGCCGCTTCACTTGCCGGTCGAAAACTGTTGGGAATGTAAATCGACAGCAGAACAATGGCAGATCCAACCAACAACCCCAGAAGACGCATCTTCGTTTCTGTTGACTTCGCCAAAGTGACGCACACAACAGAATATCACCGACCGAATGTTTATCTGTTCAGGTCAATGCGAAAAACGTGCATAGCCGACAAACTGCTACCGTGTCGCAGCGCATTCGGCGTGCACCAAACGGCTCAACTGAATCACAATACCTCAGCTTCCACTAGTATTTAACACACGTATTCTTCCGGAGAAAATACGGTACCGGTTCGCAGACTCTGAGCGATAATTTCGATCCATGCTGCGGCCGCTGGAGTCACTTCTTCATCCAGCATCTGGCGAACACGTTGCTCGTATTGTTCGAGGCAAGGTTCAACGGTGGATGCGTTCCGCATTGTTGTGCAAATGCGGTAAAGTCGGTTAACAACCCAAAGCTGCTTTTGTTGTCGTGTTGGAGTTTCCAACATAGCTGGCGACCTGATTTCGAATGAGCTGAACTCTTCGAGATGAGTCATCGAGTTTTGGTCGTGTCGATATTGCGGAGACTTACTCGTTTGGCAACGAGAACGACTATGACGAACCACATACAACAGTCGAATTACCTGTGTTAATCATTCGGCGTGTACTGATGAGCAAAACTTTGATGGTTGTGTTGGCAGCAAATCGTTTATTGAATCCTGAATGCCAAACACCAGGCCCGAGGAAAAAACGTAAAGACATATTTCCGTGGAAACCCACAAGCTTACGAATGGCGTTTAACAACTTTCCGAAATGAAATCGTCCAGTGCCAAGGAAAGCAGGCGACCAGTTTGCAAACATCGTTTCGGCAAATTCCACTGAAAATACTCGTTGACAGATTTGCTCGAACAGCCGGCAAAAATCAGGTCGCTCGAATTTACTGCTGCGGCACAGCCAGCTGCAGAAACTCGGGTAGATAAATTCGCCAGACGTCCCACGAGTGACCGCCACGGGTTGTCTTGAAACTGTGCTGAACACCGTTTTCCTTCAACGCCGCCACAAATTTGTGATTACGTTCCAACAGAAAGTCATCCTGACCAATTGGAATCCAGAAGTTCTTTAAAGTGTTGGCCAACGGATTTTCGCCAAACATTGCAGGATACCTGTTCTCAAGGTTTTCCCGTTCTGCATCAGGAACCGCGGCACTAAACGCCCCAATGCTGCTGAACTTATCGATATTATTCAATCCAGTGTCTATGGCGTGACCGCCTCCCATAGACAGGCCTACAATTGACCGATTCGCCGCGTCTTTTCGCACCTTGAACTTCGCTTCCAAAAACGGCAGAAGGTCCTGAGTAATATCGCGTTCGAACAGCTGATTATTCTCAACAAAGTAGTTATCTGCTCGCCGTCCAAACGGAGCCGGAACCGGATGTCCATACGGCATGGCGATGATACAGCGGCCTATCTTCTTTGCCGCCAATAGGTTGTCTGCAATCAAATGAGCTCGCCCAACATCAGTCCATGCGGTTTCGTCGTCTCCGAAACCGTGCAGCAAAACGACCAGTGGATAGGTTTCGTCAGACGTCGCATTGTAATCGGGCGGAGTGTAGACAATCACCGGGCGAGAATTCCCCACGCTCGTTGACGGATAGATAAGTCTCTGTACAACGCCATGCGGCACGTCCAGAAATTCCGTCAGCAGAGGTGGAGTTCCAGGAACTTCAACCAAACTGGCCAGCGTAAACCACTTCTTCACGTTGCGGTTCGACGGATCGATCATGCGAGTACCATCGACATCGAACGCGTAGTCGTGAATTCCAGCCGAAAGTGGCTTGGTTGTAGCCGACCATAAGCCGCCAGCGGCCTTCGACAATTCCAGCTTCTGACCGCCGATCGATACCGACACAGCGTTCGCAGATTTGGAATTCAGCCGAACCGTTACACTGCCATCGGCATGTACTTCCGGCGAACGAAACTGCTGCGCAACCGCGTCAGACATTGATGAGCAGGCAAATAAACAGGTGAGGGCTATTGTGGCGGAGATATTATTTTTCATAGCCACTAATATAGCGTGTCGATCAATTGATCAAAGCGTGTCGATACAGAATTGAACGCACTTGAAGATCACTAACCGCTATCCATCTTTTGTTCCTGGCTTCTTTCCAAAGACGGACTTCAGGTCGGTAACCCTGGTGACAATTCGCCGGTCACCTTCGACGACTCCGGTGCCGGTAATTGTCACTCCTGTGCCGCAGTGGTACGCGAGATTAAAATTATGAAAGTCGTTAAACTCCACTTCAACTCGAACCGCAGGCTGGCCTTCCACATCAACGAAGAACACTTTTGCTTCGTCCAGGTTGTCCGACATTCGCAAACGCCCCTGCACGGAAATCGTGCCACCTTCAGTCTTCACCCAACTATCAAACGGCCTTTCCTGATAGGGTTCAAAACCTGATCCATCCAGCCCAGGCAGCGGCTGCATGGCTTCGCCGAAGGCATCCACCGGAACATCAAACTTCTCCAGCAGTGACAGGTGCAGCCGACCGAGTTGCTGGTTTTCTGAATAGCGAACATAACGGCCGGTTTTCAACAGCCCTTTGCCGCCTGCCAGAATGATTGGAATACGCGTGACCGTGTGATTATCGCTATGCCCCATTCCCGATCCATAAAGCACGACAGTATTGTCCAGCAAAATGCCTTCGCCTTCGCGACGATTCTTCAGACGCGTTAACAAAGAATCAAATTTCTCCATGTGCCACAGACTGATTTTCAGCAACGACTCCAAATTCGCACGACTAAAATTGCGGAAGAAGTGCGACAGATAATGATGTTGCTCGGTGACCCCCAGGAAATCGAAAACCATTCGACTGTTGCTGTTTCCCAGCATGTACGTGATGCATCGAGTCGAATCGGTCCACAACGCCAGTTCAATCATGTCCAGCATCGATTCCACCTGCTCGTCCAGGTTAGCCGCAGCACCGGGACGAGTAAACGCCGCGACGTCAGTTCGCGGCTCTGACTGCTCCATGTTCTCCAAACGCTTTTCGGATTCACGAACGACGTTCAGGTATTCATCCAGAGTCTGACGGTCTTCTCTGCCAACTCGAATCGTCAATGACTTTGCGTCCTCAAGAACGCGATCCAGCACGCTGCTCATTTTCTTTCGCTGCTGAGGGCTTGTCAGCGGACTACGAAACAGTCGGTCGAAGATCAGCTGAGGATCGCTTTCGCGCGGAATCGGAGATCCGTTTTTTCCGTAGGAAATGTAGCTGCAGCCTATCTGATTCGGAAACAAACCTTCCGTCGTCAATTCCAAAGAACGATGCTGTGTATCGCCCTTGATCTGATCGGCGATTAGCTGATCCAGCGATTCGGACTTGGTATTTTCGTGGTGACCCGAAAGAAATCGTCGGGTGGAATTTGCATGAGACGAAAAGCCAAAGTCCCCCATATTGTCCAGAATCAGCAGATCGTTTTTGTGCTTTTCAAATGGCTTCATCAACGGCGACATGCGAAAATCATGTTCAGAACCGCCGTTGATATTCCACGATGGAGGATGCACACCGTTGGGTTTGAACAACGTCAGAAACCGCATGGGCGGCGACGAGCTACTGACCGTCTTCGCTGAAGCTTCCATCAGGTTCAAAAACGGCAGCGGAAGCAGCACGCCCGCACCGCGAAGAAACGTACGCCGCTTAATCTTAATTGCCACTTTCACTACTCCTGAATTGGAATCATTACAGTCCGGCCGTCTTGCACGCACCGCATAAAACCATCGAATCGCCGTTACTGGGTCGTTTGAATAGCAGTCGTCGAACGCTCCGGAATAATCGTTTCGCGAAACGAAATACTGTTGCACACCGCATGAAACAGGTCTCGCCAGGTTCCGTCTGTCGTCATCATTTCCTGCACAATCGAATCAATGGTCGGACGGTCGAACACTTCCAGTTTTCGACATAAAGCGTAAGCCATTGTGCGTTCCACAATGTTGCGAATAACGGCTTCGCGCTGACTCGTCTTCAGAATTTTCTTCAGGCCCGCGACACCTGCAAATTTTTCCCCAGATGGCAGCTGACCACTTGTGTCGATTTTATTGACGTCAACTTCAGGACCTTTGCCTTTCCGGTTTCTCACAGAATTTGTGGCTCCGGTTAACAGATATCGCCCTCGATTATCGAACGCCTCCACAGCAAATCCTAATGGATCAACCTTGTCGTGGCATAATGCACAGGTTGCATTGCTGCGATGCTGTTCGAAACGTTGTCGAAAAGTAAGATTTTCACCTGGGTTATTCCTGGCCACCTGCCCAACATTAGCCGGAGGGTCCGGAAGCTCTTCGCCAAGAATCCGCTCCAGCATCCACGTGCCACGCAGAATCGGACCGCGATTCATCGCAAGAATGCCCGGCATCGTCAAAATGCCGCCTCGTTCAGTGGTGTGCTCAAGCGTAATTTTCTGGTTTGGCACAATTTCGACTTCGATCCCTTTCTGCTTTACATACCTTTTCAGCTGGCGAGAATCGGCTCCGTACATCGACGCAGTATGAACGTTCACGAATGCAGTCTGGGAATCGATCAGTTCAAGCAACGGGCGGTCTTCTGTAAACAGATAGTTAAGAAAGTCGAGCGGCTGAGATTGCAGCGCTACCATTTGAGGGGGGTTGTCAGAAACATGCTGGATCTCGGCGAGTGTTAGCCATTCCGCTCCGAAAACTTCCGCCAGACTGCGAGCTTTCGGCGACGACAGCAGTCGGTCGACCTGTTCGCTCAGCACAAACAATTCGTGGAGCTGTTTGGCTTCCGCTAAACGCAGTAGCTGCTGATCCGGAGCATCGGCCCACACAAAGTAAGACAAACGTTCTGCCAATTCAAAGTCGTCAACAGGTTGCCGCCCGGAATGTTCAACCGGCATCATAAGGCCTCGATAGATGAACGAAGGCGACATTAGCAGAACCTTCATTTCCAGCTTCAGTGCGTTCATCAAATCATCGCCAGAACTATCCGGCAGCCTGGCAAGCATTGTCGACAGCTGTATTGCCGAAACAGTTCGCCGCTGAGTCCGCCCTGCAAACTCGGACAACAATCGATCAGCGTGTTGCCGAGTAAATCCTTCCGCGTTAATGGTTCCGGCCATCGCCTGCAGTTCGACAATTCGGCGCGGCGAAAATAACGACTCCAAAGCCGCGTCAACCAGATAAGAATATTGGTCCCACACGTTTGTGGACAGCGGATTTCCATGAGTATCATTTTTGAACCCGCTTCTGCCCGGTGGATCCGTCGGCAGCAGCTTCACAACCAGCGAACGCTCAGTAATCGTCTGTTCGGCTTCGATGACAGCAACTTCCAGGTCGAACCCAAACACAGATCTCAACGTGTTCCGATATTCCGTCACAGAAAGTCGTCGAGGACGAAAGACTGCCGGACGCGGTTCTATGGCGGCAATAAATTCGCGATACCAAACAAAGAACGATTCACGCTCTGCATCCGTTGGTTGCAGCTCATCGGCGGGAGGCATGGTCTTAGACCTCAGATGACCAATGACCGCTTTCCATGTTTCAAAAGCGGCTTCGACTTCTGCCGCACTGTTGATTGCTGAAAAGTCAACTTCACCAGTTGCGTCGTCTCCTTCATGACATTTGGCGCAATATTTCTTCAGCAAGGGCTGCACGTCTGCCTGAAATTCGCCCGACAGCAACGAGGTAAGATTCCCGACGCAAAACATCATCACATACACAGCCGGGATGTTTCGATGTATCTTCATAAACAGGTCGTCGTTTGGCAGAAACAGCGGGACGGGTGAACACTATGACAAAATCACGCGTCCATTCCGATGCAAATTCGACGCCGGATTCAATTTGAACCTACATCCGATCCACCTGAAGCGGGCAAAGCCGCATTCCCCGTCGAAGCGGTTTGCGGCTGTTCCAGTTCGCGTACCAAAAATTCGCACGCTTTCTCCAGAGCCTCGGCATTCATGGCAGCCTGCATGTGACCGGCTCCATCAATGGTATGCATCTCGGTCTTCACACCATGTTGCCGCAGAGCTTCATAACATGTTCTGGACCATACCAGCGGAACCACGGTATCGGCCGTTCCGTTGAAGAAGAATGTTGGCGGATCACTGCTATCAACAAAGGCTGACGCTGACGCACTTTGAAACTTCTCAGCAGCCGAATCAAGGTCTCCCCCCATCCAGTATTCGGCCCACTTGCCGTTATCCGGAAACCAACGAAAGTCGGTCGGAGCTCCACCGGCCGCGACCGCCTGCAATCGACTGTCCACGTTTCCATTCGCAGCAGTGGGTGCCTCGCCCGTCGTGCCAAGCAGACACACAAGATGACCGCCGGCAGAATAGCCAATCGCTCCCAGGCGTTTCGAATCCACTTTAAAATCGGCCGCATGGTCCCTGACCCACTTCACTGCGGTTCGGCAATCGTCAATCTGAGCCGGAAATTTATGTTGCGGGGCCAGCCGATAATCGATCGCAAAACACACAAACCCACGTTCCGCCAGAGCCGTCGCATAGCCACGCAACTGTTTCCGATCACCCGAACGCCACGCTCCGCCGTGTACGACAAGCACCGCAGGGTGTTCGCCATCGGACTTTGGAACAAACGCGTCCAGCAGCAGTTCGCGTTCGCCAACCTGAGCGTACACAATCTTCTCACGAACATCATACTCCGACGCAGTGGCTTCCGGCTGCATCATGCCCGAAAGCAGGGAAAACAAAACAAGCACAGCTAACATTACACTCGCCTTTAACAGACGCCAAAAACCACAAAGCACATCGTCCGAATATATGGTAACTACGACTCTGCGCTATCCACAAGTCCACGGCCTTCAGACCAGTTTCCTCAAAAGTGCTGAATGCCAACGGAATCGGGGAATACTGACGCGAGACGTGGCGCGCCAAAATGTCAATCTCCGCGGAAAACATAATTCGCTTACCGCCGAATCGGTCACGACGCCCGAGTACATCTAAAACAGTGCCATGCCGAAAACAGCAACTTATCATATTCAGGCTGCCCCGGAGTTGGTCCGAAAATCGCAATTCCACAAGCACGCGGCGCGAGCAAGTGAATCCAGCCATGGCAAAACTCGCTCGCGTCGGGCTTGTATAGGAAAAGTCGCCGGAACGGTTTTCGAACCGCTTCAAGAACGTGTTACGATATGGCGTCGCGAAACTCGTGGAGAGCTTCGGCCAGTGAAACCACAGGACAAGGCCAAAAGTCTTGACGAATTTCGCGACGAGTGACAACACATCTTTGTAGCCTGCTGTAATTCTCGAAATAGCACCTGAATTGGGAGTTCGATGATCACAGACTTTTCTGATTTCACTTCCTGAATCCCAGTGGCTATTGCTCGCCACTGAATTGACTGCTGCTTGCCACCCGACTCTTTCTGGAACCGCACTTCGCGATTAGAGTCAACACTCCAGGTCGCCTCAGCCATGTCAGCATAATTTCGCCTCCAGCTTGATCGATGGTGACCTTAAATTTCCCATTTTCGCAAAGGCAAGTTTCAGATGCGTTGCATTTCGTTTGTCACGGTTGGTCTCTTCGCTTTAATTGGTGCCGTCTCATCGCATGCGCAAACCGCTGATGTTATTTATCACGGTGGCCCGATTGTCACAGTTGACGAAAACAACCCAAACGCCGAAGCATTGTCAGTGAAGGGTGGCAGAATCGTTGCCGTTGGCAACAAAGACGATGTCTTAAAAATGAAGACAGATTCAACACGTATTGTCGACCTGCAAGGCAAGACAATGGTGCCGGGTTTTCTGGATGGTCACAGCCATTTCATCAATTGCCTGCAGGTAGCTCAGCAGGCAAACTGCTTTGCACCGCCAGCTGGGCCGGGATCATCCATTGCCGACATCATCACTGCTCTGAAGGCAACACAAAAGGCATACGCGATACCCAAAGGCGAATTCATCGCTGGATACGGCTACGACGGAGACGCGGTGTCTGACGGACGCGAGATAACGGCAGAGGATCTGGACGCCGCGTTCCCGAACAATCCGGTTTATGTGCAGCATGTATCTTTGCATGGAGCTGTCTGTAATTCGGCCGCACTTAAACAGTTCAAAATCACAAAAGACACGCCCACGCCCAAAGGCGGCGTCATCGTTCGCAAGCCGGATTCACTGGAACCTGCGGGGCTGCTGATGGAAGCCGCCTGGATGCCGATCTTCGCAAATCTTCCCAAGCCGGACGACGAAGAACTGCTAAGCCGATTCAAAGATGGCCAAATGATTTATGCTGCCGCTGGCGTCACCACCGCACAGGAAGGTGCGACTCCTGCAAGCGACATTGAACTGCTGCAAAAGGCCGCTAAAAAAGGGCTGCTGTACATCGATGTGGTCGCGTACCCGTTTGTTACTGAAGCGCCAGCCGTGTTTGAGAAGAATCCTCCATCAACCTTTGGCAAGTACAATAATCGATTCAAGCTCGGAGGCATCAAAATCACGCTGGACGGATCGCCTCAGGGGCGAACGGCATTTTTCTCAACGCCCTACTTAACCGGCGGGCCTGGCGGCGAACAGAACTGGCGAGGCGAACCGTTGTTTCTAAAGGAGCAGGCACAGCAATTTATTAAGTCGGTGTATGACAACAATCTGCAACTGATCATCCACTGCAACGGCGACGCCGCCATTGACATATTTCTGGAATCGCACGAAAAGGTGGCACCGGACAGATTCGCGGATCGCCGCACCACGGTCATTCATTCGCAGTTCGTTCGCCGCGATCAATTAGAAAAATATGCCGACTATAAGATCATGCCTTCATTCTTCACGGAACACTGTTTCTACTTCGGTGAGACGCATATTCGAAATCGAGGCAAACAGCAGGCTTATTTCCTGAGCCCCATGAAGACCGCAAATCAAATGGGACTTCGCTGTATTAATCACACAGACTTCAATGTCTCGCCGATCGACCAGATGTTTTTACTTTGGTCTGCAGTAACACGGCAGTCCCGACGTGGAGAAATCATCGGACCTGACGAACGCGTTTCGCCTCTGGAATCACTAAAAGACATCACGCTGGATTCGGCGTACATGTATCAGGAAGAAAAGTCGAAAGGATCTCTGGAAGTTGGCAAATTGGCCGACCTCGTGATTCTGAACCACAACCCACTCACAGTCGATCCAATGAAAATCAAGGATATCAAAGTGGTTGAGACAATTAAGGAAGGTAAAACGATCTACGCCCTAAACTAATTTCCCGGCACTACCAAGGCCTTGTGCCCGGGAATTCAAACTGGACAAAACATTGCAATTGAAACGCGCTAACAAAGAACGTTTGTTCAATATATTCTTCGCTGGAAGCGGTCCGACAGCCGCTCCGGCGAACTCCCCCAGACAAGTACGCGGCGCCAGCGAGTGAATCCTGCCATGGCAGGATTCACTTACTCGCGCCGCGTGCTGGTAACTTTGCTATCTCTGGACCGCCTCTATCACCATTGAGCGACTTCGCTGCCGCGAATGGTGGAAATGCCGCGATAGACACCCATATCGATGTTCTCACTTAAACAGCCGACGGATCCGTCGAGGAACACAAAGCTGGCTCCTCCCGTGTGAAAGCTGCGGAAGTTGGGAACGCGATGTGGTCCTCCGTCGGTGCTGGCCCGACAATCGAAAAAAGCGCCTCCGGAAAGCTTGTAGAAAGAATCGGTAACCGGCGTCTTGTTGATGGGTTCCACCGTGCTGCCCCAGTTGCCGGCATAACGAAAGCCGCCGGCGTAAAATGGCTCCAAAGCCGCTCCGCCAGCCAGCCAGCCAGCCAGCCAGCCAGCCATGGGCTGAAGTTTCGCCGGAGGGAAGAGGAGGTAGCTGTCCATTGTAGTCAAACTGCTGATGACAGACGGCCGGTAGATGATGTAGATTTCGTGGATGAAACGGAATCCATTGCACAACCTGAGTCATGATGGGTGCGCTCAGGGAATCCGTTATTTTAT
>JBDNFN010000235.1:0-46592 GCA_041689795.1 Fuerstiella sp. | reverse complement strand
GCTTGTCCTGCCTTGTCGTCACATCGTGGAAGATATCTGAACGAATGACAGAACGAGGCATGTGACGTACCCCGCTCTGGCGTATCAGGCGTTTCCCGTCAGTGACATATCGCTGACGGGAAATTGCCTGAATTCGTCGGTGTCAGGTTGGCACTATTGGAGTAAACCAGCAGTTGCACACCATGTTTCTACATCAGGCCGCGTCGATTCAGTTCTGCGACAACCTGTTGGACGATTGCCGAAACTTCAGCGGGGTCAGCGGATGTGGTCGGCGTTCCAATTGGGCAGCCTCCTACAGGTTGGTCCGTGAATCCATGGTTTGACAGCATGCACTGTAGTTCGTTGCTGAGTGTCGTTAGGTCTGTTCGCTGTTCGGCAGACATCGGTTGTCTGCCCTGCCCCATTTCGAACCCTCGCAGATTTACAGCGGCACGGAATCCTTCTGGAAACTCGGCCGAGTAAATCATCGTATCGAACAGTTTGACCAGGTCGTACTGGATCTTGCGCGCCTCATCGATTTGATAGCTGGTGGTGAGATCGTATAGTTTTCGGGTAAGCTCCGGCACAACTCCGGAACTTGCATTTGTTCCACCATCACAGCCCACCAGCAACATGGGCATCAAGGCGGCATCCCAGCCAGTAAAGAATGAGAAGTCCGGCCGATTGGGTTTGACGGCCTGAATCATGCGGATCATATGAGGAATCTCGCCAGATGAGTCTTTAATGGCAATGATTCTCTCGCACTCTTCCGACAGGCGTTGAACGGTGGGGACATCGATTGGACTGGCAAACATCGGGATGTTGTACAGAGTGACGTCGATAGGAGTGTTGTCACCAATTTCCTTGAAGTACGCGTAGACACTTGCCGGGCTGAGCTTGTAGTAAAACGGTGCGACGATGGCCACGGCGCGAATGCCGAGTGACGCGTAGTACTCGCACGCCGCAAGCGTTTCTTTAACGTTGGCTTCCGCAGCACCCGCCAGAATGGGGACCCGCCCCTTTGTCTGATCGGCGATGATGGCAACAATCCTCCGCCGTTCTTCCGGAGTGAATCGGGTAAATTCCCCAGTGGAGCCATTCGGATAAAGTCCGTGTACTCCACGTTCGATCAGCCAGTCGACGTAGCGGCGGAGTTCTTCTTCATTGATGCCACCCTTTGCTGAATAGGGGACAAGGTTGGGGGTGAAGATTCCCTGAAGGCGAGATTGTGACATGAGCTTGTAGACCGCAAAGGTATTCTGTGAGATGAAGACTTAAATGTTTTCGGCTGAAAAGAAACTCGTTCGAGCATTCTTTCTGGTCAAAATTCAATGGATCGCAGATCAGCCCATTGTTGTTTTTTTGGGGACGCGTTCATCCGGAGTTTTGCCAAGAAACAACACCACCCCGACACAGACTCCTGTGCTGAGCGGCAGGGCAATCCACCATGGCACACCAAAGCCAATTGGCAGGTAACCAAACAGCACTGAACTAACTGCGATCACAATGGCGTAGGGAACCTGAGTCGCAACATGCTGCAAATGATCGCATCCTGCTGCGGCGGATGAAAGAACTGTTGTGTCAGAAATCGGAGAACAATGGTCTCCGAATATCGCCCCCGCTAAAATTGCACCAATGGTTGCCAGAAAGATAGGGTGCTCGACCGATGAGTTTTCAGTTGACGCTGACAGAATGGACCAACATAAGGGGATAAACATTGGGACTAATAGCCCCATTGTCGTAAAGGAACTGCCGATCGATACCGCCATTGCACCAGCCGCAAGAAAAGCGACTGCAGGTAGAAATTCGGGCCTGAGTGAATCTCCGACCAGGGAAATAATGTATTCGGCGGTGTCGAGTTTGCCGCTTTCACAGACGCCATTGATTGCCCATGCCAGAATCAACACGATGACGGCAGGAATCATTGACGAAATACCGCCCGTCCAGCTTCTCGAGCAATCCACCAGCGACATCTTTCCAAACGCCAGCGAGGCAAGTACAGCAGTCGTCGACGCGGACAGCGATGAAATCAGAAGCAGCTTGTAGGCATCCACATTTTTCCACCAATCTTCTCCACCGTATATTGAATCGCTCCAGAGAAGTGCGAGTACAGTTAGGATCAAGGCTGAGACTGGGATAACTGCTGTCCAGACCGACCCAGGCTTCGAGGCGACTTCTAATGTCTGAGTTTCAGTGTTCGTTTCCATCGCATGGCGTTCCGCAGCCAGCATTGGACCAAAGTCACGACCACTGATTGCGATAACACCAACGACAATAATTGCGATGATTGGGTAGATGCGAAACGGAATCGTCGCGAGAAAAACATCGCTGGCGTTGGCCGAAATATTGGCCTGCTGCAGTCCGAGATTTACCTGATCGATTTCGAACGCAGTCCACGTGGATAGCGCCAATCCCGCGATGGGGGCTGCTGTTGCATCAATCAGAAACGCAAGTTTTGCACGTGAAATTTTCAGTTTGTCGGTCAGCGGTCTTACTGAGCCGCCGATCAGCATCGTGTTTGCGTAATCGTCGAAAAACACAATGACACCAGCTAACCAGGTCAGCACTTGCCCTTTCTGTCGCGTATTCGCGTACCTGGCAATCCGACCGACGACGGCGTCCGTTCCGCCGCTGTCATTCATCAATCCAATCATTGCCCCCAGCAGCACCGTGAACAGTATCACAGAGGCGTGGTCCGCATTGGCAATTTGATTAACGAACACTT
The DNA here is from genome assembly GCA_041689795.1 of Fuerstiella sp. Classification (GTDB taxonomy): domain Bacteria; phylum Planctomycetota; class Planctomycetia; order Planctomycetales; family Planctomycetaceae; genus Fuerstiella. The sequence goes on along the minus strand of JBDNFN010000235.1, from coordinate 43,888 downwards.
CGCATAATGTTTCAATGCCAGAAAAGATGTGAAAGTCGGACAGCAACAGACATCCTGAAAAAACTGCCAGCAGCAACGCGAAATTGACATCCTTGATGATGATCGCCAAAGCAATGGCAATGATGGGAGGGGCAACTCGCAACCACGGCAATGATTGAACCAAGGTAACGGCGGCAATGTGTGATTCAGTCAGCATGGGCGACCTGCTTTAATTTGAGCCCGGGGCTTACCCGCATAGAATTTGTCGAATGTGCTCGCTGTTTTTCCTGTGCGCATGAATCGCCGTCTGACTGACTTCTATGGGCCGCTTGTCGTACCGGTACCAATCGGAAGCACGACAATGAAACGGTTTCCATCCTGTAGGGATTCCTGAAGGAGGATACCATTATGCATTCTCGTAATTTGCCATGCATGGCATAAACCAAATCCAAGGCCTCGTCCCGCCTGACGGCCGGAAAAAAATGGGTCAAACAGATGTTGCCGAATGTCTGGCGGAATAATCGGACCGTTGTCTGTGACTTCTAAATATGCAGCATGGCCCCCTTCTCTTCTGATGTCGACTGTGACCTGACCTGGCTGCTCAGGTTCTTCGACCGCTTCGCAGGCATTGCGAACCAAATGTGAAATCAGCACTGCCAGCTGGGTTTCGTCTGCAAACACGGCGAGGTCTGACTTTGGACTGAAGCGAATCGGATTGCTTTTGCGTTGCAGTTTTGCAGACAGTCCACTGATAACCTTTTCGACAATGCCGTTAAGGCTACATGTTGCAAATTGTGGCTGTGGCGGTCTGGCGAATAACATTGTGTCGCCGATCATGTCTCGAATCCGCCATGCCTGAGCACCAATTGTTTCCAGTGCCTGTCTGTGATCTGCTCGTTCTTCGCGTTTTAACAGCAGTTGAGTCTGCCCGATAATGCTTCCCAGAGGATTGTTAATTTCATGTCCCGCGCCTGCTGCAAATTCAGCCAGGGAATCCATGTGGTCAGGATTTGCAAACGAGGTAGAGGGGGTGGTCCACCGGGATAGAAGTTTTCTGCTGAGTGTTTTTATGAGTTCTACGCGATCATCTTCCACGGCGGCTTCTTCGCGAACTGCGAAAACGGCGGAAAGGTGTTCAGGCCAGCACACAACGTCTGTTGGTGATTCAATCAGGCAGGGCCCGTGCTTTGCGACCAGCAGTTCCGGTTGCAGCAGCGCACCGATTGACGCGTTTTCCCGTCCGACATATATCGCGATGTGTGTATCGTTATCGCGTTGTCCGTGTGCGACGATGCAGGTAGTGCTGGAGTCAAAAATCACAACGGCAACACGGTCGGCATGGAGAAAGTTCATCCACGCAGCCGCGCAGGCCAGAGCGGCGTCTTCCGCGGTAGACGGTGACACGAGTGCCTGAAGGATTTCCAGATCCCAGTCTTCCTGGTCACCTTGTGATTGTGTTTTTTGCAAGTCTTCGGTTCTGGTGGTGTTCATTTCAGAAGTGCTTTTAATGCACCTATACAAAAACGGCGGTCGCCCCAAAGCGACCGCCGCATAGTTTATATCACCGTAAGAATGAACACTAAGCAGTCAGCTGTTCAATGTCGAGCAGTCGACAGATTCGTTCGATCAGCTGATCCACTTCGAATGGTTTCTGAAGAAAATGATCGGCTCCGGAATCCTTGAGATCCTGAATTTTTTCCTGTTCAACCATTCCGCTGATACAGACGATTCGAACATCGTCCAGCGTGGTGTCGGTGCGAACGCGCTGGCAAACTTCCTTACCGTTAATGTCAGGAAGCATGACGTCCAGCACAATGATGTCTGGATGATATTCTTTTACCATCATACCCGCATCAAACCCGTTGTTGGCAACACGTGTTTCGAATCGTCCATCCGCCTCAAGGGCGTCAACGATCAATTCAACAAGTTCCTCATCGTCGTCGACGATCAGTGCTTTTCGCTTGCCGCTTTCAAGGGCATCCGTTGGGATGCCGTTGTCCTTCATGAATTTATAAAGGATGTCGCGTGGAATACGACGAAAACGCGAACCGGGGACGCGAAACCCCTTGAGTTGCCCGGAATCAAAACAGCGAATGATCGTCTGCTGACTGACTTTGCAGATCTTCGCGGCTTCCCCCGTCGTAAAGACTGTCTTCATGGTTCACAATCCGTTCTGTGATGAGCTGCCTCACGGCAGTTGTGCACATCCGACCGCGGCCGGACACCATCCGTGTTTTGCAAAGAATAAAAAGGCTGGACCTGTATGTTGAGACAAGGTGCAGTTTTAAAGAAACCTGTGATATGAGGTTAACAGTCAAACTGTCAAGCCTCGCCAGACCAACTGGATACTGGTAGTTCCCTTAGCTTTCTCATTCCTCAACACAGCCGATTGTATCTATTCGCAGAAGTCGGTCAACGGGAGTTTCGTGCTGTAGGCCTCCTGTTTTGCCTTCCTTGCAGAAATTGCTGAAAGTCGCCTGCTTTCGAAATGAAAGTTTCCGAAATTCTCTTCCAGAATGTCTATTTATTTCACAAAGTCATGCAGTGAAATAGGTTAAGGCACACTGGTTGTCTCGGTGGCCAAATTCCCCTCTGCTTTCAGGTACATCATTAAGACTGCTATGTCGGCTGGAGTAATGCCGCTGACGCGGCTCGCTTGGCCAAGTGTGGAAGGCTGCAGTTTTCCCAGTTTCTCTCTGGCTTCATGGCGTAACTGTGTAATCCCGGCAAATTTGAAGGTTTCGGGGATTCGAATGCTGTCCACTTTTTGCAGCTTCGAAATCTCCATCTCCTGACGGCGAATGTATCCGGCATACTGGACTTCTATTTCCATATGGCGTTTGGAGCGTTCGGAAATATCCATACTCGCAATTTCAGGAGACATACTTTCCACATCGGTCCATGTCACTTCCGGCCGCCGGAGCCATTCTTCCATCGTCTTCCCCTGATATCTCTGCTCGGAGATTAATAATTGCAAACGTTGGATCTCAGCTTCATAGGTTTCGAATCGTTGTTGTCGATCTTGGCTCACCAAACCAAGCTCGATTCCGATCGGCGTCAGGCGGCGGTCGGCGTTGTCCTGCCTCAGCAACATTCTGTATTCCGCTCGGGACGTGAACATTCGATATGGTTCGTCAACCCCTTTGGTTACCAGATCGTCGATTAGCACGCCAAGGTAGGCTTGACTGCGGTCAAGGACAAACGGTTCTTTCTTGGCGACCTTTAGTGCGGCATTGATTCCGGCTAACAGTCCCTGTCCGGCCGCTTCTTCGTAGCCTGTCGTGCCGTTCAGCTGGCCTGCGAAATACAATCCCTCAATCAGCCGAGTTTCCATCGACGAGTACAATTGTGTCGGCGGCGCGAAGTCGTATTCGACTGCATATCCGAACCTCATGATGTCGGAATTTTCGAGCCCCGGAATCATGCGGATCATTCGGTCCTGAACGTCACGCGGCAGGCTTGTCGAAATTCCATTGCAATAATACTCCAATGTGTTGCGACCTTCGGGTTCCAGAAAAATCTGGTGCGTGTCTTTGTCGGCGAAGCGAACCACCTTATCCTCAATGGAAGGGCAATAGCGTGGCCCTGTCGATTCAATCTGCCCGGTGTACATGGGGGCTCGATGCAGATTCTCTCGTATCAGCTGGTGCATTTCCGGCGTTGTTTCTGTCAGGTGACAGTCCATCTGCGGCTGGTTGATTGAATCGTTCAGATATGAAAACGGTTGTGGTATATCGTCTCCCGGTTGCGGCGTGCATTTTGAAAAATCGATTGTGCGACCATTAATGCGGGCAGGTGTGCCGGTTTTGAATCGCTGTAGTTCGAAGCCCAGTGATAGCAGTTCTCCTGAAATTCCGTGGGACGCTTTTTCTCCTGCTCTTCCTCCCTCGGACTGAGTTTCGCCAGTATGCATGATTGCTTTTAGAAACGTGCCGGTCGTAAGAATCACCGCTCGTGATCGATAAACTGTGCCGCCAGCAACACGGACTCCGGTGATCTTTCCGTCAGAGGTTTCTAGGCCTTCGACAAGTTCCTGCCGCAGACTGAGGTTCTGCTGTTGCTCGACTCGCCATTTCATTTCGAACTGATAGGCTTTCTTGTCTGCCTGTGCACGAGGGCTGTGCATGGCCGCGCCTTTGCCACTATTCAGCATTCGAAATTGAATGCCGGTCGCATCGATGACTCGTCCCATTTCACCGCCAAGTGCATCGATCTCTCGAACGATCTGGCCTTTTGCGACGCCGCCAATCGCAGGATTACAGCTCATCTGCCCGACGGTATCGCAGCTCATGGTCAACAATGCTGTCTTCGCGCCCAGCCGAGCGGCCGCCAATGCGGCTTCTGTGCCAGCATGTCCGGCCCCAACAACAACGACGTCAAACTGGTAGTAATCGGGCGACGGCATGAATTTCTCGACGAAGACGTTTAGGCGGCGGAATTAGAAACAGAGCGCCGGGGCATTCTACCGACTCTGGATCGCAATCAACGGTGGATCCCTGCATTCTCTGTATGACTGCCATGAATGGCCACCCAATTGTGTCAGATCCAGTTGCTGGTCCGGACGGCACTTCTTTATCGTGGATCAATCTGCTGGAATCGCGGCCAAGAAATCCGCCGCAACGTGCTTTCTTCCGGGGAATGGTCTTTTGCGTTAAAAAAGCTGTCCCCGCGAGTCGACGTCATCCTCATCCCGCTCGATCTGTTTTGACTTTGGCGGTTTCTGGCCAAGGTGCTTCCAGGCCTCCGCAGTAATCATTCGTCCGCGTGGCGAGCGTTGAATCAGTCCTTCACGAAGCAGGTATGGTTCAATTTCGTCTTCAAGTGTATCGGACGGAATATTCATCGTATGAGCGATGGCCTGAACACCGGCTGGGCCGCCTCCGAAGACGGTAATAATGGTCTCGAGGTATTGACGATCGAGTTCCTCCAGCCCCCGATTGTCAACACCCTTCATCTTTAACGCTTTCTTAGCGATGTCGAACGATATTTTGCCGTTGCCTCGCGCGTCAGCATAGTCTCTTGCCCAGAGCAGCCAGTTGTTGGCTTTGCGCGGAGTCCCACGCGAACGCAGGGCAATTTCACGTGCGGCGTCTTCTGTGATTTCGGTCCGAAGCTTCCGCGCATTACGACAAACGATTGTTGTCAGTTCTTCCAGAGTGTAGAAGCTGAGGTGCTCGCGATTCACAAAACGATCTCTTAGCGGCGCTGTCAGCATACCGCTGCGAGTGGTAGCCCCGATGACGGTGAACGGCTGAAGCTGCATGTTGATTGTACGTGCATTAAGTCCATCACCAAGAGTTATATCGACACGAAAGTCTTCCATTGCCGGGTACATGAATTCTTCGACAGCCGGCGGCAGCCGGTGAATTTCATCGATGAAAAGTACGGAGCCCTTCCCTGCGTTTGTCAGATATGGAAGAAGGTCTTTTGGCGCACTTAACGATGGGCCTGCAGTAATTTGGAAGTCCGTCCCGAGTTCCCTTGGAATGACACTTGCTAAAGTTGTCTTACCTAATCCAGGCGGCCCGTCGAACAGCAGATGCCCCAACGGTTGTTCGCGTTTTCGAGCTGCCTCTAACAGGATGCGAATCCGTTCAACAACAGCCGTTTGCCCGATGACATCACTCAGTTTCGATGGGCGCAATGCTTCATCGAATTCCGGTTGCTCCTCGTTGTCATCGAACGCACTCTGCAGAGACATATCCGGTGGAACTCGGATTTTACCGGATCGTGGATCGACGTCAGCATCGTCATCATTAGACTGACGTATCGTGGTTTCTCTGGCCATTAGTTATCCGCCAAGACTTCCTGCATGATGTGCTAAGACCTCAATTCCTGCATTCACTCAACGATTACTCGTTTGGTGACTTGAGCGTTTCTTCTGTCGATGGGGCGAGCTTGTTGGAAAGTCGTTTCACAATTTCCTCATCGGGAGAAGCAGACTTCTGTTCCACATCCAGCGCTTCCTGCCATGTTTTGGCGGCATCTTCCTTCTGCCCGAGTGCGTTCTGCACGTCTCCAAGGTGTTCAATGATTGTGGCATCTTTATAGTCAGGGTCCGAATTAGCTTTCTTCAGGACGGTTAGAGCTTCTTCGTTCTTGTTCTGCCGAAAAAGTATCCACCCAAGACTGTCCAGATAGGCGGGGTTGTCAGGCTCGGCCTCGACCGCAATCCGAATCATTTTTTCAGCTTTATCAAGGTTCTTGTTTTGCTCTGCATACAGGTAGCCAAGGTCGTTGTTGACACCGGGATCGTCCGGTGATTGTGCGTAGACTTCTTCAAGAATGCGTTCACCGTTTGCAAGATCACCCTTTTGTACAAACGCATTCGACAAAGCCGTTCGGCTTCTTCGCGCGATATCATCTCCGACTTCATCAATCCTGAGCACAGCTTCGTAAGCCGCAATGCTGTCGTCCCAGCGTCGTAGTTGCGTGAAGAGAGCTCCCAGAAGAATGCCCGCACGACCTTCCAGAGACGGGTCAACATCTGCAAGTTTTACGGCTGCTTTCAGATTACGTTCGGCCGAATCGTATTGCTTCGCCTGAAGTTGAACCCAACCTAGCTGATAAGTAAGTTCAGGATTTTCAGGGCGAAGTTTCAGGGCTGTTTCAATTGCGATAACGGCGTCTTTGAAGTTTTCGTTGAAGACCTCTGCCTGTGACAACCTGTAAAGTGTGATCACCTGTTGTTGGGCTGGCAGTCCCGGAACAGAAAGCAACTGACGAAATGTTTTTGCGGAATCGGCATACTTATCCTGCAGTAGCCGATTAAGACCCAGCCTTCCAAGCACATCAACCCCCATGCGTGCATCTGGGTTTGAGTCCAGAGTTGCCTGAAGTAAACGCTCTTCTTCGACCGGCAGTTCCAGGTCTTCCGCGATTTGACTGAACAGGTACGCTTCAGCGGGCGAAGTTGCCACGCCTGCATCGATCGAAGCAATACTTGCAGCCACCACCTTCTTTGCGAAGTCGACATCATTCATGATGTGTGTCTTCAGCGGGATGAGTTCTTCCACTGTGATTCGAGCAAGCAGTGCTTTCCTGACTCGTTCAAGAAGCGATTTTTCGTCGTGATTGAGAATGTCCACTCGAATCAATCCGAGATAACCGCTGGCATCACCCGAGTCTGAAATCACCTTCTGGAAAACGGCTTCGGCTTCTTCCCCATCGCCCTGGTCGATTAGAAACTCTCCCAGGAATAGTTGTACTGTACTTGTATCAGTCGTGTTGGACTCGAGTGCCTTCAATCGCTCTTTGATTGCGCCGCTACGGTTGGTTGCTCGATAAATGTCCGTAAGTAACTGCAACGCGCCGCGGTTTCTTTGGTTGGCCTGAAAATACAGTTCCAGACTTTTCTCAGCAGCTTCCAGATCGTCTTTGCGATGCTGCGCCAGTGCGAGAAGATAGTAATGATCACCGGGCTGATTTTGATTAATTCGCGTTAGTGCTGAGAACGCATCAATTGCTCGATCGTACTTGCCGATCTGCAACATGACTTTACCAATTCCCTCATAGCCGGTTGCCCGATCCTTCATGAGAGCCTGGTGCTCGCGGAAATCGAGTCCGTAATTTTCTGGTTTCTCCAGCGAGTCCAAAAGGACTTCATAACTCTCGGCGGCCTTTGCGGGATCGTTTGCTTCCCGATAAAGCGTTCCTCGAATACTGTGCACTCGGATGAAGTCCGAAGATTCTTTTTTTAACTGGCGAGAAGCCAGAGCTTCTTCAATCAGCACAATCGCCTCTGGAATATTTCCACGCGCGCGTAGCAACACGGAAAGCTGCAATCGAATGTCGAAATCGTCCGGGTTAAGCTCAGCCGCCTTTCTCGCCATCTCTTCAGCCTGCTGTACTCGGCCGAGTCGCATCAAAAGCATCGCGTGAGCTTTCACAGGCTCCGACGCCGTTGGGTCTGAATCCGCTGCTTTTTGATATGCTTTGAGAGCGTCAGAAAGGTTGCCGTTCTTTTGGTGAGCGACACCGTCCATGTAGGCAGCCAGTGATTCCGTTTTCTGTGCCTCTGTCGGCTTGATGGGATTCTTTAACTCCAAAGATACATCGTCGCCCGGTTGCTGCGCCGCTTCGATGGGAGCCAGACTGTCATCTGCTGCAGACGATGTTTCGTCGTTCTGATGAGGAAGCAGACCTAACGCTGTCGCGTCTGATAGGTTCAATAGTGCCGCAAAAGCGAGTAATGAAAGATACCGAGGGCATTTGTTTGACATCGAAGACGACCGTTGCAATCAGGATCTGATAGTGCCCAACTCGACGACAACAATCGCCGTTGAGGCACTGAAGATACCACTCATTGTCGCGAATCCGGACTGGAATGAGAAGCCAAGATCGACCGTTGCTGATTTCCGCAACGAAGCCGACATGAAATCAGCTTTTACCCAAGCACAACCACAAAATCCGCATGTCCTCAAACGCAAAGTTTTGAACCTTTAGCGTTTTTTCTTCGCGACTTTTTTCGAGGGGGAGGTCTTCTTTTGCGAGGCAGCCTGAGACTTAGACGCTGCCGATTTTGTTGGTTCGGATTTATTACCCTTTACCGTTTTTTTCTTAATCGGTTCAGCATTTTTCTGTGCGGTCGAAGCTGCTTTCTGTACCACCTCTTTAGTTGCGGCTGGGGCAACTTTTTCGAGCGCAGCCTTCGGGGCTAGCTTCTTTTTCTTTCTCGGGGCCTTTAACGCTGCCAGACATTCTTCCACCTTCAGGACGTCAAATTCCTCATCGAACGAGTCTGTGATTCGCGACTCGAATTTGCTATCCGTCGCAAGTTTTCTGAGTAGATGAGTGAAGCCAAACGCTTCAGTTTTCTTGAGTCCGGCTTTCAGGAATTCTGAGGCATCATCGATTTCAGTTCCTTCCGGAACAACCCCAAGGTGAATTGCAGCTCGCAGCGTAATATCGTCGAGGGAGACAACGTGACTGCCCAGAACCTGCTCAAGGGTAAAACTTGAAATGAATGGAGACAGGAACTCAATTTTCTTGAGTCGTTTTTGTGCAGACTCCACAGTCAGCTTCGCAAGTTTTTCGAACTCGAACGTGTAACTGCTTTCAAAAACGAATCTCAGAATCGAACGAATTCGGAGTCCTTTCCATTCAGCATTTTTTAGATCAGACAACGTTCGTTCCAGCTCAGAGACCGAGCTCACTCGGATTTCGTTGAGGTCATAATATGACTTCATCAATTTCGTGTAGCTAGCTTCCGCTTTTTCCCATGCATTATCTTCGAGGCAAACTGCAAAAAGCATCGTTTCCAAGACGGGCAGTTTGATTTTCGGTAAGGACTTACCGTAGTCTTTTTGCAGCAGAGCGGTCAGCTTTTTGCACGCCAGTGCCTTGTCGCTTGCTTTGGTTGCTGATGCTGTTGACATTTTTTTTTCCTGTCGCGAGATAACTTAACAATACGAAACGGCCGGCGACTTTTTTCTTAGTTGCCGCTTGCGGTTTCATCTTCAGGTGTGAGTTCGGTGTTCAATTCGTTGTCATCGTCTTCCAGATTATCTTCTGGTGGCAGGACCTCTCTGAGAATCCTGGACGCTTCAGCCGATTTTTGCACACCGCTGTCGATTACAAAACGCAGTTCCGGAGTATACCGGGTTTTTACTCGGTCAGCGACTTTTGACTGGATGTATCCACGAGCTGAATTCAGTCCGTGAAGAGTCAGTGCTGCTTCCTTTTCTGTACCCATGACAGAAATGTGAACCTTGGCGTAGCGAAGGTCCGGGCTGACTTGCGCCCCAAGTACGGTCACGTTTTTTATTCTAGGATCGCGGAGTTCCAGCAGAATGGTCGTGCTGACAACTTCACGAATAACCGACGCAACTCTGTCAGTTCGACGTGATGACATTAATGAACTCCAATCGGGCACCTAGCTAAGACTTACCCAGCCGACACTAACGCAGAAATTGCCACGTAAAGACTTCGAATTTCAGTATTCGATCAGGCGAACGTTCTCTGGATTTCATCGATTCGGAATGCTTCCAGCAGATCGCCGTCTTTTACGTCATTGAACCCGTCAAGACGAATACCGCACTCCATCCCTTCACGAACTTCTTTGGCGTCATCCTTTCCTCGCTTCAGAGAGCCAATACGATAGTCGTTGAGAACCGTGTTGTCTCGAATCACGTGAACGCGATTGTCACGAGAGATTGTACCGTTCAGCACTCGACAGCCCGCAATGGTTCCGAACCGGCTAACCGTGAAGGTCCGTAGGACAATAGCTCGTCCCGTTGCAACTTCCACACGTTCGGGACGCAACATACCTTCCAGCGATTGGCGGATCTGTTCAGTGACTTCGTAGATAATGTTGTATCTGCGAATGTCCACACCCTCATTTTCAGCCAACTGCTGAGCTCGGTCTTCGGCAATTACATGGAACGCGACAATGATCGCTTTCGCGGCACTTGCCAAGTAAACATCGCTTTCGTTGACACCGCCCACACCTTCGTGAATGATCGCAACTTTCACTTCCGGGTGGGAGAACTTTCCAAGTTCGCCACGAATCGCTTCGAGTGATCCTGGAGTATCTGCCTTGATAATCAATGGCAGTTCCTGAACACCTTCTCCGGCACGGGCAGCATTCAGAATGTCGTCCAGTGTCATTGGCTTGCCCGTTCGAGAAAGGACCTGCTCACGACCTTCGTGTTTTCTCGCTTCGGCAACCTGACGTGCTTCGTCAATGTCTTTCATGACGAAGAAGTGCACGCCAGCACTTGGAACTTCGTCTAGGCCAGCCACCTTTACAGGCATTGACGGCCCTGCTTCTTTGACTGGTTTGCCCTTGTCATTGTACATCGCTCGGATGCGTCCGTAGCTGGTACCACAAAGGACATCGTCGCCGACTCGAAGTGTTCCCTTTTGAACAATCAACCAAGCGATAACGCCACGACCCTCGTCACGAAACGCTTCTAGGCAGACACCAAGGGCCTTGCGCTCTGGGTTTGCCTTGTATTCTTGGAGTTCAGCAGTCAGCTGAATGGTTTCGATCAGGTTGTCCAGGCCGAGACCGGTTTCGCCAGATGTGCGAACAACTTCATATTCGCCCCCCCACTCAGCTGGCAACAATTCGTGTTGTGCTAACTGCTGAAGCGTTTTCTGATCATCAACATCCGGCAGATCCATTTTGTTGAGTGCCACAACAATTGGGACACCAGCATTTTTTGCGTGGCTGATGCATTCAACGGTTTGCGGCATCACGCCGTCGTCGGCAGCGACAACGAGAACAATGATGTCTGTAACATTGGCACCTCGAGCACGCATTTCCCCAAATGCAGCGTGGCCGGGTGTGTCAACGAATGTAAGGCTCAAGCCCTCATTGACCACCTGATATGCAGCGATATGCTGTGTGATCCCGCCGGCTTCGCCAGCCGCGACGTGAGCGTTGCGTAGCTTATCAACTAGGGTCGTTTTACCGTGGTCAACATGTCCAAGGATTGTGACGATTGGTGGACGCCAAGCCATGTTCTCGTCTTCATCTTGGAAGTCGAGTGAATCCAGCAGTTCTGTTTCAATGTCGCGACCGCGTTTGATCTCTAGGTCGACGCCCAGTTCCATGGCGACCTCCAGAGCGTCCGCTTCCGCTAGCTCATCATTAATTGTCACCATCTTGCCGGCTTTGAAGAAGTACCCCATGATCGACTTCGCGGGCCGACCAATCGCTTCCGACAGATTTCGGACCGTAATTGGAAACTCGATTTGAGCCGTCGTCTTCAGATCGACTGCGGGACCTTTTCGTTTTCGACGAAGTTTCTTCTGCTGACGCTGTTCTTCGCGGGCCTTTCGAAGGTCCTCAAGCAGAGAGCCTTTCCGTGTTCCGGGACGTCTCCGTCCACCAGTCGTCTGCATAGCACCGTCGTGCTCGGCCTTCGCCTGCTTTAACTGTTTAAGCTGGTCCGCCAACGGGCTGCTTTTATCGACGATTTGTTCCAGCGAGATGTCAGGCTTCATCGCCTTCTCATCTGCCTTCTTTGGCTTTGCTTTGATGACAGGCGGCTGATACATCGGAGGAGCCGCTACCAGCCGTCGTCCCATTGGACGCTCGCGGACAGGTTCTCGCTCTTTTTCCTTCGGTGCGTCTGCTGCCTGTTCACGGTCCTTGATTGACCCGATAGGCTTCATTTCGCGAGGAGCTGACCGCTGCATCCGATTTATCGGAGACGATGATTTCCTCGGCGCTGATTCGCTGATCACCGCCACCGGTTCAACGCGTGTTTCTTTGACTTTTTCGATGATCTCAGCCACTGGAGTAACAGGTACTTCTGCCTCGACAACTTCAACAGATTCTGGCATCACGTCTTGGTCATATACTGCAACTGCTTCCTCGACATTGCTTTCTGTCGAAGGAACTTCGTCGACGACTTCGACCTTAAGCTCTGGCACAGTCTCTGGCACAGTCTCTGCCACAGTCTCTGCCACAGTCTCTGCAATTGGAGATTCAACTACCGCAGGCTCTTCAGCTTCTTCCGCGGGTTCTTGAACTTCCAGTGCAACTTCTTCCTTGACGACTTTTGCAGGTAGTTCGCGAATGTCGCGGACCTTGCTGGCATTAAGGTCCCGAGTGGGCGCAAGATCATCCAGTTTCTTAACAGGAACTGCGACCTTTCCTTCACGGCCATTAATGTAGGCGACAATTTGATCGCGTTCTTCTGGCGTTATGGTCGCCAGCGCATTACGAAGTTTGACCCCTGCGTCATCACAGAGTCCAAGCAAAACCTTGCTGTCGAGGCCCAGTTCCCTGGCCAAAGCAAAGATACGAATCTTCAAGACAACTACCCCTTCGACGCGGCGCGCTAGCCTTCTGCTGGATAACGCGGTCGATCAGGACCGGTCGTGTCTGTTGGACACTCCGGTACATTTCAACGTGCTTCGCAAATACTAGAAACGAGTGGAATATTATGGTTCATGATCTCATCAGTCTGCCATCAGCAGCAAACTACTTCAGTTGTTGGTTTTGAAGGCAATCTCCAAAATTTGGTAGGTCATTACGGATTCTAAGGAGAGGCTTTACTCTACCTGTGATCTGATAATAGAAGCCGGACTTTAATCCTGGCTTTCAGTTTTTTTATCTTTAACAACGATCGCGTCTTCTATTGGTTCCACCGGAGCGGCGTCAACGGAGCTGACCCCTGACTCGCTCTCTTCTACTTTTGACGGAATTTCTTCAGCCGAAACAACAGGTTCCGGTTCTGGAGCAGAACGAGGTTTAAGCGCCGGCGGGTTCATTTTTCGAGCGATTTCTTCACGCTCAATCCGCTCGCTCTCAACGTCAGCAAACGCGATGACTTCGTCAATGTCATCCTGACTCATGCCGCTCATTTCCATCAACTCATCCGGCTCGATCACCGACAGATCGTCGAACGTGAAGAAACCCTGTGACACTAGATTTTCAACCAGTTCAGGTGCCATTTTGGGAACGACACTGAAAGCTTCGATCGAAATATCCAACTGTTCGTCAAGAGACTCCTGAGTCATCACGTTGATGTCCCAGCCGACTAGCTTTGACGCCAGACGAACGTTTTGTCCTCGACGACCAATTGCCAATGATAGCTGGTCTTCCCGAACAAGAACAATGACCTTGCCTAACATTGGGCAAAGGATGACGTCTTCGGCTTCTGCTGGCTGCAGAGCATTTGGAACAAGAATCTGCAAACTATCGTTCCAGCGAACGATATCGATCCGTTCCCCGTTTAGTTCTTCAACGATGCCTCGGATTCGTGCTCCGCGTACACCAACACACGCCCCGACACAGTCTACGGTATTGTCAAAAGAAGAAACTGCTACTTTCGATCGATGACCCGCTTCGCGGGCGATTGAGCGTGTCTCAATCACGTGATCATTAACTTCAGGAATTTCTACCTCAAATAATCGACGAACAAAGTCGGCGTGAGTCCGCGACAGAATGACGCGAACCCGCGACCCTGCTTTCTTGACATCCAGCACGATCGCTCGAACCCTGTCACCGACTCGGTAACTCTCTTTATTGATCTGTTCGCTGCGTGGCAGAATCGCTTCAACTTTGCCAAGATTTACGATTACTGTTCCGCGATCCACGCGGGTGACTGCACCCGTCACCAATTGGCTCTTCAGATCGAGAAACTCGTCATAGTGAGAGTCGCGTTCAGCTTCGCGAATTCGCTGAATCATCACCTGCTTGGCTGTCTGAGCTGAGATACGTCCCAACAGATCACCAATCAGGTCGGGCTCAAGCATTGCGCCATCGCATGTCAAAGATGGCTCACCAGTGTCGCGATCGATGCGCACTTCGAGCACTTCCTCTTCCGAGAAGTGTTTTCGAGCAGCTGAAAGAATAGCCTGTTCGATACCCTCGAAGACGATATCTTTGTCAATTGCTTTGTCGCGATGAATCGCATCAACAATGCGTTTGATTTCGTCGCCGTTCATATCCCGAAACCGTTTCGTCTTGACCTTATAACAAAAAAAAGTGGGATCGAGTCCCACTTTTCAACGCCGATCCTGAAGTCAGATACCGGCAGGCACGCTTCTCTTATTTGCTTGACCTGCGAGCAAGCCAAGCAAACAAGAATGGGTGTCTCTTAGCACTTGTGCATAATCAAATCCCGTATGCCAAGTTGATTGTTCACTCGGCAGTTCGGAGTCGTGAGCTAAAGCCTCTGAACGATGAACCCCATCATTCAGAAGAAGCGGGGACAATATCTGCCATTGCTCACTCTGTCAAGCATCAGCACCCCCTATCGCCGCTTTCAAGGGGGATTAACGGCCGCTATTCGGCCGTGTTGCCTTTTACTGATTCCCGAGCAACGATTCGGGCACACTTATAGGCGTGCTTAATGGTAAAGACTCGCGATTCAATCTGTTCCGATGTGAAATATCGTCCCAGTTCGCTTGGCGGAAGGCCTGCTAGGGAAAGCGTGAGTGGCAAAAGGTCAAGGAATTCCTTGTAGCGTCTTTGTTGGTCGGACGGTTCAGCCATTGCTTTTCTTTGTTCGTTAGTTTTGTAACGGTTAAACAGCATCAAGGCTTATTGAATGCCTATTGATTTAGCCACCCGGGCGACGCTGCATGTGTTTTTGGATGATGGCCGCAGCGGTTGCGTTCGATTTTTCTGCAGCCTTTGCGTTGCTCTCCGCTGTTGCCTCAGACGATTCCACTGGTTTGGGAGGATCGACCTTCAGCCCGGTCTGCATTGGGTCTGGAAGTGAAACATTGGCTGTTCCACTTGGTGCGACTTCTATTGGTTCTGCGACTGGCTGAGGTTCGTAGCCCTGCATTGGCATCTGGTTTGGGTATGGTTGCTGGTACATTGGCATTTGTTGAGGCATGCCGGGGTATGGGTAGTTTCCGTACATGGGGTAGCCTCCCATTTGCGGCATCATTGGTTGATAGGGCATCTGCCCGGGCATCATTATCGGTTGTGAGATGACTGTCGTGTCTCCAAGGCTGCCAGGCATCGTTTGGGCCGGAGCGACTGGAATCGCTGGGATTCCTGTTGGTGGCGTAGGGGCGACGGATTGCTCTGGCACTACAGCGTCTGGGATTACCGGAGGCATTTCTGACCGCGTTTCCGAGCCAGCAGCCATCGCCTCTCCTTCCGGAGTGGTATCGCCGCCAGTCGATTTTTCCACGGAATCGTTGGCATGTGTTTCGTTGATTTTTACTTTAAATTCCAAGCTTCCAACAATGACGTGGTCGCCTGGCTGAAGCACAGTTTCTTTGCGTATTCTCTCTCCGTTGACAACGGTGCCGTTAGTGCTGCCCAAGTCACGAAGTCGGACCGAGAAATCATCAACTGTGAAAACGCAATGATGGCGACTGACCAATTCGCTGTTTGGTCGAAGGTGGCAATCCTGCTCTCGGCCAATCAGAAACTTTTTCCTGTCTAGCCGAATGACCTGTCCGGAATGTTTTCCACTGATGACGCTGAGTTCGACGCTAATCATACTCTTGGTTGCTCCTCACGTTGGGACCGGGGCTATCAGAAGCCGCAATTTGCAGGTCCCTATTGTATTCTCGCTAAGTTTTCGTCTGATTGTACTCGCCGCGACTGCTACCACAATACATTCCGAACACACTCGGTTCTCAACCAAAGGCGAGCAGTAGATTTTTGCCGATTTACATCTACCTGTGAACAACTGTCCATTCGTATTTCATCGGAGTGGGTGTGATTTGTAAAGAATTCGAATGGTAGCCGTTCCGTCATTTCTCTGAATATTGCAGGCTCTTCACTCTGTAGTATATGTAGGTGTGGTGTTTTGTGCACTCTCAGTGCTTCTTTGTGGCTGGATGAGTTTACCTAGGGGTGCAAATTGCTGAGCTGATGCAGTGGGCTAATTGCGATGCGAAGACATTGGTGTCAAAGTCCGGCCAGAGGTTCAATAGTCCCGGTATCATCGGAGTTAACTGCGATTCTGCAAGAAGAATGCTGCCATGTTGAAGAATGCAACCCTTTCGGCGTCGCTGCGCGCTGCCTACGATTTTTTGTCCCTTTGAAACGATATCTCTGGGGTCGGATCTCAGGAAGCAGAGGAACTCATCTTCTTTGGTGGCCATAGTGGGCTGGCTTGTGGTGAGCGGACTGTCCGCTCGCATGCCGCACTCGACTCCAAGATATTGAAGCAATTCGATGATTACGGTATGCACAGATTCATAGGCCGCAATTGGCGTGTGTCGAAAGAGGTGTCCAGCCGGGAGTGCGATTGAATAAGTGATTTCACGATCATGAAGGATCGCTCCGCCGCCCGTTAGTCTCTTGACGCATGGTGTTTTAGCTAACGGCCCCGCAGGGACCTCGCTGAATTTTTGGAAGTGCCCCAGAGTGATTGTCGGTTCATTCCAGTGATAAATCCGCACGAACGCTAAGCTGGAGTTTTCACACACCTGTTCCAGCAGAGAACCATCAATCTCCATATTCCTCTTACCACTCTGCGGCGAGGAATCGATGATGATTTGACATTTCTGGGCTTCACCTATCACTGATTTTGCATTCCAAACTGAATTCAGTCTACCGAAGGTTTGGCGGTTAGGTGGGCGGTGTTTCCGTTCTCTATGTCTGTGATTTTTCCAAGGCGGCGAGCATGTCTGCCCTCCTCAAAGGCTGTGTTAAGCCAGATTTGAACGATTTGTTCGGCAAGCTGGTCGCTCAGCTGGTCTGCCGAAAGGCAAACAACGTTGGCATCGTTGTGTAAACGACTGAATTCTGCGGTGACGCTGTCATTGCAGTTTGCAGCGCGAACTCCGGGAAATTTGTTGGCAGCAATGCACATTCCGATCCCCGTCCCGCAGATCAGGATTCCCCGATCAACAGCATGAGACGCAACCGATGAGGCCACTCGCGAGGCGTAATCGGGATAGTCGACGCTTTCCGACGATTCCGGTCCGAAGTCGTCTACGGAATGTCCCAAGCTCTGAATCAACTGCAGCAGTCGATTCTTCATCTGGTATCCTCTATGGTCGCTGGCGATGCCGATCTTCATTTTACTTCGTCGTCTTTCTTCAGTATTTCGTCGAGGAGTGTTTTGAGGCAACTCGTTATTTGATCGACGCAGTATTCGTATTCGCTCAAATCACCGCCGATCGGGTCGCTGATACTGGTTCGGTTCGGACAAACCAGCCTCATTCGAGATGCAAGGTCTGGCCTTGCATTTTGTAAAATTCTAAGGTGGCCTGAGGTCATTGCCAGAATCCAATCTGACTGAACCAACATTTCATCGGTGACTTGTTGACTAAGGTGCTGAGATAGGCCGATGCCACGTTTTTGAAGTACTTGAATTGCCTGACTTGAAGCGGGTTGACTGTCTGCAGCAGAAACCCCGGCCGAAAACACGTCCATATCGTGTTCACGCAGTCTCTCTTCTTCGCATCGAAGTCGCTGGCTCGCCAAATGCCGAAACACAGCCTCAGCCATTGGGCTGCGGCATGTGTTGCCAGTGCAGACAAAAAGAACTCTCAAGAAAATGGTGTCCCGTAGTGTGAATGTTTTTCATGTGAACAGTAAGCATTCCGGTGACTCGCTGCTGCGTATGATTGCGTCGCAGAGCGCAAATCTCAAGGGGCTGTGTAATATGGCGTCGTTTCCACCCGCTAAACTTGCCGTAATGGTGGGGGATTATTGCTGTAAGTCATTTGTGTTAAGTTGTTTATGGATAATCTCATGCGTTTTGTTGGGTCGGAGTGCAACTCAGCTCTCCCAACGGTTTAATCGCCGTCCTATCTTTCTTTACTTTTGCATGTTGTCAGGTACCCCATATCGGCGACTTCGTTGCCAGCCTTATTCCAATCCCGTGTCTGGCGTGAAAGTGCTCGTCGTTGCTGTTTTAGGAACGAGCCGAACATTATTTTTAGCAGTGGCTCAGGCTTGACCGTGAAGGACGCGTCTGGATCAGTCCTCGTAGCGAACCACACTCCAGTTTTCAGCCAGAGCACAGAGAGCATCATTAACCTGTTTATATGCGCTGCAGGCTACGATCCCTGGAAAACGCAACATGTCAGCCCGTCCATCCATCCACAGTTCTCGGTAGTGGACGGGTTGTCGATTGTGAGCCCATACAGCGTCTCCGCCGAGGAGTCTTGCGATATGCATCGAGACAGGAAAATCGTAAATATTAGGCGAATGAATGAGAGAGCCTGCATACTCTCCGGTTGCCATCAGCGGATAGATACTCCCTGCCATTTCGTCGGACGTTCGTCCATTAAGGTCAAGTGCGTCAACCATTCTAGCCCGTTCGGCATCGAATCGCTGAAACCCAATCAGGTAAATTCCTTTTCCTGATTTGCGCGGTGTCGATTTTAGATCAGGCAGGCGATCCAGAACCTTTCGGGCGGGGTGATTGGTGTCGTCCGGGCCACATCGCAGTTGGTCCGGTCCAACCTCAACCCATGTACCGTGTTCGCCCATTTCCGGGGCGAATACCAACGAATAGTAAGGCGTTTCATCGTCATGCAGGTGTACGATGATTGAATACCCATTTCCTGAGTGATCGCGATATTGTTTTGTGCCGTCGATCGGATCAATTGCGATCGACAGCGGCGCGTCTTGGGGAAAAAGCCGCATGTCTCCGGTCGATTCTTCCCCCTCGATGCGACAGGTTCGGAGGATTGGGTCTGCATCCCGTAGTGCGGCAACAAGAATTTCCTGAATCGACAGGTCCGCCAGAGTTAGCGCATCTGTGTTAGCACTGCCCGACGACTTCCCTTCGACTGCTATGTTGAACTGCCGCAGTTTCTTCGCGACCGCACCACACCATCTCATGACGGACGGAAGTGTTTCAGCAAGGGCGGCAACGATCTCGTTAAGGTGCGGATGCTTCACCTGATTCATGGCATTGACTTCCAATATGTTCGATTGTTAGGCGTCTTCCAGCCACTCAAATAGCTGTTCGGATACGTTGATGTGGCAGGCCTTCTCGAGTGCTCGCCAGCCAGGAACGGCATTGACTTCGATAACAACCGGTGTGCCGAATTCGTTATACATCAGGTCAATTCCCGCAAAAATGCAGTCCGTCACTTTAGCTGCGTGTAAGGCCAGTTGCACTTCGCGTTCTGTTGGCGTCCATTTTTCGGCGACGCCTGATTGAGCAACATTTGCTCGGAAATCTCCAGGCGCCGGATGGCGTTTCATTGAACCCACGACCTTTCCGTCCAGGACGAGAATTCGGATGTCTTCCAGCGGGCCACGATTGAATTTCTGGACATAAATCGCCGCGCCGATTCGTTCAAGTGTCCGGAACACGCGTAACGCCATCTCTGGATGGTCGACTCTTAGAATTCCGCGTCCTTCGGCACCGAACAGCGGTTTCACGACGATGTCTCGGCCAAGCATTTCAAATGCTTCTAGCGCGATCTCGCTGGTTTCACACAGGATTGTGTCTGGAACCGGAATGCCATTTTGAGCCAGTTTTTGCGTTGTTAAGTATTTGTCGACGGCGCATTCCATCGATTTGGGTGAATTGATTACCCTGACCCCGGCATGTTCGACGGCGGCCAGAAAATCCATTCTTAGCACCACTTGTTCCAGAGAACCGGGCGGCATTGTGCGAACCAGCAGGACATCAAGGTCGGTCGCTTTTTCGTTACCGATCCAAAGTTGGGTTTCGCCATTCAGGATTCTCGGATTTTGCTGATCGAATCGAAGTTCAGTGGCTGCATGGCCCCTTGCGGAGGCTGTCGTGCAGATCTGGTTGACATACCAGCTACCTTCATTACCAAGCACTCCGATTCGCATTTTCGCTGCTTCTACATTCCGAAGGATTGGTGGAGCAGTTCTGGCAAGATGGCTCCAAATTGATAGCTTTTGCCCGACTTCAGGCTGTGAAATATCACGACGGCGGGACTGAACAGGTTCTTATCCATCGCATAAAAATCGTGATTCGCTTTCTTGAACAATGACAAAAACTGTTCGCCGTGCGAAGGTGATGAACTGGAAGGCGTTTTGGGCCCGATAGCCTGCAGGATTTCGTCGTCGCAGTTGACCCACAGGTTTACCGTCGAGCCGTACAGGATTGAGTCATTCGTTCTGCCGATTCCGTGAAGGTCGTTCTTCGCAACCGGCGGCAGAGGAGCGGTTCCAACGGCGCTGACGACTGATTGGACCGGAAAGTGAAGTTCATGCAGTTTGTGCATTGCCGTTTCTACGGAACGAGCCACAACCTGCATGTTTCCAGCCTGCGACGATGTGGGTGCCACTGCGACGGTCAGTTTTGCCAAGTTGCCGATTCCTTTCAGCATCGATGCGATTGCAGCTTCCGTCGGCAGCGACCCTGCTTCCAGGACGCCGACGCAGTGCTGAGCGTGTTCGTCGGCTGGAAATTCCTGAAACAAGGCTTCGCTTGAGGCCGCTGCCCGCATGGGCCCAGACCCCATCGCGAAATAGTCGTCGGTCGCGATTTTCCAGCCGGCGTACTGCGATTGAAGGCAGGCTGCCACCGGATGATCCGTCTGCACGACGACCTGCGGCAGTGCAATCAGACTTCCGGGGGCTTCCAGTGCCACGTGGCCAAGCCCGGCCATGCAGATTCTGGCCAGTTGTAGCCCAGCCGCGAGTCCGCCGTCGGCGTGGACTCCAAAGTCCAGGACGGTCACGTTGTGGATTTCGGACTTCAAAATTCGCAATTTGTCGGCCTGAGCGATGCAGTCTTTTGCAATCGCAGTGGCCATTTCATTAAGTTGCAGACTGGTGGGCATGCGAGTTTTAGTAAGAAATGGATGGGCTTCGGGAACGGGATTCGCAGGAAATCGCCGTGTTGAATCGCGGTGGAAGTCACCTGCGTAACCGCCGTCGCCTGATTTGTCGCGTGGGCGGCAGCATAGCAAGCTTGAATGCACTTTCTACCAGCGAATACTCTCTGCGTCGTCGATGCGATTATTTCCACAGCAGCATTTTGCTACTGTGGACGAGTCATTCTGCTGCGAGTTGTGTTGATTATCGGCACAGGACAAAATCAAAACGACACGCTTTAGGACGACTTTCAGGACCATTTGCTCGCTACCGGCTTGTCTTTTAAGCCAGATCACGAAACTGGCCATTCGCGGCTGCGAATCGGCGTAGCGCTGCAATAGCGGAGGAATTTTTGCTTGCTGAAGAACTCTGCGGCATGGTGAAACGGCATGAAATTGCCTCAGAAGTTACGGGAAATACCTATGCAACGACGCCGATTTCATTGGTTGCTGGTTCTTAACTTCAAGGCAAAGGCTGGTCTATCGACTCCATTCTGCCTTACCTCTTAATTGACACGGCTGTCGTACCAGGAATCCAGAGTAGTTGCTAGGTTGCTGAGCAGAATCTGCGTTTCCTCAAATGCACTTCGCGGGAAAATCGGCCTCTGCGGTATAAATGTTGCATTCGCATCTGGAATGCGGGCCGTCGCACGAGGTGTTGTGGAGTTTTGGACGGGGCATGGTGTTCGTATGCCAGAATGCCGTATACGCCAGTTGAGCGGCTAATTTGGCATTGGTTTCCCACATTGGCTTTGCGGTGATCGTAGTTGTCGGGCGGGATGTCATCGTTTAAGCCGGTCGGTGCCCTCGGCTGCAATCGAAATTGCTGTGGGGTTTCTGACTCCGTTTCGTCTGCGTTTCGGTCACGTGGTATCTCTTTTTGGCTGAGCACCGGAGATTGACGGAGTTTTGCGGAGATTGACGGAGTTTTGCGGCTGAAACCGAAGTTGGCTACGGGATTCAGGGATTGAAAGTACGTGTTATGCTCCCCATACTAGAATTGTATGGGTGCTTGGGCGTGCTGGTTTGATGCGTCCTGTGTCGTCTGTTTTTGGCGTTTCATTGTATAATTACATTAGGTTAGTTTGTCGTGTTCCGGCGGGGGATTCATGCTTTCGAATTGTCTGAAACTGCTTTTCCGCGAATCGCCGAACAAAAGAGTTCGGAAGATGGTTGGGTTGTGCGCATCAGACGTTCTGGAGTGCCGACAACTGCTGAGTGCTGTGACTGTGCAGGTCGGGGCCTCAAAAGATAACACGATTTATCAGGCAGACCCGGATCTCAGTAATGGTCAGGGCGAATTTGTTATCGCGAGCGGAAGTACTCGCGGTTTGATTCAGTTTAATATCGGGTCCTCGAGCATTCCGTCGGGCTCGACGATCATTGATGCTGTTCTGACCTTGAATGTTGGCCTGGGTAGCGGCGGACAATCTTCCGTTTCAGTCCACCGAGTCACGTCAGCCTGGGGCGAGGCAGGTTCAAACGCGTCCGGTGATGAATCGCAAGGCGCTGCCGCTGAGCAGTTTGATGCGACCTGGTTGTATTCATCATTCGATGGTCAATTGTGGAATACTCCCGGCGGAGACTTCGGCGGCGCATCAGCCAGCACGGTGGTCGGCGGCGTCGGGACTTATGAATGGCTGGGCGGCGGACTGATCGACGACGTGCAAGCGTGGGTCGACGGAGTTTCGTCAAATTTTGGCTGGCTGCTTCAGGTTAGTGGCGGTGCATTGAAGGCCTTCATCAGTAAAGACGCTCCTGATGTAAGCCTCGCGCCAACTCTGGAAATCACGTTTGAAGAGCCTCCTGTTCCTCACGGAATCGTCGAAGGGCGTATTTGGAACGACCTCAACGTCGATGGGAAGCCGCTTGATAATCCGGCCTCTGGTCTCGGATTATCGATCGTTCGCAGCACCTATTTTAATGCGTTCGGTGGAGAAGAATATTGGTACCGATCGGCGTCACAGAACGTCTGGTATTTTCTAACACCCAATGGTGACCTAACACGCTGGTCTGGTGTTGGTGGCCAACTTAGCGGCGCTGTGGTTACGACAATGGATCAGCGATTTTACTATGACCCTTCTCTAATTGTTGGTGCCGTTACTGATCCCGAACCGTGGGTTAACGGGCGGACGGTTGAATTGCTTGACAGTCTTGGTTCGGTCTATGCCACGACGTCAACCGTTGGGCGCGACATCGACGGCAACGGAATTATCGATCCGGTTAGCGAGGGCGGTTGGTATCGTTTCGATGACATCCCCAGCGATCAGGTATTTACGGTTCGTCAGGTTCTTCCCTTAGGGTGGAGTGAAAGCGTGAAAGTTGATGTCGATATCAGCAGTGGTATCGAGCAATTGATCAACGGACTGCAGCTGAACCTGCGTGGCTCGTTCTACGAGGGCAACGGTGGAATGCAGGAAAAATGGATCTACAGCGGACGCACTGGGTGGCACTTTATTACCCCTGGTGGAAAACTCTATCGCTGGAATTCGCAACCAATTACGCCTTCGACTCCGCTCAAAGGGGTTTTGGTAGCAACCGTTGATGAGTCTTACTTTGCTGATCCGTCGGGACTGTTTAACGGACAGTATCGCCGCGACAGCGTGTCAGAAGGCGATCTGCTGTTTCGCGTGGACTTTGGAACGAACGAAACATTTATCGTCAGTGGCCGAGTATGGCTGGATTTTTACGGCAACGGAATTCGCGATGAAATGACAGACCTGCCGGAAATTCTGCCTAACGTGAAATTGGGGGAAGGCGAGGCTTGGTTTTATGATTTACCGAACGAGGCTTGGTACGTAGTTAATGTTGATGGGGAGGCGATCTATTGGGGCCAGTCGTCTGATGCAAATGACAGCAGTGGTTCCTCCGGAATGGGAACTCTTGGTGGTGCGTCACACTGGTTAATTTATCAGATTGAACCATATCTGAATAATCGCATCGTTGAATTGATCGATTCGGATGGACAGGTCGTTGCCTCTACCGCATCCCGGAGCATAGATCTAAACAGTGACGGACGGATAGATTATGACACTGAGCGTGGGCATTACACCTTTGAGGACGTATCTGAGGGCGAGTACACAGTTCGGACGGTGACTGATCAGGTTTGGGCTCAGACATCCCCAGTGAGCTCGGTTCAGGCCGTTGCGATTGGGCTCGATGCCAAGTTCAGTTTTCATTCCACCACCAACAGCTTTGCAAATTGGGGCGGCAAAAACGAACGTTGGGTCATCGATGGCGTTGGGCGATGGTACTTTATGCTGACGGACGGCAGTCTCTACCAATGGGCGGCAGGTACAGGCGGCAATGGAGTTGAACTGAGCGGAACTCTGATTGCAACGCTCACTTCGGACTACTACTACGATCTCGGTTTGTTAACTGATCCCGATTGTTCAACCTCAACCGTAGTCGTCAGTTCAACCAAAGCGGCGGAAGAACTGTTGTTTGGCAATCATAAGCTGCTTGGTGAATTGCTGTCCTGACTTAGGAAAGTTGCTGTTGTGTGAGTGTGCTTCGAAGAAAAAAAGCCCAGGTTTCCAACGAAACTCGGGCTTTTCTCTTTATCTGTAAGCTCTAACACCTGCTTTGCAGCAGGTGTTCGCTGATCCAGCTAAACGGCAGTTGCAATCACCTTGGCTGATTCCATCACAGCTGGCGTTGCAGGACGGTCACCACGATCAACGCTCAACGATCCAATCTTACGCACGACTTCCATGCTGGCTTCGTCGGCAGTACGGCCGAATGCCGTGTATTGATTATCCAGGTGTGTGTGCGGCCCAAGGCAGATGAAGAACTGCGATCCCGCCGAATTCGGATCACCGGAACGTGCCATGGACAGAACACCTTCCACGTGTGGCGTGTCGTTGAACTCGGCATTGATGTTATAGCCGGGACTGCCTGTTCCGGTACCGGTCGGGCAGCCGCCCTGAATCATGAACCCACCAATGATGCGGTGAAACACAAGGCCGTCGTAATAGCCGATTTTGGCAAGACCAATCATGTTGCCGCAGTGTCCAGGAGCAACATCCGGCAGCAAATCGAGCAGAATGCGACCGTGGTTGGTATTCAGTTCAATTTGATAGTTATAAGCGTCGAAGTCGATTTCTTTAATCGCTTCGAGGACTTCTGGCTGGCGATTTTTTGACATGTGCAGTCTTCCTGCGTTCGTATTAAGTGAATTGAAGTGTGGCAAATCGTTAGCAGTGCGTATTTGTTCAGCACCGTCCTGGATTTTACTCCAAAACGCAAGCCTTTGAATCGACCTTTGTGGTTTCACTCATTCCCTGGAATACCGCAGCCACCCCCGCCGGGCGTTTTAATCTTCAGCACAGTCCCCGCATCTAACTGCAAAGAAAAGCAGCCGCCTATGTCTTTTCCGTCGATCGAATTGCATCCAGCGCCGCCCGAGCTTCCACCATTGATGCCATACGGTGCGTTGGCTCCGCGACGTTGAGACAGCATGGACACGCGCAGTGGTCGTAGAAATTCCAATTCTCGGACGATGCCGTTGCCGCCGTGAAACTGCCCTGCTCCGCCGGAATGTTTGCGTATCGCAAACTGCCGTAATCGCACGGGATATCGCTGTTCAAGAACTTCCGGATCTGTCAGTCGCGTGTTTGTCATATGAGTGTGGACGGCGTCTGCTCCGTGCCCTATTGCCGTCGCTCCGGCACCGCCGCAGATGGTTTCATAGTAGCCGAACGTCTGGTCGCCAAACGTCAGATTGTTCATCGTACCCTGACTGGCAGCTGCCAGATTCAGAGCACCAAACAATACGTCCACTATTCGCTGTGATGTTTCGACATTGCCGCCAACAATTGCAGGTGACGTTTCTGGCGAAATCCCGGGTGACGGATTCAGCAGGCCTGCCGGAATGATGATTTGGACTGGCTCAAGCACACCTGCATTAAGCGGCACAGGTTCGTTTAGCAGGCAGCGAAAACAGTAGAGAACAGCAGATGTGGTGATTGCTCGGTTTGCATTGAGGTTGCCAGAATGGACTCCATCTGTCCCATGGAAATCAACCGTTGCGATATCGTGATCAATAGTAATGGCGACCTTAATCTGTGTGCCGTCGTCCAACCTGTCGCAGAATGAATAACGCCCATTCCGCAGGTTCAGCAGGCACTGCCGCATTTTTCTGGCAGCCGTTGTTTGGATATGCTGCATGTAGTTTTGCACGACGTTCACCGAATGTTGTGCCGCAAAATGTCTTAGAAGTTGCACGCCGCATTCGTTGGCAGCCACCTGAGCCGAAAGGTCGGCAAGATTGTCTTCCATGCATCGACTCGGATACTTTCCGGAAGCCAGCAGTTCTCGTATCTCGTCCTCGCACGATCGCCCGGCGTCCACGAGTTTGCGACTACGAATCAACACGCCTTCTTCGGAAAGATTCTTCGAAAACGGCGGCATGCTGCCGGGGACGATGCCTCCGATTTCTGCATGGTGCGCTCGATTCGCCAAATAGAACGCTGGCTCTTTTGAAACAACTCGACCGCGAATGAAACTGGCTTCAGCCGCGCTGTTGCTGCGGTCGTCTTCAACAAAAACGGGCGTGATGACAGTGACATCCGGCAAGTGCGAACCGCCTCGATATGGATCGTTGGTGACGAATACGTCGCCCGGTTGCATGTGCGCATGGTCCGACATGATGGTGCGAACCGTTTCGCCCATCGCTCCCAGATGTACTGGTACGTGAGGCGCGTTCACCACCAGTTGCCCTGCTCTATCGAACATCGCGCAGCTGAAATCAAGTCGTTCGCGGACATTGGTTGACGTGGAAGTTCGCCGCAATGTTTCACCCATTTGTTCGGCAATGGAAACAAACTGGTTGTTGAACACTTCCAGCAGCACTGGATTGATCGCACTTTTTTCTGCGGTGTCAGTTGTTGAGCGACCATCCGGATTAGATACACCAATCGAAATCTGAATCGTGCCGCTATTGGTGATCAATGCCGTGCAGTCAGGTTCGATGAAGACTGTTGAGGTTGGTTCGCAGATGATTGCCGGACCGTCAATTCTGTCTCCTGTGAATAGGGAATCTCGGAAGACGATGGTTGCGGAATGCGTCTGCCCTCCAAACCAGACGTCCGAAGACTGCGGAATCGCTGCTTCACGTTTGGCGATCCTGCGACTGTCATTTGTTTCTGCTGTGTAAGCATGGCTGGAACGCCCGACGGCTTCAACTCGCATCGAAGCGACTTCCACATTTTGGGACGGCCGGCGATAGCCAAACAGCCGTTCATGTTCGATTTCAAACGCTTCTCGAAACGTTATTGACGCAGACTCTTCAATCATCAGAGCGGAATCGGTGCCCATGTATCGCAACTGCAGGCTGAGTGTCGTTGGTAGAAGTTGATCAGCCGGAATTCCCTGTTTATGGATTTCACAGGTTGCTTCTTCGGCAAGTTGCCGTCCTTTGAATTTGACGTGGTCCAGAGTCGCTTCGTTGAGTGGCTGCAAAATACTGGCCTGGCGGATCGCTCGAACGTCAGCCTGTCCCATGCCGTAAGCGCTAAGAATGCCCGCAAATGGATGAATCAGCACCGTGCGAATGCCAAGGCTGCGAGCAACGCTGCACGCGTGTTGTCCTCCGGCTCCGCCAAAGCTAACCAGAACAAAGTCGGCCGGGTGATATCCCTTCGCGACTGAAACTTTGCGAATGGCCTGCACCATGTTGTCGTTGGCGATCTGCAGCAGACCTTCCGCAAGTTGCTGCAACGGAGAACCAGTCGGCAAAACATCGGCGTCGAGCATCGAATCACGCAGTTGCTGAAGGCGCTGTTCAATGGCTTCCCGGTTCAGACGAAACGGAAAATGGTCGGGTAAGACGCGTCCCAGATACACGTTTAAGTCGGTCACGGTCAGAGGGCCACCCACTCCATAGCAAGCGGGGCCGGGATCCGCTCCGGCACTCTGAGGGCCTACGAATAGTCGAGTACCATCGAAACCGCAAATGCTGCCCCCTCCGGCCGCAACTGTTTCGATAGCCAGCATGGGCGACATGATGCGTATACCGGCTTTTGTGGTTTCGTTTTCGAATTCAAACCTGCCGTTAAATCGAGCGACGTCGGTACTAGTGCCACCCATGTCGAATCCGATTGCCTGGCCGAAACCTTCGGCCTGAGCGACCTTTGAGAAACCCACAATTCCACCTGCCGGGCCAGACAGAATGCAATCACGCCCGCGAAACGAATGGCTGTCAACGAGACCTCCCGTGGATGTCATTACCTGAATTTCGCTGCCGGGCAAATGTCTGCGGAGCTCATGCATGTACTGTCGCAGAACCGGGTTCAGATACGCGTCCAGCACGGTAGTGTCACATCGCGGAACGAACCGAATCAGCGGCGAAACTTCTGAAGATATACTGATTTCGTCGAAGCCACGGTTTCGTAACATCGATTCCAATTGTTGCTCGTGAACAGGGTTGCGATAGGCGTTCATCAGGCAGATGGCCACAGAATCAAAGTCTGCGGCTTTCAGATCGCCTAACGTGTTTGGTGACAGGAGTTCCAGAATCGTTCCATCCGCAGAGATGCGTTCGCTAACTTCGAAGACCTGCGAAAATAACGGTTCCGATTTGTGGATATTAAGTGCAAATAAGTCTGGTCGATCCTGATTGCCAATCAACGGAACATCACCAAACCCCTTTGTTGTGATGAGTGCGGTTTTCGCCCCGCTTCGCGTTAGCAGCGCATTCGTTCCGCGGGTTGTGCCGAAGCGAACACGCACGGTGGGGCATGCCTTGTAAGGCGGGATTTGCAGTAGCCAGCGAATTGCCAAAATCGGCGCCGGCAGTCCCAAATTAAGTTCATACGAAACGGCGTCGGCTGTTCTTATTGGTTGACTGAATGTAAACGTTGCAGTTGATGGTTCAAATGCGGCGACCGTGGCTATCTCCAGTACTTCACTGTTCGCCGAGAACAGGCGGCACATTGCTTTAACCCAGAAATCGGCCGGGTCGGACGCTCGTAGAGAATCCGAAATCGAAAACGTTGTGGCTGTCTGGATAGTGCCTTTGGTGATGCCGGAACTCAGTGTTTTAAATTGTCGCAGTTCACCTGTCGGGGTGATTCCGATGCAGTCTGTGAAAGTTCCGCCAACATCAATCCAGAATTGCCAATGTTCCAACATGTCTCCGCCGAACTTTGATAAGCGACCATCTTGTTGCAGGGTTCAATACACCTGCGGATGTTACTGATGCAGTTTGCCGGAGTCCGGTATTTGCAGCAGAGTTTCGTGCAAAAGCTGGTGATCGATTGCCGAAGGTCTCTCGCATTTGTTTGGGTTTTACGGATTTTTCGTCGAAATTCAGGCCGAAATGGCGGTTGCAGCTAAGATCGTTCACGTGGCCTCAACACAAGACAAAGAACGCAACACAATGACTGTCGCTGAAGTTCGCATTCAACCATCGAATCAGGTTGATGTAAATCCGTCCGGGAAATACGTTTTGTATTGGATGACGGCCAATCGCCGTTTGCATTCCAGCTTTTCGCTGCAGCGAGCTGTCGAATGGGCGATTCATTTGAATCGGCCGGTTCTGGTTTTCGAAGCTCTGCGTTGTGACTACGAATGGGCGAGCATCCGGTTTCATCGCTTTGTGATTCAGGGTATGCAGGATAACAAAGCTGCCGCGGTCAAGGCTGGCGTGGCTTACTATCCGTATGTTGAACGCTCGCGAGGCGAAGGCAGCGGCTTGTTGGAATCGCTTGCGGAAGAAGCGTGTGTGGTTGTGACGGACGATTTTCCATGCTTTTTTATTCCGCGAATGGTCAAGGCCGTTGCTCGGCGCGTTCCGGTGAAGATGGAAGCTGTTGATTCCAATGGCATCTATCCCATGCGAGCCACCGAGCGGGTTTTTACTCGAGCCTTTTCGTTTCGAATCCATCTGCAAAAAACTCTGGCCCCATTTCTGACGGACTTTCCGGATAAGAATCCTCTGTCAACCAACGGATTAGTCCTCGGCAGCTGCATTCCCCCGGAGATTCTGAGTCACTGGCCGGAAGCAACAGACGAGTTGCTGACTGCGTCGGTTGCAGCTTTGTCAGACCTGCCAATCGATCAATCGGTTGGCCCCGCATTTCAAAACGGTGGGGAAGTTGCTGCCAGAAAGCAACTGGCCGGATTTGTGAAGCAACGGATGGCTCGCTACGCGGATGATCGCAATCAACCAGACAATGATCCCAGCAGCGGGCTGTCTGCGTATCTGCACTTTGGCCACATTTCTGCTCATGAAGTGTTTCTGAAAGTATCTGCCAGTGAAGAGTGGCGGCCTGATCAGTTAAATGATGTAAAGAAAACGAAAGGCAGCCGCGAAGGCTGGTGGAATATGTCTCCGGCGGCAGAAGCATTTCTTGATGAACTCATCACCTGGCGCGAACTCGGCTACAACGCCTGCTGCCACGATCCGAACTACGACAAATTCGAATCGCTGCCTGATTTTGCCAGAATCACTTTGGAACAACACGCCAGCGATCCTCGCGAGTACGTCTATACCTATGAACAGTTTCGCGACGCACAAACGCATGACGACATCTGGAATGCTGCGCAAACGCAATTGGTCACCGAGGGCCGCATGCATAATTACCTGCGAATGCTGTGGGGCAAAAAGATTCTGGAATGGTGCGAAACGCCTCAGGATGCATTGCGTGTGATGATCGACCTGAACAATCGCTATGCTGTCGATGGACGCAATCCCAATTCTTATTCAGGAATCTTCTGGGTCCTTGGTCGCTACGACCGAGCCTGGGGACCGGAACGACCGATCTTCGGCAAGATTCGATTCATGAGTTCCGACAGCACCCGAAAAAAACTGAAGCTGAAGTCCTATCTCGAAAAGTATGGCAAGTCAGCCAGCGACAGGCTGTTTTAGATCCTGCTTATAATATATCGCCCGACTCGCAGATCAGGCTTCTCGGCACCGCCACTTTTCCGGCGCATGAAAGCTGCCGCGTCCCAGGCGTTTCGGTATTGAACTCGACGGCCTCGGAAAATCGAGTCCACAATCCAACCAGCTGATAATCTGCGGAATCAAGCAACTGCGTGTTGCTGATTCGCTGTATCACTTCGCAGCCTATCACGCCAGTTGGCTTACCGCGTGTGGTCAGCGTCAGCGAATTCGTCGCCAAAACGCTATGAGGTGGTACACGTTTCAGGGACAGATAATCCTTTTATTTTGGGTGCTTGATCATCCGTTCGAACTCAGCGGGTGAATGATAATTGAGGGCCGAGTGACGGCGGTCGTGGTTGCGGAGCTGTATTTACCGATGACCATATTACCGAGCTGACGGTTCAATATTGTTGGCTCACGTGGTTTGATCGGGCAGTGGCCGCCGACTGGTCTGTATCACGCAGTGAGCGTGAAGTACGGACGTGGATGTTTGATCGCTCTGCCTTTCGGGTGATGCGAAAAACCGACTCGCCTTCGGAGTCGGTCACAGCGCTGGGTTGCTTGCGGAGTTGCTGAAATACGTTAGTTCGAATGATGATCTTCCTTAAATCTTTTGGGACTTCACTCGGGCGGAATACGGCCTTCGCGCGTCCGAATGCATCGGTCAATAGTCGATTCACAGCACCAAAGCTTGCGGTTGACCGTTATTCGATGGATACTGCTGCGTTGTATTTGCCTACCACATTTTCCTACCAAAGACGTCCCATGCTTCGCCTTTCTACTGCCGAGCAAAAGTTCTGCGACGGTATGCGCCGTCGAGACTGGTTGCAATTGGGGGCTCTATCTCCGTTGGCTCTCGGCATGCCCCGGTTGTTTTCACAGCAATCCCTGGCGGCAGAGGCAACTGCCAAACCTCGATCGTCGTTCGGGAAAGCGAAACGATGCGTGATTCTGTGGATGGGTGGAGGCCCGGCGCAGCAGGACACGTTCGATATGAAACCGGAAGCGCCAACGGATTTTCGCAGTGCGTTCCAGCCCATCGATACATCCGCGCCCGGAGTTCAGATTTGCGAACACTTTCCGCATCTGGCTCGCCACATGGACAAGATTGCGCTGGTGCGATCGGTGACTCATACGGACAACAATCATTCAACGGCCGCTCATTGGATGTCGACGGGGTACGCTCACCGCATTTCACAGGAAAACTTCATCGCTTCGCGGCGAGATCATCCGCATCCGGGGTCGGTGCTCGCGAAGATGCGCGGCGGTCGGTCCGCTTTGCCGAAGTATGTCAATCTGCCGGAGAGATCTCACAACGACAATGGCGCGTTGACTCCTGGACAGGATGCTGGGTTTCTCGGCGGGCAGTTCGATCCATTCTGGATTGAGGCTCATCCCAACGAACCGAACTTTGAAGTCTCTTCGTTGCAGCGTGATGAGCGAGTTTCATCGGATCGGCTGAACGAACGGACCCGTTTGCTGCAATCGCTGAATGTCGAAAAGCCTGAGTTGGCCTGGACTCATGGCGTCGCCGGAACGGATCAGTTCTTCAACCAGGCACTCGATCTGCTGAATTCGAAAGCCGCTCACAGCGCGTTCGATTTGAAGCAGGAAGATGCGGTAACTCGACTGAAGTACGGCGACTGGGCATTCGGTCAAAGTCTGCTTCTGACTCGCCGTCTGATCGAAGCCGGCGTGCCGCTGGTGACCGTCAGCTGGCCGCGACATAAGACTGACAGGATCTTTCAGCACTGGGATACTCACAGCGATGGCTTCAACACACTTAAGAACAATCTGATTCCCTGGGCCGATCGCCCTGTTGCTGTATTCCTTGAAGAACTGGATGAACGTGGACTGCTGGACGACACTCTGGTTGTTTGGATGAGCGAATTCGGACGCAGTCCGACTGGCCAGCATTCCGGTCACTGGGCGGCTGTAAATACGATCTGGTTTGCCGGAGCCGGCATTGAAGGAGGTCAGGTGTTCGGTGCGTCTGATAACGTTGCCGCCTATCCCACCCAGAATCCAGTGACTCCCGCTGATGTGACCGCCACGATTTTTCACATGCTCGGCATTCCGCTGACGGCTGAAATTCACGACGCGGCTGACAGGCCGTTTCCAGTGTCGCAGGGCAAGGTAATCGGCATCGTCTGATCTGCTGCGATATCTCGTTCTGTCTCAAACAACCCCAACGGGCGCCCACTATACAGACGGAATGTCACGCTAGGTCCGCAGTGGGGCAGCCCGGAAGCTCAACTACATCCGTTCGCGATGGCTCTGGATGTGCGTTCGCAACTCCTGATCGGCTTCCTGAACACGACCGGCCTTGAGTGCGTCAATGATCCGCTGATGGCTATCGATGCCACCAGACCATTCGGCCTTCTTAACGCTCTCGCGGAAGCGCCGAAAGAAGATGGCCAGCACGTCGGTGAACGCCATCAGTGGCGAGAGTCCACTGGCGCTGATCAGCTCGTGATGAAACGCGATATCCAATTCCACCCAGCGAGACAGGCTGCGAGCCTGTCGCAGTTCAGCGTTGATCGCGTTCAGTTTGTCGTACAACGATTCATCCTGCTTCATGCGTTTGGCGACGTGCGGCAGTACGCCCGCTTCGATGAGCACTCGCGTGTCAATCAGTTCTTCCGCAGAAACGCTTTGCAGCGCGGGGTGGAAGCCGAGGTACTCGGTAACCCGTTCCATGTTCACACTGCCAACGGTCAGTCCTCGCCCTGGCCGGGCCTCGATGATGCCGAGGAACTCCAGCGATTTGGTCGCCTCGCGCAGGCTGAGTCGGCTGACACCGAATCTCGTTGCCAGTTCAGCCTCCGTCGGCAAGCGGTCTCCGGATTTGAGATCGCCTTCCATAATGAATGTCTTCACACGCTCGGCAACGACATCGCGAAGCTTGGACCGTTCGATCGTTTCGGCCATGAATTGTTCTCACTGAGTTAACGGCAGGCGATTGACAAGCCACATAGCGGATGATTAGATTATCTGATAATCAGACTTTTTCAAGAACATGCCGCCTGATCCACGCCGAGTTCTGTACGGAAATACCCGCATGAAAATCGCTATCACCGACTACTCGTTTCCGAGTCTCGATATCGAAGAGGGCATTCTGCAGCCGCTGGGCCACGAAATCGCCGCCCGGAAAGAGAGGGCATCCGCCGCTGAGTTGACGGCATTGGTGGCCGATGCGGATGCTGTCATTACTCAGTTCGCACCGGTCAACGCCGACGTGATCGCCAGTATGCAGCGGGCAAAGGTGATTGTCCGCTACGGCATTGGTGTCGACAATGTGGACCTCGAAGCGGCCAGGGCTCGCGGGATTCCTGTCTGTAACGTCCCGGACTACTGCATTGACGAAGTGGCCGATCAGACGCTCGCATTTATATTGGGCGCCACACGACAAGTGGTTCCGAACACACTGTATGTACGCGACGGAAAGTGGGGACTGGCGACGCCGCTTGATCAACTGCGAACGCTGCGAGATCAGACAGTAGGGATCGTCGGGTTCGGACGCATTGGACGGGAAGTTGCGGCGCGACTGGCTCCGTTCAAGAGTCGCCGGTTGGTGTTCGATGCCTTCGTATCAGCCGAGGTGGTGCGTAGCGCCAATTGCGAATCAGTGACACTCGACGAGTTGTTGGTTCAATCGGACATCGTGACGCTGCACTGTCCTTCGACGCCTCAGACCAAAAAGCTGCTGAACGCGACCTCCATCGCGCGGATGAAGCCCGGATCGCTGGTCATTAATCTGGCTCGGGGCGACCTCATTGACACGGTAGCCTTCGTCGCCGCATTGCAGTCCGGACATCTGGCCGGCGCGGCGATTGATGTCTGCGATCCAGAGCCGATTCCGACCGACAGTCCACTGCGTTCGCTGCCCAACGTGATCGTCGCTTCGCACATCGCTTCGGCAAGTCCAAAGGCTGTACGGACGCTGCGAGAAACAGCCGCCCGCATCGCGGCTATGGCACTTCGCGGCGAACCGCTGCCGAACGTGGTGAATTAGCCGTACTCCAGCTTCTTATCCCTCAGGAATCAGCCATGCCCAAGCCGTTGTGTCGCGGAGTGTGTGCCTCGTCGGTGACGCCGTTTGAAGGTCTGTGTCATGGATTGCGTGGGGGGATTTCGGGGATTCGGAGCACGGTTCCTGCCGTTGCTCGACGACTGTATGAACTGATTGCCATCGAAGGGGAACTGCCCGAGGCCCGCACTCTGTGGCAGAAGCTCGCGCCGCTGCTGCGACTGCAGTTCCAGGCTTACCACTCCCAGGGCGAAGGGACGCACTGGTTCAGCACGATGAAAGCCGCACTCAATATGATCGGTCCGCCGGCCGGAGATCGGCAGCCACCCATTCAGCCGCTTCCGGAAGCTCATCGAAAGTCACTTGCCGAGATGCTGACCAGCCTGAGTTACCAGGTCCGCCTGGAGGCCACGAGATGACCTCGATCCCAATGGCCGAATTGTCCTGAACTCATCCACCCACGCAGGAACGACCTCATGAAACTTATTCGATACCAGAGCGCGACCGGCGACACCGCGACCATCGACACCGCGACCATCGACATTGAGAAAATCGACGCGCTCACCAACCCCGTCATCGCGAAAGGAGCAAACGGATGAATCCTGTCCACCGAGTCAGTCCCAGTGATGCGATGAAACGGCTGATACTGAGTGTCACCCTGCTCGTCTTCTGGGGAAGTTGTCTGACTTCCCTGGCCCAGGAGCCGCGATTCATTGACCATTCGCTGTTGATCGCGCCGGAGTACCCCTGCACCTGGCCCAGTCATCCCTTTCCAAGGTTTGCGATCATCCACTCGCGGACGATCGGGCCCGAATCGGCCTACAACATCGACACGCTACTCATCGATGGAAACACCGGAACGCAGCTCGACGTGCCTCCGCATTCGGTCGCTCGCCCGGAGTTAATGCGGGAGAAGTCGGGACCGCTCGGGCTGGCGTATACCGACAAGATTGAGCCCTGGCAGTTCGGCGGTGAAGCGTGCGTTGTCGATGTGCGTGATCTGCTCGACAAGGCTTCCAAGGGGACGAGTCCGCTGGTTCGCCCCGATCATGTCGAGCGGTTCGAGAAGCAACACCGACCGGTGCGTTTTGGTGATGTCGTGCTCTTCCGCAGCGATTACTCTGACCATTACTACCAACCGCTGCCGGAAGGTCGCCGCTATATTGCCGACATCCTCGACCGCAAGGCGCCCGGTTATCCCGATCCGGATCCCGATTGCATGGAGTTGCTTGGGAAACGGGGGGTGCTCACGCTCGGAACCGACAGCGCCAGCATGGGGCCGCTGCCCGATCTGGCCGAGCCGACGCACTACGCCGGCCTCAAGTTCGGCATGATCTGGACGGAAGGAGCGACCAACCTCGGCGACCTGCCCTCCACCGGAGCGTTTTACTGCATGCTGGGGCCGAAGCACGAAGGGGGACCCTATAGCGAAGGGCGTGCGTTTTCGGTTGTCGGGGGCGAACTGCCGAAACGCCTGATCGAATCGTGTCGCAACAAACGGGCGATCGATCTGTCGCCAGTGCTGTCGCCGCAGCGGCCGTTAACATCACCGGGTATTGGCACGGGGAATCATCGACAGGTCTACTTAAAGATCGACTTTCTTTACTCCGCATACCTCGACATGTGGCATCACGGACATCTGATGGATGCCATGGCAGGAACGCATCTGGTTCCGCCATCGTATGCACTGCCCGCAGACGACAAACCGATTCCTTACGCGCCGGAAGTGCGTGGCTGGCTTGAAGAGTATGAAACGAAGTATGGACAACGTGGTTCGAGCACGTTGACGACCGAACAAGTCCCCCTTGAATGGACCTGCGGCGAGGCTCGGGTGATCGATGTCCGTTCGCTGGTCGGTTCGACGCAGCAGGCACACTGGCCCGCTTCGCCCGAGATTACCGTCGAACACGTACAAGCCTATGAACGAACGACGGGGATCCTGCGACCTGGTGAAGTGGTCATTTTTCGCACCGGGCACAACGACAAGCATCTTCGACCGCAACCGGCCGACGCGGGCTTGTGGCTGGAGCCGCTTCAGGGCAAATCCGAAGGCTGGCCCGCTCCTGGACCCACAGTGATCGCTTACCTCAAAAATCAGGGAATTCGCTGCGTTGCCAGCGACGCGCCCGACCTTGGCGGCGTCGATCCCAGGCAAGCCTTGATGACCTACTGGGCGCTCGGCAGCGGTGAGATGGTCGGCGTCGAGTTTCTGGTGAACGTTGACAAGATCCCAGCCAGGGGAGCGTATTTCCTCTTCGCCGCCGTCAAGGTGCGAGACTGCCATGGCGGTCCCGGCCGGGCGATTGTGTTGTGGTAAGGAAAGTCCTTCGTAGGACAGTCGATGGTCTGGAAATTCCGTCCTGCGAATTCAGCCGAAATGTTAGTCGGTCGAGAAAGTCACCTCATGAATGAACTCGCCAGAGAACAACGCACGCTGCGGAAAGTCGCCTGGCGACTCGTCCCTTTTATCTGCATCCTGTACTTGTTCAACATTCTGGACCGTTCCAACCTGGGTTTCGCGCGACTGCGAATGCAGGATGACCTCGGTCTGACAGAAGCGATGTTCAATCTGGGTTACGGCATTTTTTATCTCGGGTATCTCGCCTTTGAAGTGCCCAGCAACCTGCTGCTGCATCGATTCGGCGCGCGGAAATGGATCGCTCGGATCATGATCAGTTGGGGACTCATTTCGTCGTGCACGATGTTTGTGACAGATCAGTGGACGTTCTACGGACTTCGCATTCTGCTGGGAGTGGCGGAAGCGGGTTTCTTTCCCGGCATCATTCTGTACCTGAGCTATTGGTTTCCCGAACAGCAACGAGCAAAAATGACGGCGTTCTTTATGGTGGCCATCGGGCTGTCGAGTGTGTTCGGAAACCCGGTGTCCGGTGCGATTATGCAGTACCTCGACACCGTTTCGGGACTTCACGGGTGGCAGTGGTTGTTTCTGCTGGAAGGCCTGCCGTCTGTTGTGCTTGGGTTCGTGGTGCTGGCTTACCTGACGGATTATCCCCGGGACGCAGCGTGGCTTTCGACGGAAGAACGCGAATGGCTGGTCGATCGCATGCAGCGCGAAGAGCAACAACGACAACAGCGTCACAACGCCGACCGTCTGGGGGCGATTCTACAATGGCGCGTCTGGCTGCTGATCGCGATTTACTTCTGTGTTGCCGTGGGGGCGAATGCCGGTGGCGCCTACTTCCCAAAACTTATCAAAGCCCAGTTCACGACAGCCAGCACGTTTCAAATCGGGCTGCTGAGTGCCCTGCCTCCGCTGTGTTCCGTTCTGGGGATGACGTTGTTCGGCATCAGTTCCGACCGCAGGAATGAACGCAAAGGTCACCTTGCCACAGCGGCGGTGATCGCCGCGATCGGCTGGAGCCTCACGGCGTGGGCACCGTCGCCAGTGGTCGCGTTTGCAGGACTCTGCATCGCTCAAACGGGAATGATGAGCATGCTGCCGGTGTTCTGGACGTTACCAACCGTCTTCCTGACCGGTGCCGCTGCGGCAGGTGGCATCGCACTGATCAACTCGGTCGGGAACATCGGCGGGTTTCTGGGAGCCAATATTCTGGGAAGTTTCGGGCTGTGGTCGATGGCCGGAATTCTGCTGCTGGGAGCAATACTGGTGATTGGCGTTCCGAATGATTCTGCCGAAAAGGAAGCGTGAGATGACAAAATTAATGTTCGATCTTTCCGGCAAGGTTGCGGTCGTATCGGGAGCCGCTCAGGGCATGGGACAGGCGACCGCCTTGGCCGTTGCCGAGCACGGTGCCGATGTTGTGCTGATCGATCGGAATCTCCAGGGCGCTGAAGCAACCGGAGAAACGATCAAAGCTCTTGGACGCAGGGTTCTGGTTGCGGACACCAACGTCTCCGACCCAGATGCGATTGCCGAGTTGTTTCAGCAGGTTGATGCCGAATTCGGCAGAGTCGATTTTCTTGGCAACATTGCGGGCGACGGCTGCCTTGCGAAGCCGGAAGATCTGTCGATGGAGGACCTGCATCGCGTGCTGCAGAACCTGGTCGTCGGCCGTTTCGCGATGTGCCAGCAGGCGGGACGTCGCATGTTGAAACAGAACGGCGGCTCGATCATGAACATCGGTTCGCTCGCCAGCAGCACGGCTCTGGGTCGGGGACACATTGCCTACAGCATGGCCATGGGAGCCGTTCTGCAGATGACGCGGGAACTTAGCACCGAATGGAGTCACCGTGGTGTGCGAGTCAATTGCGTCACGCCGGCTCAGGTGACGAATCCTTCGCTGATTGCCCGCATGCAGGATGACCCAACTCTGGAAGAACGCTTCCTGAAAGGTATTCCGGCCGGACGCCTGGGTATGCCCGACGACATCAAGGGATTGGCCGTGTTACTGGCATCCGACGCATCACAGTGGATCACTGGAGCCATTGTTCCCCTGGACGGCGGCAACATGGCGATGAACGCGGGCGGAAGTCCGGGGCACCTGGCTCACAAGGTTCAAACATTCACAACAAACAAAAATACTGAATGACAAATAACCAATGACAAATACAAAAATCGCAGAATGCGAACTGGAAGAATCAACTCTCCTCTCCCTTTATCGGACGATGCAAATCATCCGACAGACGGAAGAGGAACTCGCGCGCTGCCATCAGCGTGGTCTGATCTTCGGCGCGTGCCACACATATGTTGGCCAGGAAGCCATTTCGACGGGTGTCTGTGCGCATCTCACAAAAGACGATCCGATCTTCAGCACGCATCGTGGGCACGGGCATGCATTGGCCAAGGGGATGCCGCCACGAGAACTGATGGCTGAACTGTTTGGTCGCGCAACCGGATGCTCGCGCGGACGCGGCGGATCGATGCACCTGTTCTCGCCGGAGATCGGCATGATGGGGACCAGCGGCATCGTCGGGCCGTGCATCCTGCAGGCGTGCGGCGGCGGATACAGTTCGAAGCTGATGAAATCCGGCCGTGTTGCCGTGGCATTCTTTGGCGACGGCGCTGTCAACAACGGCGCTTTTCACGAAGGCCTGAATATGGCCGCCATCTGGAAGTTGCCGGTTCTGTTCGTCTGTGAGAACAACCAGTTTGCCACCGAAGTTCCGTTCGCCTATTCCAGCGGCATTCCCGACGTCGGGCGGCGAGCGGCCAACTACGGACTGCCAGGCTTTGAGGTCGACGGCAACGATGTTCTCGCTGTGACCGAGGTCGTCCGTGAAGCGGTGGCCCGCGCGCGATCAGGCGGTGGAGCCACTTTGATTGAATGCAAGACGTATCGCACACGAGCTCACGCCGAAGGAATGGGCGACTTTACCTATCGCACACGTGAGGAGGTTGAACAGTGGAAGCACCGCTGCCCAATCGCATCGCTGCGCGAGCGGATGTTGACCGAGTTCGGGATTGCCGAATCAACGATGCAGGAGATTGAGTCTGAGGTCACCGCGCTGATCGCCGAGGCGCGTCAGTTTTCGGAGGCAAGCCCGTTGCCGAATGCATTGACAGCAACGGAGCATGTCTACTCGCCGGTTCGTACCGTCGTTCGGCCCGCGGAACCGCCGCGGGATCAAGAGACGGAAACGCGTGAGATCAGCTTTGCACAGGCGACTCACGAGGCGCTTGCCGAAGAGATGGCCGTCAATCCGCGAATTTTTGTCATGGGCGAAGGGATTGGAGTTCGCGGCGGCAACTTCAATACGACGGCCGGACTGTACGAACTCTACGGCCCTGATCGACTGTGTGACACGCCAATTTCCGAACGTGGTTTCGTGGGGCTCGCGGGCGGCGCGGCAATGACAGGGACCCGGCCCGTAGTCGACTTCATGTTTGCCGACTTCATTCTCGATTCTGTCGGCGAGATCGTCAACCAGATTGCCAAGATGCAATACATGTCGAGCGGACGATTGAAGATGCCGGTGTTGTTGCGAGGTTGCATCGGTATCGGCCACTCTGCGGCAACGCATCATTCCGGCAGCTACTACGCAATGTACGCCCAGGTACCGGGGCTGCGGGTGGTTGTACCGTCGAACGCTTACGACGCCAAGGGACTGATGAAACACGCTCTGCGTGGCGACGACCCGGTGATGTTCCTTGAACATCGCGAAATCATGACAATGAAATGGCACGTCCCCGCAGAAGACTACGAAATTGATTTCGGTCGCGCGGCCATCGCCCGCCGAGGACGAGACGTTACGGTGGTGGCGCTGGCCCGCATGGTACACCTCACGCTGTCGGTCTGTGAAGAGCTCGAACGCGAGGGGATTTCGGTTGAAGTGATCGACCCTCGCACAATCTCGCCGCTCGACACCGACACGATTCTGCAATCAGTCGCCAAGACCGGCCGACTGCTCATTGTTGATGAACCGCCAGCGCCCTGTGGGTTCGCGGCCGAGATCGCAGCCCAGGTGACGGATGCGGGATTCAACGATCTGGACGCCCCGATTCGCCGTCTGACCGGAGTCTTCACGCCGACGCCCTACAGCCCGCCTCTGGAAGACGCCGTGGTGCCGTCTGCCGCTGCAATTGCCGATGCGATCCGCTTGCTGGTGAAGGAGTAATCATGGCTTTTGAAATCACAATTCCACGTTTGGGCTGGTCGATGGAGGAAGGCATATTCTCCGGTTGGATGAAGCAGGATGGCGACACGATTCGATGTGGTGAACCGCTCTTTGAACTGGAAGGAGAGAAGGCGATCCAGGAGATCGAAGCCGTCGACGCAGGCATCCTGAGAATCCCTGCGAATGGTCCTCAGCCGGGCAGCGTGGTCAAAGTCGGAACTGTTGTCGGATATCTCGTCGCGGAAGGTGAGCCGCTGCCTGTCGGCGAAACACCTGACGCAGCGGCGATTGATCAACGAACTCAGGATGAGCATTTGGAAGGAATTTCTTCTGTTTCAGCGGTGGCAGAGGTCGTAGATGCCGCGTCGCCTCCGGCGGCAGGTCCTGCTGTGCGACGCATGGCGAGAGAGTCCGGTATCGTGCTCGATCAGGTCGCTGGAACCGGGCGCGGTGGACGCATCCTTGCCGAAGATATCCAGCGTGCTGCTTCACAACTGCCGCAGAGTCCCCGGACGCCAATAGCCAGCCCTCGTGCTCGTCGAGTCGCTGTTGAACTGGGGATTGACTGGACACAGCTCACAGGCACCGGCGCGGGAGGGCGAATTCGGGAACAGGATGTGCGGGCCGCCTGCGCTGTGCGAAGTTCCGAGGCGTCGCATAGCACGACCGCCGGTGGACAACGCCTGCCGCTGACCAGTCGCCGTCGAGTGATTGCGCAGCGCATGGTGGCCAGTCGCCAGCAAACGGTGCCCGTCACGCTGACGACGAAAGCGGACGCTACGAATCTTGTGAACCTGCGAGAACAGTTCAAAACCACCGGTCGTTCGTCGTCGATCCCCGGTTATCAGGACATCATCATGAAGCTCGTGGCCGGGGCGCTCCGGCGACATCCTTTGCTGGCCGGTCGTTGGGACGACGATGCGATTGTGTTGCCCACCGACAACAAGCTAAATCTCGGCATGGCAGTCGATACCGACGATGGCCTGCTCGTCCCGGTCCTGCGCAACGTGGCACAGTTGTCGCTGATCGAGGTAACTGCGACGTCACGCCAGCTCGTCGATCAGGCTCGCGCCGGAAAGCTGGCTGCCGACGACATGCAGGGATCCGTTTTTACCATCACAAATCTGGGCGCTTTCGGGATCGATGCCTTCACGCCGATCATCAATACTCCCGAAACCGCGATCCTGGGTCTTGGGGCCATTCGCCGCGAACCAGTCGTACTCGACGACGGCAGCATCGTCGCCCGGCAGCAACTCACCCTTAGCCTGACCTTCGACCACCGCATCCTCGACGGTGCCCCCGCCGCCCGCTTCCTGCAGGACATCGCCACTGCCATCGCCAATCCCTCGGCAGCATTGTTAAGCTGACACAGAAGTTCCGTAGAATTAGTGGGCGCGGTTTAATGTTGTTTAAGATATCTCGTTCAATGCATCGTTAATGGCAGCGTTTGAATGCTTCTCTGATCCGGTTTCCTCGTTCGGATTTGAGCGAACAATAAAAAAGTTCACCGATGGGAATTGGCTGGATCCATTGCCGTACTCCCCTTCGTGTTTCCTAGAAGCATTTTGGAAAAGGCGTACCTGGTCCTGCCTGTAGCAGTCGCGATTGTCGATGTTGCTGAGTCGACGGCAGCAGTTCCGTCGGTGCCACAGCTGCCAGTCCGATAACGGCACAAAAGCGTCGCAGGACTCCCCCGCCAGATCCTCTCAACCAAAGCCCGGTTTCGACGAACGGCTCCGGTTAAAACCGTTGACAGACTGCAGCGGCAGCAGAATCGTCCGCGCACGAGTACCCTTTCGAGTTTCCTGCTATAGAGATCCCGACTTCTGTGGATCTCAGTGTTCTGAGCCAGACGTGGGAGCTAAATTTTGGCGTGATCGGTGTCATTATTAAGTGATGGAAAGACTTAGCAATTCTGTGTGCTGAACAGGCTGCCGTTTTGCTGGCTGTGTGAAGCGGCGGCCGTTGCTGGCACTTGGCCTGTCTTTAGGCTTTCC
Organism: Fuerstiella sp.; assembly: GCA_041689795.1. GTDB lineage: Bacteria > Planctomycetota > Planctomycetia > Planctomycetales > Planctomycetaceae > Fuerstiella. The sequence goes on along the minus strand of JBDNFN010000235.1, from coordinate 261 downwards.
GGCGGCGGCCTGCTTCGGCACTGCGTTTTAGGCGCCCAACTTCGTTGTTTCGTCAAAACCCAAACTCCCCTGCCCCGTGGGGACTGTTGAATCGGTGTTAATGGGCTAGCAAATCGTGGTCGCATGTTTTGGTTTGGTATTCACGATAGGCGGCGTTTCGGCGATCGGTCAAGGTCTTGCCCAGTGGTAGCTGTCCATTGTGCGCAGCGTGAAGTGTCTTCGGTTTTGTCGTGAGTGGATGCGTTCGAGACGTGCGGGTTC
>JBDNFN010000234.1:0-10248 GCA_041689795.1 Fuerstiella sp. | reverse complement strand
CCAGATCACTGGCAGCGGACGAACGCCTTCCCGGGAGCAGCGAGGTTCTGGAATCGTCGCTGGGGAAACTGAAGTCCTTCGAAGGTGATTTCGACAAAAGTGGTTTTACGAGTCTGCTTCCGGCCTTCGGTGCGCTCGTGGTGAAACTGACTCCCGATACAATCTACGATGCGTTGGTCTCCGTCCCCGGCAAAAACGTAAAGCACTGGGTCAAGCAGCACCTCGGGCAAACCTTCTTCTCGAAACGCCGACTCGCTCTACAGAACTAGCGCAACATTGCCCATGTGAACTACAAAGAACGGCTATTCCAAATTTCCAACAGCCTAGTTCCGTACCGGTTTCGCAAATATCGCGGAATGATCTGCCCTGTACGGAATCTGGAATTTCAGCTTCTGCATAGTCCAGCATAAACGCGGGATAGTCGACGTTTTCGATGATTGCATTGCTGCGAATTCCGGCCGGAATAGCCTTGGGGTAACGCACAATGAACGGCATTCTCTGCGATGGATCATACGCCCAGCGTTTGTCCTGATAGTCTCGTTCACCAAGCCAGAACCCCTGATCTCCTGTATAAATAATCAGAGTGTTATCGTACAGACCTTCCGCCTTCAGGTAATCGAACAGTCGCTTCAGGTTATCGTCAACACCCTTTACGCAACGCAGGTATTTCTTGAGATATGCCTGATACGCCAGACGCTTTATGTCATCGTCACTTAGACGCGGGTCGTTGTAGTCCCACTGAAACTCATTAGGAAAATTCTTTGGCAGATCGAACGCGTATGAACGTCTAGGATTACGGCGGCCGATTGACGTTCCAACGTGTGGCACCAGTTCGTCATTGTGGCCTCGAGTCGCCAGCGAACCCCACGTGTTGGGCACATCCCCAAGAGTGGCAGGTTCAGGAATCTCGATGTCTGCCAGATAACTGTCGTAGCGTGGAGCACTTTCGAAATAGTCGTGGGGGGCTTTGTATTGGTGGCACAAAAAGAACGGCCGGTCAGCATCGCGATGTTCCCTGAACCATCCCAGTGTTGAATTCGTTATTGCGTCGGACGAATGCTGCCCATCGTGGACCACAACATTTTTGGGCCACTCTTTTTCGCCCTTGATTCGAAACTCCGGGTCAAAGTATTTCCCCTGTCCGGGCAGCACTTTGTAGTAGTCGAAATTGGGTTCGGCCTTCAGATGCCACTTGCCCACGATCGCCGTTTGGTAACCGGCTTTTCGCATCTGCACAGGCAGCATTTGAGCGGCTGGCTGAATGGTGCCGTTAAGATCAAACACGCCGTTAACGTGATCGTATTGCCCGGTGATTATGCAGGCTCGCGATGGAGTACAAATGCTGTTGGTGCAAAACGCGTTATCAAAGCAAATGCCTTCTGCGGCCAGAGTGTCAATGGTTGGAGTCGGATTCAATTCCTTCAATAATGTCGCATATGCGCCGACCGCCTGAGCTGTGTGGTCGTCGGACATGATGAACAGAATATTGGGACGTTCTGCCGCAGATGTACATGCATTCGTGAATGTGCAGGAAACGGAAACAATGACAGTCAGCAGTAGTCTTCGAAACATTTGACACGTCATCTAACAAACCTTGTTCAGTTGAAAATAGTACGCGTCCAGTACCAACGCGACGGCCCATTGCTATTCACGACACAACATTTGAATGGAAGCTAGGCACTAATGGAAGCGAAGTATGATTGGAAGCGTCCCAAAACCGGTCCCGCGAACTTCTCAACACAAGCACGACGCGCGAGCGAGTGGATTTCGCCATGGCTGAAATCACTTGTTCACGCCGCGTGCCTGTAAATTTGCGATTTCACAACCGCTTCAGGCAGTCGAAACGTCTGCATGTATCGACTTCGCCTGCCGCTGGTCTGTCACCTACAGGCTCGTCGGCGAGTCTGTATTTCCTGTGCGTTGCCATGCTGGTTTGTCTCGCCCCCAACGACTTGGCACTTTAGTAGACAATTTCCGCGAAACGAATGATCGACACGAATGTCAGTTGCGGCGGATACCTCCGCCCCGAGAGTGTGAGCCACCTATTTTAATTTTTTTCAGTGCGTTTCGGAAGTGTCGTTGTTGCGACAGAAAGTCACGTAGATGTTAATCAACAGAGACTGCAGTGAGCGATTTTTACTGGCCGTTTACTGGCAGGACAATTTGCTGATTTTTGTGGTTAAAGAAATCCTTGCCAACGGAACTTTGCGTGAACAAACGGCCGTGGGGTATTCGGCTGCAGATGCTCAGTTGTTGATGAATGAATTCTGGCGAGGTCGTACGGAAATACACGGAATCTTCATTAACAGGTTAACAGCCATTGCCATAGCCGGCCACATTGCAGCAGGGCTCAAATGTTTCGGGGCCCAAGACATTTCGGCGAGCCTGCCAATAGAACCAAGAATCCGCCCAGCACTCTGGAACTAAAGCCAGGCTCAAATATGTGTCTTTGAGCCTGATGCGTGGGACGCGGAGTTCAACGATCCAGCAACGCCGCCCGGTGCCTGAATTCAGCGTGCCGCGCTTTTTTTAGTCTAAGGCGGCATTCTGAATTGGCGGGAAAACGACCTCGAATTCCTCAAAGGCGATTAATAAATCATCGTTGACTTCGTCCTCATCGTTTTTCAGTACTCGCTGAAAGTAAGCCCGATGCGTTTGCCGCCAGTGAGCGCGCGAGCCAGTGAGCGCGCGAGCCAGTGAGCGCGCGAGCCATCACCTTCGCCCTCCAGTTTGGCGAGTTCTTCGCCGACATCTCCAAATCGAACCTGTTGAACACGCGTCGTTTGAATTACGCATTGAGCAACACCGGCCCAGTCGGTTACGATATTCAGGTCATTCACTTGTGGGATTGGCTGTTGTGCAAGTTCAAGTTCGCGAAACGACAAAGCAGTTGCTCGTTTCAATCCAAGTAGAACGAGTCTGGCACATTCACAAGCGTCAACTGGATTGTCGCAAAAATGCCATGCCGGGATTGCCAGGGCACTGTCTCGCTGCGAATCGGAATTAGCTGCGTTGAAATCATGCCACATGGCCACTACGGAAGCTTGCATATTTGTCGGCAGTTTACTTTCAGCGTGTTGTTTTTGCGTCGGATGGAAGTTGCAATCATGTAACGGGCGATTCCAGATCCTGGTTGGCAGCACAGCGATGAAGACTCACATGTTTTGAGCATAAGTAGCCATTTTCTAACGAGCACACTGAGCCGGCGGCTGGATTTCCAGATATGCCGGTGCCTGCCTGATGTCGCCTCTTGCTTGTAACGGATGGCGTCAGAAGAAATGTGCCGCCATCGATTTCAAGCGCCCCTGTTGGCTTCATTCCTCAATTCGCAGGCCATTGATGTTCGGCAGGTAGACTCTGTCTGGCACCTCAGGTTCGATACGGCAACAACAGGGTTAGATGCCCACCGTTTCTCGCCATGTTTTTGCCATTAGTTTATGACCGTCTGTTGTGGGGTGAACGCCGTCACCGGCCAGTTCACCCGGTGGTCGACCGGCAGCGACTGCGTCGTCGAACATCTTCTGGAACGGAACCCAAATCGCTCCGGCTTTGTCTGAAACCTCCTTGGCAAATTTTCGTCGAGTATCGAATTCCGGGAACCACTTATCTTCATTTTCCTTGACCGTGCCGCTCATCAGGACGAAGGGTTCGCACACAACCAGCGTGACATCTGGAAGTGCTGCTTTGGTGCGTTCCAGCAGCGCCGTAAAGCCATCGCGGTAAGTTGCGGCCGTTCCGTCGTAACGGCCGTTTAGCATATGCCAGATATCGTTGACGCCGATCAGAATACTAAGAACACGCGGTTTTAGATCAATGCAGTCTCGATCCCAGCGTTTGTCAAGATCTGGAACCTTGTGTCCGGAGATACCTCGATTAAGAACCTGTAGTTTCAGTTCCGGATGCTCATGATGCAGATCAGCCGAAACAAATGATGGATATCCATTTCCAAGTCCTTCGTTAGCGACGGGATTCTTCTTTTCACGTCCGGCGTCCGTAATAGAATCGCCTTGAAACAAAATGACATCTCCTGCCTTAAGCAAGATCCTGTCGGCGGCGAACAGGGGATGGGAATTCATCCAAACGGCAGCTCCGGCCGCGGCAGTTGTTGTCATAAAGGATCGGCGATTCATGGCAGGTTCTCGTTGCTGTTACAGATTAATTAATGAAGTGTACCGGCACGCCAGATGGAATCATTCGGGGCATCGTCTGACGCATTGGGTAGGGGCACGTTTTGAACTCTGATGGTACAAAGCAATTCCGGGCATCACCATCGAGTATGCTAATTTCCACGAGCTCAATGTTTGAATCTGATTGTGGCAACCCAGAGCAGCTGCCTTGCTCTGACACATAGCATGACGGCCAATTGTGCGTGAACGAAAGTGTTTAAGCGGCAAGTTCGCTGAGAATACGTTGTTGAAATAGTTAGACATTATGAATTGTGAATTTTGGCACGCAGACTGCGTTAAAGAATTTTCAGTGAGGAGAGTCATCAGCCCGAATTCTCCTTACATTTCTGGTTGCAAGCGTTCCTTCCGCTGGAAGGGACGCTTCTTTATTTGATAATGCTTTGCGAGCAGAAATGTCGAATTTCGCACATCGCCGGCCGAGCCGTTTGCTGCGGCATATACAGGCAGCCTGTCATTTAATTGGCGAGGCAGCGACGAACAGAAAGTCTATGCCGGCAAATGCAGACCACGAACCATTGATTCACGACATGAAATATCAACTTGCTTCCGGGGCGAAGACGCCCCCTGCATCGCGGATGCAAGACCCAGGTTGGCAGCAGGAAGAGGCATTGGCCCGCACGCCTTCTGCTGTTCTGGTTGCATCCGTCTTTGTTCCTCACGGGAAGACACGCTTTTCAATCGCTGGCTGCAAATGGGGTGGCACCTGTTATTTTGTGATGCTCAGATCTGCGACGTCGGGCGATCTACTGCGGCAGATTCGACCAGGCGACCTAAACTGGCGATTGGTTGATATGGCGGTGATAGAAAGCGATCAGCAGCGAATTGCTTTGTTTTTACAGCTGTCCTGTTTGGTGCAGGAACAATCCAGAACATTTTGGCACAGACGCTGCCTCTAGCGTTATTCGGCGGAGGAAGATTATGCGATCCCGCAGCATTTGCGGCAATCCGTGTTGTGCAGAAATTGTGCGACCAGTGATTTGACATCAGCCGGGAAGTAAAGCGTGTGAATAAGACGCTACACTTAAGTGACAACGAATCGTCGCGACTCCGAGGATTGGAAGCCGGGTTATGTCAACCTCCTGTGCCGGCTGGTTTACTCATAACCTGTTGTTCGCTGGCGAGTGAACTGTACTATTGGTTGGAATCGAGCAGATGGCGGGCCGGTTCCTGCAATTGATTTAGTGCTATTTGTGTCGCTTGGTGATTTGCCGCCGCTCGGTGTGTTGAAAATCCTGGTGGCATATGCCAGCTTTCCTGTGGATGGTTTCACTGAACTGGTGGTGACGCATCTCGTCGTTCCGTTATTTCTGCGGCTGTACAAAATTCGTTGTCGAAAGGTGTCTGATGACTCGTTATCTGCTGCTTCTGATGCGCCAGAATATCGCGATGGAAAACGGGCGCCAACGCTGCTTTTTGTTAGACCAATTCAGCCTGTTGCCCATTCGATTCTGTTCGCTGTTTTTGTCCGGGGTAATTCTTTCGCTTGCATTAACCACAGACGTGTTTGCGCAACGGCCTAACATTGTCTGGATTATTCCGGACGATATGTCTGCTAACTTTTCGTGCTATGGAGAAACGGCGATCGCAACTCCAAACGTCGATAAGCTGGCGGCAGACGGAGTAATGTTTACGAATGCATACGTGACGGCTCCGGTGTGTTCTACGTGTCGGTCTGCGTTTATTACCGGCATGTATCAAACCAGCATTGGAGCTCATCATCATCGTAGCGGGCGGGGAGAAAAGAAGATCCGGCTGTCGCAATCCATCAAGCTGGTGCCGCAGTTGTTTCAGGCAGCCGGCTATTACACTTCCATTTCTGACTGGCCGATCCGAAAAGGGAAGTTGGGGAAAACGGACTACAACTTCGAATGGAATCCCAGTGTGTATGATGGAAGCGACTGGGCTGGACGGGAGGATGGTCAGCCTTTTTTTGCTCAGATACAAACAGCGGGCGGAAAGCTGCGAGGTAGTAATGCCAAAGGCTGGGACAAAATGGCCAGTGCAGCCGAAAAGGCATTAGGAAGTCGCACGTCGGAAGACATTGTGAAATTGCCTCCTTACTACCCGACGCATCCTGATATTGTACGTGATTGGGCCGCCTATCTTGATTCTGTGCGCATGACGGATGTGATGGTTGGCGAAGTTCTGGCTCGTCTCGATGCGGAAGGTGTGCGCGACAATACGCTTGTATTGTTCATGACTGATCACGGAATAAGTCACGCCAGAGGCAAGCAGTTTATGTACGACGAAGGACTGCATGTTCCTCTGGTGATCAGCGGGCCGGGCGTGAAGTCCGGTTCGGTTCGGACGGATCTGGTCGAACATATTGACATCGCCGCATTGTCGCTTGCTGCTGCCAGAATTCCGATACCCGCAAACATGCAGGCACAGGATATTCTGGCTACTGACTACAGGGCTCGTTCGGCCGTGTATGCCGCGCGTGATCGTTGCGACGAGACCGTTGATCACATGCGTTCTGTACGAACAAACGAATTGAAATACATCCGAAATTTTCTACCACAACGTCCGTATCTGCAGCCATGCGCATACAAAGACGGGAAGGCCATCCTGATCGCTCTACGAGACTGGAATGATCAAGACAGGCTGAACGATGTTCAGCAACTGATCTTTCAGAAGGTCCGACCAGCAGAAGAACTCTACGATGTTCGCAACGATCCCTATGAGATTCACAACCTGGCCGGAGACAGCCAATACGTCGAGCAGTTGAGCGAACTGCGTACGAGCCTTAATGACTGGATGATGCGAACTGGCGACCAGGGAAGAATTCCAGAATCTGTAGCGATGTATGACAGTGATATGGAAGTGTATTTGAAGGTCTTGCGAATCAGAAAGCCGTCTCACGTTAAAGTTATTGAACATAACATTGCCGTGATGAAAAAGTGGGCTGCGGAAGGCAAGTGATGTCCGATGCCCAGCGGCGGCGGCATGCTGGAGATAGCGCTGCTCCACTAAACACTGCCACCATGGAGATATGGCTTATCATATTCGACAAGCAAGGTCTGACTTACGAAGACGGCTTCGTGATCTCGCGTCTTCAAACTTGACCTGCCATACCTGAATGGCGTGGAATTACTGCGTCGTTTAAGTTAGTCCAGCAAGCTCCGGCAACGTGCTAACCCGGCCGCACCCATGCCGGGCTGCGGTCACAGAGCTTCTTTAACTAATCTCACAGAAACGCAGCTTGCAGATCTATTTTGGGATGCAACCAGTTCAGGCGACTGGATCAATATGGCCCGCGACTTCCAGTCGTTGTGACGGAAGCGGGGCTATTTGAGCGGAAGTGTCAACAGTCGGTTAGTCACCACGATGCGTTCAGAAACTATGTTCCAGACGCCGTGATTGTGGTGACCGCTGATTCAGTTACTCAGTGAGCTGGCGGCAGGCTGTTCTGGAATGCTCGATTACGGTACAGGAAGTCGATGATATTGCCTTCGTGAGGCTGCAGCCAGTTCAACGCGAATGTTGGGACAGGACCAATGTTCAGCCGATCGATGTTGCGAGCCGCCAGAAGTTCTGCGGTGAAAGCTTCATCTTCTGTGATAGCTGTGCAAACCAGAGTGCTGCCGATCTTTTTGATCATCTTGTCCTGTGGGCAGTGGGTGACCGAAGCGAATGGGAACATGAATTCCGTATTCGCCATTGGGTCGTCCACATCGCTGACATGCAGAATTGTCGGCCGCAGGTAATCGCAGCGTTCTTTCTGAATCAGACGATCGCCATTTCGGTAATGCACTGTCACTTCGGTTACGGCCGATGACTTACAGCCGTCTTCGATCATGTTGTTCATGGCTTCGGCCGCACCTTCTATTGTGAAGGCTGCCAGTGCCGCGTTTTCGTCCGTTGAAGCCAACGCGTCAATCGGTCCAAGTTGTTTAGCAATGGCGTCGGCAATTTCTTCTGTATGCCGAGAAGCCCAAATGCCTGAACAGTTAATGCAGCTTCGTCCGCCGTTGATCAGCACGCTTTTGACCATCAAGTCCAGATATTCTTCCCAGCGATCAACAACGTCATCGCCAAGTAGAATCTTGCTAAAGCCGGGGCCATGTGCCTGCACGTTTGAGTTTTGCGCATACTTTTCGACAGTCGTTGTCCCGCCGAAAATCATAGCTCGTTCGCACTTTTCCAGAACCGCGTTGCCAACTTCATGCGGACCGGGATACAGGCAGAATGCTTCGCGAGGAACGCCCGCGGCCACGAAGGCTTCGAACATGCGGTAAGGAGTCCACGGTTCTGAAGAGCCAGGCTTCAGCACAAGTCCGATTTGCAGCGGAATAGCGGGTAACCACAGAGTATGCACGCCGGGCGAATTTGATGGCAGAACAAGGCCAAGCGTATCCGTGGTCGCCTGATAACTAACCATAACTCCGCGTGATTCGATGCCATATCCCTTGTGTAGAATTTCCAGCGGCAGACCTCGCGTTAGCGCGTCCAGAGTAGCTCCCATGTTTTTCAGGACGAAGGCAATTTTGCCCATGTTGCCCCTCGCCATGTTCAGCGGAAGTCCCGTGGTGGCGGACTGGATTTCGCAGAACTGATCGGGCGTTTGAGTACCCGTGCCCAAAGGCAATTCGGCCGTCAGAAACAAGTCTGCGGCTTTAACGCACATTTCAATCAGTTGTTCAGGCGTGAACTGCCGCAATGCTGCGCGGGCATTGGCCGATTTACGCATGTCCATTTTTACCAGGCCAGCGTTGGCCTGATGCATTCGAGCCATTACTGCTCCGGTTTCGAAGTGGACGACGTCAGCTTTTTCGAGCGATTCGTAAGGCTTGCCCCAGCGAATTACGGGAATTTCAATCATAAGTTCAGGCGGGATTCTGGGTGAGTGATAAAAACGTATCTTGGTGCGACATGTTAGAATCCATCACTCACAATTCAAATCGACAATCCGCCTTCCCCGCAATATTCACGACGCTCGCCGAGTCAGCAGGACATTCCGCCGTTTCCGTGCAACTTGTTTAATTCCTTTCATCTGCGTGAAAAGTCGATCATCATTCGAAACGACGGGTGGCTCAGTCGGATTCGTTCTTTGCCTGCAACAAGCAGTTTGGGAGCTTGTGAAACAGCGTTTTCTGCCGTGGTGGTATCTAGTTCATGGTTTTATTTGGCTACGGCCGGATGAATACAAACTTTGTCAGCATTTTGGAACGCTGTTCCAGATTTGTGCTGAGACTGCTTTTCCAATGATTGACTGTTTGGCCGGAGGCGGCTTCATTCCGAGTACTGTTTGGCAAACTGAATGCCGGGCGGCGTGCTTCTTTTGGATAAACCGACGCGGGCATCGGCGTTCACTCGACGTCCATGTTTAGCACCTGAAAAATGCCGCACGCGACGCTGTACTACGTGGTTGAGACAGTTTAGTCCTGCTGGGTCTGATCTTGTCGAGAATTTCGTCAGAGCTTCGACTTCCGAGAAGAATGCTGATGCCCTTCAGTTTTGCCCCGGACATGAACACAACTGTCCGAACATGAGCCATTGTCTGCTTCTTGGCGGAGCGGCGTTGAGAACGTTTGTGCTAATGGCGAATGAGCAGGAGCTGTCTCGGGGGACATTGCACGCAACGCTTGATTCCGCAGGGGCTCGCGGTGAGCGGCGACAATGCGAACTGGATCAGGCAAAAACACAAAAGGGAAACGCTATTTTATTGGGTTCGGGGTCGTCCGCGTGGTCGCAGCGATGACTCAAGCCCGAGTTGGGCGGCGGTTGACTGCTGCCAATTGGCGTCTCCAAACGGTGTTCCTCGCGAAAGACTGTGGCGTAATGCCTTAAGTTCAGTAAAGAAAAAGAGTAAAGAAAAAGGGTCAGGAGCCAAAAAGGTTGACTGGGTAATTTGGTCGTGGCAGAGGAAAAAGGGCGGGACTGGCGAACACGAGTACTGGGTTGCAGCCGAATGCATATGCAAACGGTCTGGAACGTACGGCATGGGCCACGATGGTCAGCCCTTTGAAGGTGAGTTTTTAGGTGTTTCTTCTGGCGAGTAGCTTTGCCGTGGCGACGTGTTGTCCGTTGCCGGAGTACTTGCGTTGGGGTTGCTGGCGTT
>JBDNFN010000233.1:0-81515 GCA_041689795.1 Fuerstiella sp. | reverse complement strand
GCTTCAATGACTTGAGCTCAGCGGTCAGCGACTCTACGAGCGCACGCAAATCAGCGATGATGACGCCGTTGTCCTTAGTAAACGCACTGTAAGCAATTTGCGCGAATTGCGAACTGCCAATTTACTACCGTAAACGGTTACGTTTCGGTGAACAAATTGTTAGCTCGTTGGTGGATACATAAGGTCGAATTGCGGCGATCCACACACTAGCCACAGCACAAGAAAGTGATGTGTCATATCGCTGAGAAACAGGCCAAGCCCAACGGCCAGTAACCACCACGAAGTGTGTGGGTAGCGTTGCCAGAACCAGCAGGCTATCAGCATCATCACGCCTCCGACATAACCGTGGTGCAGGCGGACGCCGCATGTGATTCGCCCAATTGTTGAGGCGGTGTCGCGAGTTGATTCGAATTTCATGCCGAACCGTAACACGCAGGCGAACAGTTCAAACACAACGGTAAGTCCCAACACCCACTTCGCAGGCGATCTGTTGGCATTTTTGTTACGGCCGTTCACGTTAGCGGCCCAGTTGCTGCCGTCGGATCTCGTAAAGCAGAATCCCGGTTGCGACGGCGACGTTCAGAGATTCCACCTGTCCCAGCATCGGAATCTGAAGGTGGTGTTCACATTGTGACAGCAGGGCGTCGCTGACTCCATGAGCTTCGCTGCCGACAATCAGCACTAGCGGCATAGTGAGTTCCTGCGTCCACGCGGGGTCAGCTGCCGTTTCGGAAGCCACGGCAATCTGCAGGCCGGAACTTTTCAGCCCGTCGACAAACAGGTTCAGATCGTCCGTTAGGATAATTGGAACATGGTTTACGGCGCCGGCAGATGATCGGGATACCTGAGGCGTGACGGTCGCCTGTTCTGAGTCGCCGATTACTACGGCTTTGACATTCATGGCATCGCAGCATCGCAGGATGGCCCCGAAGTTGTGGCTATCCTGAATGCGGTCACAGACAACGATAAGCGTTGGGGGATCGAGCTTGTTGGCGATTGGGGTGCGACGTTCTGCAGCAGCTTTCTGCGACGAATCCAATAACCAATCAACTGAGCAATAAGGGAAGTCTCCCATTCTGGCGGCAACGCCCTGATGATGAGTGGAATGGCACAGCTCGGAAATTCGTTCCGACGTTTCATACCTGATCTGCACATTGGCTGCGGCTGCAAGTTGTTCTATCTGCGTCGACTCGGCGGCTTCTTCAGCAAACTCGGCAGCGGCAACAAACAATTCCGCAACCGGCCACTTGCCGGCCCGCAGAGTCTCCAGAATTGCGTAGCGTCCAGTTAGCCAGTTTTTCTGATGACTGGCCTGTAGTTGACGGCGACGGCTTTTTCGATTTCCGGACGATCGTGGCATGAGTGTATTCTAAGTCGCGTTAACGATGTCGTCACCGTTCAGGTACGGATAGAACAGTCTTCCGATTTCGTCAGCAAGTCTGAAAAAGTATTCGTTGCGAAACGTTTCATAACTGACATCAGATGCTGATCGAGGAACCTGAATTGGAAATACAGAGTTGATTTCTTTGTTGAAAATCCGCTTGCCGTCTCCATCGGTTTCCATTTCGTAAACGCTGACAATGGCGTCGCAGCGTCCTCGAAACAAACTGGTACTGTCCTGTTCGTACAGCGAAAATTCTGCGATGTCCACGTACACGACAAAGTTAACATCGAACTCAGCTCCGATTTCTTCGGGACTGTCCCAGTCCTGATTGTTCACCATCCATGCGATGATGGCGTCGGGGTTGACGATGTCGATTTTGTTCCGGTACAGCATTGCTGAAAGTCGGGTCGTCAGCAGTTGATCAATATTGTCGTGAAACTTGGTGAGTTCGTCCGGAGCGTAGCACACCACGGCAACGCGCACGTCGCGATCAGTGAATGACTTCTTTGTTTCTTTTTCAAACAGCGGTTCCAACTGAGGAGGTCCGCCGATCAGGTAGCCCAGCAAAATGAAGTAGTGGCACCCCGGAAGGTTAATCAATATGAACGCCGACAGTAACCATATCTTAGCTTTACCGAAAAGAACCGGTCGGCGAGTTAATGGTGTTATGTTGTTTGATTGCTGGGACATCATGTCTTCCAATTTCTGCAACTGTGATCACGCATCCTGCGTGTTGTGTTGACTGAATCTGCTGTTTATGGCGGCAAACGGGACTCGAATGTCTTGTCGTCCGGTGATTTTTATCTTGAAAGCTTTATTCCGGGAGAGTGAATCTCCTACATCTTTCAAACCATTCGATTCAACATTATCTGCGGCGTTTGACGCTGACTCATGGCCGCGAACGAAATGTATCGTTCGAAGACCGCGTTTGTTCACGAGCCCATATTGGTTTCGTGTTTCGGTGTGTTTCTTTAGTGAATTGAATCGCTCATTTTGTAGTCGTACATGTGCTGACTGATATGCAGGGCAACGCGGTCAATAAATCCCTGAACGAACATATCTTCCGACCGGGCTTCTCGAGGAACGGGATAAGCGCTGGGGAACTGCATACTGAAATCGCGATCGAACACCATTGTGACTGGAACGTATTCGTTCTTCTTCGTCAGTGTCTTTGAGAGGCCACGTGAACGACTGACTTCGTGGACACTGATATGGCCTGCTGCAGTTCCCTGCAGCAGATTTTCGCTTTCCGGAACGCGATGATGAAACGTGCGGAAGTCAATATGCAGCACGTATCGAGCGTCAAACGCGTTGGCAAGATCTGAGTAGTCGCCCCATTCGCCGTGGTCGTCATACCAGCTGGCAACATCTCCAGACGGGACAACTTTGATGTTGTGGGTTTCCAGAATTCGCGAGACACGATCAACCATGTCAATCTGTAGCGCAGGATTTTCTGAAAGCAATCGATGTGGTGCAGAACAGATAATAACCACAGCGTCTTCGCCGTCGGTCAGTTTTCGGCCAGTGGCTGCAGTAAACGGTGACGAAACCTTGGGGTCGCCCATAACGGCCTTACCCGCCATGACAACCAACGAGCATCCGCAGCAGAACACCATTACAAAACAGGTCAGCATACACAGCGCCGTCCGGATGGCGTGCCGTGGAAAGTCTGCCAGCTGTTGTGCTGAAGCCAAGTCGATTGATGTACGGCCGTTCCGCGTTGGAATATCAGGTTGTGGAAGAATTCGATCCATCTGATTCTTCTGTCTGTGGCTGGTGCGTCGGTTCGCAAAATTTCATAAAACAAAAATACGGACAACCCAAACACACAGGGCTGTCACCACATATCCGATTGCTCCGAACACCAACCAGCGCAGTGGCTCTCTGGTGACAGGCATGCGTCCGGTCAGGGACACCAACAACCACCAGGGAATGCACAGGGCACATATAATGGCCAGCGGGATCCCAACGGGATTCGCTTTCCATGCAGCGCCAAAGTCTCCTCGAACAATATTTGAAAAACTTGTCGTCATCCCGCAGTGGGGACAGTCAAATCCGGTAAACGTCCGAAACGTACAGGCCGGTAACCCCAGCTGTTGATGAGTTCCGAATCCTCGCGGATCCGGCTGCAGTGCGAATGCGATAACAAACACGCCAATCATGCCAACGGCCATCAGTCCCAGCAGGGTTCTTTCCGAACGTGTAGGCCGGACATCTCCTATTGGTTTTGACACGGTGTTACATTCCCTGTGGTCTCGAAGAGTAAGAAGTAACGGTCGGTGGAATTGAGCTCAAGGTCATTTAAGCCACCAACTTGGGGACTTAAACACTGTTCGGCGTGAACTGCCGGATCCTGGCCGTCAAGCTTTGGAAATCCGGCATTTGGTCGCAGGATATGCCGGATTGCCGCCGAAACGGATCGCAAGTACAGGCAGAATCTTACACGCCAATCGATTTGAATTAAGTTCGTGGCCGTCCGTAGTAGCCTCTTAACTGTTATCTTTCAGCTGAATCTAACCCTTCACCTTGTAGCCGATCTTTTGCAATTCGCCTCGTATGTGTTCGAGGTGTTTACCCTGGATCTCGATTTCAGCATCCTGAATGGACCCACCTGCGCCGCAGCACGTTTTAAGGTGTGTCAGCAGAGCAGGCAGATCGTTGCCATGGGCATCGAGGCCTCGGACAACAGTTACCATCTTGCCTTTCTTACGTTTTTCAACGGACAGTTTCGCCGTCTGTTTTTCAGGCGGAATGCGTTCCGGCTCGGGCGGCGTCGGTGGTGGACATTGACATTCATCTTCCAGTTTGCCGCAGATTTCGCAGTGTGGCGGTCTGTCAAACTGAGTGCCGGCAAAGAGTCTTGTCATGGGACAGATCGGTTATCGAAAAAGGAATGTGCGTCGCTAAGGTTTCGTCGACGGTCCGAGTTAACGAACGCTATGCCATAAAGACGTTACGAGGTTGCAGTTGTTGCCTGTCGTTAGCGAATTCTGCAAATGCCAGCAGCATATTTCCATCTTCAGACGTCAAAACGATATTGGCGTCTTCTGATGAATTGCTTCCGTCCAGCTTAAGTTGGTCGATGTCAATAAGCCGTCCGGCTCGCACCAGCAGCTGATCGGTTTCATTGCATCGATATTGTCTTAGATGTGATACCAGTTGAATTGGGTCCACCAGCAACGCCGGCAGAGTTTCTGCGGTTAGTTCGGTGGGGTCGACGGCAGACGCCACGTTAAACCGTCCGATGCGACTTCTTTCCAGAGCGTTCATCAGACCCCCGCACTGCAGTTGTTCGCCGAGATCCCTGGCAATTGATCGAATGTAAGTTCCGGTTCCACAGGTGATCGCCACGGTCATCGATGGCCAGCGATAATGCAGTAGTTGTATGTCGTGGACGACAACCTGCTTTGCCGCCAATGTCACTTCTTCGCCACGGCGGGCTTTCGCATATGCTCGTTGGCCCGCAACCTTCACGGCCGAAAATGCGGGTGGCACCTGATTGATTGTGCCGATGTACGTCGTCAGGCCGTCCTTTACCTGTTGCTCGGTTGGTTGCGGCCCGAGAAGTTCAACGTCTTCCACGTTGCCCGTGGAATCGTCTGTGTCTGAACGCTGGCCCAGAATGAATTCTGCGTGATATGTCTTCGGAGCTTCCTGCAACAGCGAAATCAGCCGTGTCGCTTTGCCAACACACACCAGAAGAACTCCCGTGGCCATCGGATCAAGTGTACCGGCGTGCCCGACCTTGAACGGTTTAACAATTCGCTGAACGACATTCACAACGTCTCGCGAAGTGACGCCGGCTGGCTTTGACAGGTTTAAGATACCAAACATGAATGATCAAACGCCCGTAGTCGGTAAAGACATAAGAATTGAACGAGAATCGCCCGCAGCACACGGGAAATATTAAGACGGCGGTTGTGATTAGTCGTGCAATTGATTTGTTGCAGAGACTTCACACCGTAGCGGCTAATGCAGGCCATCAGGATTTACCACGGCACTTTACGAAGTGGTTCGCTTTGGATGAGTCCACCATCTTGGTTGCAGAAAGATGTCGCTGATTTTGATTTGGAATCCTGGCAGAACGGCGTCCCCTTCCAGATTTTGCCATTCAGCGAGAGCCAATGTGTGGCCCCCTTTGCGGATAACCTGAACTTCGCGTTTAACGGGGTCTGTGACCCAAATTACTGCGACTCCCAGATTAGCATAGGCCAGCGTGCGAAATCTGATGTCGGAACGGCGGTCGTTCGCCGACACAACTTCCACCACTAGCTTTGGCACCTGCTGAGCGATGATGTTGTCGGATTCTTCGAACTGACGGCCCTTCGCGAAAAAGCTGATTGCAGGAACGTAGACCGTGTCCGGATCTGTTCCAACTTTCAGGCCAATTTCGTGACAGGCATAGCCAATATTCTGGTCGGTTTTTTGACTAAACCAATCGGCCATGGCGCGGCTAAGATTCAAGACGGTATTGCCGTGATGATCGTCCGGGGCCTGCATAATAACAGGCCGACCTTCGTGAAGTTCGTGCCAGCGACCACCGTCTGGAAGTTCGTGCTTGTTGGCCGCGAATTCTTCTGCGGTCATGTTTTGGCTGTTTTTCACCGTCCGGTACTCTGCTTCAATAGTGTGCTTCATTCACTCTGGTTGACCTAAGGCGACCGGCGAATGAAACTCGTTTCCGTGTTGAGATAATTCTGTGGCTGTTCGCCTTTGTCGTTTTAGCAAACGGCATAAGCCTGTCGCATCGTTGCGAGCAGAACTTCGAACAGTTTCCGCGAACGAAAAACCGCCGCCGAAAGAGGTTGATTCCTGTTATCTGCCTAGATACCGGAAAAGCTCAACCGCCCTGCTGAAGGACTCTATCAGGGGCAGACGCTGTTCAGAAGCAGTTCGTCACTAAATTGTGGGGCAATTTGCAGTCGGCCGGAACCGCACAAAAGCCTGAAAGTAGTTTAGACTCTGAAGCTCAGAACATCAGCCAGAAATCACGGTTTAATCGGGGACGACGGACAGGATTAGCTGTGTACCGGTGATTGTTTGGTTTTGGTGTTTGGCTGGCGCCCATATGGTGCTGAGATGGCAGCAACTGCAGTAGGCTGGACCGCACGCCCATTTGGTCATAGTTTGCCAGCACGCTGCGGCAGCAAGTGAGTCCGGCGGTCCGCAGAAACAGCTCGCTGTCCTTGCGCTGTCCGCGAGACGGTTCTCAAGTTGCAAATTTACAAGCACGCCGCGGGAGCAAGTGGATCCACACTTTGCAAATACACCCCTCTGCCAGGTCGTGCTTGTATTGAAGAAATTCGCGGAGAGCCGTTTTCGGACCGCTTGTAGGAAGCTCGCTTTCTCGCTTCAAAATTTAAGTTTGCATGCCGCTTTGATTCATTTGGCGGGTGTCTCTCGATTGGGCAAACGTACACGCAAGGTTCAGACCAGGCCGAATTGATGGGTTCGCGACGATTTAGCGACACCCGACCCAGGCGAACGAGGTTAATATGCCCGGAATGTTGTTCCGCTTGGTTTGCCTCTGCCCGAGGCCCGTGGAGTCGCTTACGTGATGTTGAAACACTGGATGTTGATTGCCGCATTCGTTGCAATTTCCGTTTTTTCTGTGGCTGCAAATGCACAGGGGCGCGGTAGCCGAGGCGGCGGGGGTGAAGGTTTAGGTCGCGGCGGAAGATCGGGCGGCTTTGGCGGCCCGGGTGGTGCTGCTGGACCGAGCGGTCCGACTCAAGGCGGTTTTGGTGGTCGCGGTGGCTTTGGCGGAGCACCCGGAAGTTTTGGTGGTGGAATGCCGCCAGGCGGTCGTGGCGGTTTCGGTGGCGGTGAGGTTCCGGGCGGCCCGGATGGAAGATTCAGTGGCGGTGGCGGTGGCGGTGGCGGTGGCGGTGGTTTCCCCGGATTTGTTCCTGGAGGAGGCATGTTTCCTGGACAGAATCCCGACGGCAGTATCATGAGGCCCGGTGATCCGCGGCGTGGTGCCGAAAACGTCAACCCGGCCGATGCGGGCTTGGGCAAACCATTTAAGCAGAGCACCAAAGAACGTGTGACTTTCGATTTACCGCCGAAGTACGCCGAAATGGATCTGGATTTTGATGGGCAGATTGCCATCTTTGAATGGATGACTCTGAAACGAGATTCTCTGACTGAATACGATTTGATCGACCTGAATTTTGATGGCCTGTTGACTCCTCTGGAGCTTCAGGAATTCGATAAGTCCACCGCTGCAAATGTTGCCACAACAGTGAAGAAGCCGGAACGTCTGCTAATTGTTGGAGGTGCGAAGTCTCAGATAAATGGAAATCGTTCCAATGGTCGCGATGCCGCTGCGAACGGAAGCAACGGGCAACCGGGCGCTAGCAACGATCAAAGTCGTAACCGAGGCGGCGGTGAGAACCGTGGTGAGAACCGTGGTGACCGAGGTGGGTTTAGTCGCGGAGGCGGTCAGCCTGGTGAATTTCCTCAGGGTGGAAATCGCGGTGGCTTTGTTGAATCTCCGGGCGACGGCGACAATGGCGAGAACAGCGGAAGTCGGCGGCGCGGTGGTCCCCGCGGCGGCTAAACGCATATATTCATCGTTCGTTCCCGGCAGCGGATGTTGCTGACGGTGGCAACCAGCAGGTGCAATAAAAAACGCCGAACCCACTTCGGGTTCGCCAATCGTTGAGACCGATAAGGCCATACAGCACGACGTGGATTCACTCTTTGAAAAACATCGCAGGCGGCCCAAAATGGCGGCCTTTCCGGACAGTCTTTAGCGTCCGATGCGAAAAGGTTTCGGATCGATGTGCGGAGGTTGATTGGTGATTAGTTCTGTAATCAGCTTTCCGGTGGCGGTGCCCATGCTGAGTCCCAGCATGTTATGGCCAGCAGCTATCCAAACGTTGTTGAACTTTGGCGTGCGGTCGATGTAGGGCAGTCCGTCCCATGTCATTGGCCGCCAGCCGAACCATTCTTCTTCAACGGGTTCGGCTGTTGGTTCAATCAGGTATTGTGCCGCTCCATCGCGAAGATATTGCAGGCGTTTGCGATTGAGTTTCGTGTTGTAACCTGCCAGTTCCATTGTGCTGCCGATGCGGTAGCCTGTGTCGAATGGCGTGATTCCGACATGAGCTTCTTCAAGCAACATCGGAAACCTAGGGCAGACTTTAGGCCGAGGCATTGTGATGGAATATCCCTTGCCTGGCTGAATCGGTATCCGACAACCCAATTGGCTATTAAGCATTGGCGTTAGCGGCCCCGTGGCCACAACAAATTCGTCAGCCGTGAAATCGCCATTGGTTGTTTTTATGCCGGTTGCATTACCGTGGTGTTGGATAAATCCGGTCACCTGATGTTGAGTGACAAACGTGACGCCGAGTTCAATAAGCTTTCTATGCATTTCCGACATCAGGCGATCGGGACGCAAATGAGCATCGTTTTTGTAATGCCATGCTCCGGCAAGTCCCTTCTTTAAAGCGGGTTCCATTTCTGCCAGTTGAGTTCCGTCTATTTGTTCTGCCTTCACGCCAAAGTCTTTGCGCAACAAAGAATCAGTGGCTTCGAAGTGCTGAAAGTGTTTGCTGTCTTTGAACACAAACAACAGGCCATCGGTTTTCCATTCGACGTTCAGGCCTTCAGCTTCAATTACCTGTTGGTACAGACTTCGCGACGATTCCAACAGGGCATTTCTGGCGGCACCGGCCTGAAGCATGTCTTTCTGATTGCAGCGACTGGCAAACTTCAACAGCCAACCCCACAGCGATGGCGATAGTCCGGGGCGAATTTTTAGTGCTCCATTGCGTTCAATCATGCCTTTCAGTCCAATCAGCAGTTGGCCTGGTTTAGGCAATGGCAATACATGGCTTGGCGAAACGTAGCCGCAGTTTCCATGAGAACACCCGGCGCCGAATTCCTGCCGGTCGACAATCGTAACCTGCCGACCGGCCTTCGCCAGATACCACGCACAAAATGCGCCGATGACTCCGCCGCCGATCACCAGAGTGTGTTTGTCGGAAGTGCTCATATTTGTATTCCCGCACGAAACGGATCTGTCGGATGAAGAATGAGTTCTGATTCGGCGGTAATCCATGCCGAGCCGGTAACGTGCGGAATCACGACGGTATCTGCATCAGCCGGAGCTGTCGTGTCTGCTGTGTGTTCGAAGTGACCTTCAAACACGCTGCCGACAATGCTTTCCTGTCGCCACACCTGACCGGGCTGAAGTTTTTCGTCAGCCGCCAGACATGCCAGTTTGGCGCTGGTGCCGGTGCCGCACGGAGAACGGTCGTATGCCGATCCGGGACACAGGACAAAGTTGCGGCTGTCTGCTTTTGTCGGATCACTGGGCGGTCCGAATAATTCGATGTGATCAATCAGCTCGCCGTCGGCTCCCGTTATGCCGTTGGCTTCCAATGCATCGCGGATGGCTGCTGTCAGGTCCGTCAGTTTGCGACTGTGTTCCAGTGTTAACTGTTGACCGTGATCGGAGACCAGAAAGAACCAGTTTCCACCCCAGGCGATATCGCCGGAAATTGTGCCAAACCCCGGTACGTTGACCGCCACAGACTTACGATACCGGTAAGAAGGTACGTTTTGCAGTGCGACTCGATGATTGTCCAGCAAATCGGCGGTGACGATACCGACGGGCGTTTCGATACGATGCGTACCGGGCGAAATTAGTCCCATAAAAGCCAGCGTCACCACAAACCCGATGGTTCCGTGGCCGCACATATGCAGATAGCCGGCGTTGTTGAAAAATATGATACCAGCCACGCAAGTAGGATCCGTGGGTTCGCAAAGCAGACCGCCCACCAGCACGTCGGATCCTCGAGGTTCCCGAATGACGGCAGTTCGAATGTCGTCGAATTCTTTGCGAAAACGATTTAGCCGATCACGCATACTTCCCGAACCAAGATCCGGCCCACCATTGATGATGATTCGAGTCGGTTCCCCGCCTGTATGAGAATCAATGACCTTGATACGCTGCATTTCGCCGGCCCGTCACCGCAGAGTTGGTGGAAAAACGGCATTCTGCGGTTGAGTCGTCGCGCGGTCGAGCGTGTGCGGTTCATTTTCGCACAGATGGCAACAAGCCATGCGCTAATCTGGTCGTTTAACGCGTTAATACAGGTCAGGTCAATGTTTCGGGGGTTGGAGGGTTCCGGTTTTTTCGCTGCATCGCTCGGCGTTTGCATGCAGCATCGTTCAATGTCTGCGGACATGATACAGAATTTAAGCTGCGATCGCCGGCGAGCGGATTTGCGAGTCCTGTTCTCTTGAAACGAAGCCCCCCAAAACAAAACTGCTGATAAGCAAACCACTGAGATGTAAATGTGCCGCCGTGACTTCCTTTTGCAATTCGCAACTTCAAAACATCAGTGGTTAAACAGAAATTCGCGGCTGCTGAACATCCCCCAGGTAATGTCTTCCAGTATGAGTCGTTGTTCTTCCGGAGATGCCTCGGCCAATAGTCCTAGCATGGCATCGCGTTCATTTGCTTTTGGATAACGGGACAGACATGTGAGAAACACTTCGTCCAGCATCGCGGAATGATCGTCTTTGAATTCCGTTAGCCACTTTTGTAACCGATTTTCCGGTGTTTGCAGTTTGCCGTTAATCGTGTTTCCATTGTTGATGTGCAACACCTGGACCATGCTGGGTTCGTCGCTGCGTTCGCATTCACATGTGATCCGACGCTGATTTCGACCGAACGTTTGCAGGAAATATGATTCAACCGCCGAATCGTAAAGCTGGATTGCTCGAGTACCCTTCGGATAGAAATCGGTATCGCGGATATCTGCCCCTGGGAAAGCGATCTTTGTGAATTCGGTTGGAATTTCGCTAACCTGCGACACCGCGTCCAGCAGAACTTCGGCCATTAAGCGGCGCGGAAAATAGCGAGAATAATATCGACGATCTCCTTCATTGTTGGGTAACGGATGGCTGCTGCGTTGGTAGGTTTCAGACTGCAGGATTTCCTTCATCAGCATTTTTAGATCATAGTTGTGATCGACGAGATAGGACGAAATGGCGGACAGTAGTTCTTCGTTGCTGGCCGGATTTGATGCTCGCATATCGTCAACCTGTTCTACCAGGCCAACTCCCATAAAGTTTCGCCAGACGCGGTTGGTAATTGATCGAGAAAAATAGGTGTTGTCGGGCGATACCAGCCAGTCTGCCAGATATTCGCGGCGGTCAGATTCAGAATCGTATTCCAGCGGTTTGGCGTCCAGTGGGGTTGGCGGTTGTGGCTTGCCGGTGCGTGGCTGAATCAGTTCTCCGGAACTAACAGTCACCAGCGTTCGGTTGCCATCGCCGTTTCGGGGATCGCCGCCCCAGCCTTTGGCTCGAACTCGCGAAAACAGATTTGCGAAGCCGTAGTACTGGTCGTTTGTCCATTTTTCCAGAGGATGGTTGTGGCACTTGGCACAGCCGATGGAAAGTCCCATGAAAGCCTGGCTGACATTTTCCGCCATGTCTTCCGGCGATTGGTGCAACGCATAAAAGTTGGTGGCACCGTTTTCAATGCTGGATCCTCGAGCGGTAATTACTTCGCGAACAAACTGATCCCAGGGAGTGTTGGCCTGCACCTGATCGTGAACCCAGGTGTAATAGGCTTTTACGGCGTCGGGTCTTAGCAGGGTGCCGTTAATCATCAGCAGGTCGGACCAGTGATAAGACCAGTAATCAACAAACTCAGATCGTCCCAGCAAAGACGCAATTAGATTATCTCGTTTGGTTGGCGAACCGTTTGCTAGAAACTCACGAACCTCCAGCGACGTTGGCAGCGTGCCGATGGTGTCTAGGAAAGCTCGCCGCACAAACACTTCGTCAGACGCCATGGGCGACGGTTTCAGATTCAGGCGGCGAAGCTGTTTCAGTACCAGATCGTCAATGAAGTTTCTTCGGCCGGACAGGACGTAAGCATCGGGTGAAATGCTTTGTTCGAACGGCGACGTGATGCGGCCAATCACAATCTGACTGCCGAACCAGGCACTTACGGCTCCTTCGCCCGGGCCAATCACAGTGGCGACGCCATCGTTGTCGACAGTGGCCACGGCTTCGTTGGCAGACGTGAATTTTGCCCACTGTGTTACATCTTCTGTCCGTCCGTCGGAATACAAAGCCTGCACAATCAGCGGTTGCACCTGCCCTTTCTGCAGCGTGACTTCGGCCGGCAGCATTGTGAGCTGCACCAGTCGGGCATCTGTGTCGGCGGGTGCGGGAGCTCCATCGGCGATCCATTCGGCGATGACTCGATAATGCAGCGAGCCGGCTTCGAGTCGCTGGCCGCCTTTGTGAGGTACGGCGGTGGTTGGTTTTGTCAGTAACAGGCTAAGCGCCGGTTGGGCCAGGTCAATGCGGCGTCCGAGCTGTTGAGTGGTTGCATTAAAGTGATCGCGATCTGTGTCGTATCCTCGAAGTGAAAGCTTAAAGCCACCCTTGCCTGCCAGAGCTCCATGACATGCTCCACTGTTGCAGCCCTGCTTTGCCAGCACAGATTGCACGTGATTGCGGAAGGTCCACTGAAAGCGGTTTGCTGAATTGGTTACAACCACTTTTGCCGTGGCGAGTATTTGGTCGCCGCTGATGGCTCGAATTGTGGTTTCGCCGTCAGCCACGGGCACAACACTCGAATCCTGAATTCGAGCTATCTGTTCGTTATCCGAAACCAACCGGCAGTTTTCCGGTGCCTGACCCACGGCGCTGGTGCCATCGAATGCTTCCAGAAGAATTCGATGAGTGGCATCCTGACCATTCAGTGTGAATACTTCGGGAAGTATGCGTAATTCGTCGGCAGAACTGATGCTGCAGGTTGTCAACAACAGTCCGGCGACGCCAACAAGGAAAGTTCTGTTTGTATGCATCACGATTTCTGGGCAGGTTTGGAGGCGGGCGAAGTCTGTCAGCTTGTTTTGCATTGGGTTAACGAGGCAGTCAGCTTCATGATATGAATCAAATTCTAATCGCCAGATGAAGCGACTTCGAACATAAACTAATTGATGATTTAAGCTATTCAATAAACGGCTAACAACGTGGCTTTAGCTAAATCTGGTTCTGGCTCAATCTGAGTAAATATCGTAACCACACGACCCTGCTTCGTCAGTGAACTTTGCCACGAGTTGTGCCGAGCGGAAAACATTGTGATGATTTTGCAGAGATTCAGCTTAGGCATGTGACCGACGGACAGTTTTCGCTAGTGTACGATTCGGAACGAACATCAACCCGGGGTTTATAGGGCGTTTTCAGATGGACCATTGTATTAGCTTGATTCTTGGCGGGGGCAAGGGAACCCGTCTGCTGCCTCTTACCGAGTACCGTTCTAAGCCAGCCGTGCCTATTGGCGGCAAATACCGGCTCATCGATGTTCCGATTTCAAACTGTATCAACAGCAGCATTAACCGCATTTACGTGCTGACGCAGTTCAATTCTGTCAGTCTGCATCGACACATTCGACAGTCGTACAACTTCGATTTGTTCAGTCGCGGCTTCGTCGAAATTCTGGCGGCTCAGCAAACCCCGGATGAAGGCACGGATTGGTATCAGGGCACCGCAGATGCCGTCCGCAAGCAAATGCGGTTTTTGAAAGAACCGGGGTTGAAGTATGTGCTGATTCTGTCGGGTGACCAGCTTTACCGGATGGACTACCGTCAGATGCTGAACACTCATCTGAAGTCGTCGGCAGATGTGACCATTGCCACAATTCCGGTGAACCAGCAGGATGCTCGCGGATTTGGCATCATGCAACTGGATGATTCGGGGAAGGTTCTGGACTTCGCAGAAAAGCCGTCCACAGACGAAATGTTGGCTCAGGTTCGCACGCCGGCTCAGTGGATTGACGATCACGGAATTCAGTCGAAGGGCCGCGAATATCTGGCAAGCATGGGCATTTATCTGTTCAATCGCGATCTGCTGATTGATCTGTTGGAATCGAATGACCACGAAGATTTTGGCAAGCACATCTTTCCGATGGCTATCAAAGAACATCATGTGCAGACGCACCTGTTCGATGGTTATTGGGAAGACATCGGAACTATCAAGGCGTTCTTTGATGCGAATCTGGCCTTGGCTGCAACGGAACCGGTGTTTAAGTTCGCCGACCAGAAATATCCAATTTTTACTCGGCCGCGGTTCTTGCCGTCCACGCGGTTTGACTACTGCGTTGTTAAGCAAAGTCTGATTGCCGATGGTTGCGTGATTGGTCCTGGTACGCACATCGAAAACAGCGTGATTGGAGTTCGTACGCAGATTGGTAGCAATGTTACCATCCGCAACAGCGTGGTGATGGGAGCTGACTATTATGTGAAGGACCGCTCCGTCGCTAGTGACCGCATTGGCATCGACGATGGTGCGGTGATCGATGGTTCGCTGGTTGACAAGAATGTGCTGATCGGAGCAGGCGCTAAAATAGTGGCCTCCGAGGCAACCGGGGGCGACGGCCACTACGGTGATATTACAGTTAGTGACGGAATTGCCGTAGTGCGAAAAGCCGCCAGATTGCCTGCCGGCTGGACATTCATGAGTTGTGAAAAAGACTAATTCGATGTGTTTCTGCTGTAGATTCCCCATGAACTCAGGAGTCGACAAGGTGATAGCTGTTGGCGTCGAGCGGGACACCCGAAGCCCCGGTGTCTCCTGATGCTGCAACCTGCCGGCATGGCCGATCCCAACACCGCCACGATTGTGGTCGGTTGGTGCTGCCACCTGTATCGCCGATTCTGAACAAACCGGCGCTGCAACGTTTGTGTTGGCCGCTTTTTTGAATTTTAAACGGAGCTGGCAAAAAAACTCTCAGGTTGAAGGTAGATTCGGGATGATCAGTTTCTGATATGTCGAATGGCGGCTGCTGCGGGGCAGTTTATTACTTGAGACTTGTCGGGCGAGTCATCAGACTGCTGGCTGACCGTTTTCGTATTTTGTGACCGCTTATCTCGGGAACCTGTTTCATGGACCGGATTGCTCGCGCTGCAGCCATCTTATTTCTGGTATTTTCATCGGCCGTCACGGCTCAGGATACGAAGCCGTTTGTGTCGGCCGACCCGCAAAATGTGGACGATGATTTTGCATTTCAAGGTGAATACGCAGGCCTGATTTTGCCTGATCGAGGTGGCCCGTCCTCTCTGTATCGCCAGGTCGGGGTGCAGGTTGTTGCATTGGGAAATGGCAAGTTTGATGCGGTTCAGTTCGACTTCGGTCTACCTGGTGCAGGCTGGGATCGTCGCGAACGCGTACGAATGTCGGGTACTCGCGAAGGCTCTGTTCTGGAACTAAAAGGCGAACAGCTTTCGGCGCGGATTGAGAACAATCTGTTGCTGCTGAAATCTGCTGCGGGAAACAATCTGGGCAGCTTTCCCAGAACCATTCGCACCAGCCCGACTTTGAGTCAGCGGCCTCCCTGCAACGCGATTGTCCTGTTCGACGGAACGTCAGCTGATGAGTTTTATAACGGCCGCATCACCGACGATGGCCTGTTAATGGAAGGCGCTGACTTCAAAAAAATGTTCAACGACTTCACTCTGCACATCGAATTCCGCTTGCCTTATATGCCCACAGAACGTGGACAAAAACGAGGTAACTCGGGCATTTATCTGCAGAGCCGATACGAAGTGCAGGTGTTGGATTCGTTTGGTCTTGATGGTGCCTTTAACGAATGCGGTGCTTTGTACCGATATCAGCCGCCAACGATTAATATGTGCCTGCCTCCGCTGCAGTGGCAGACTTACGACATCACTCTGATATCGGCAAAATTTGACAGCGAAGGCCAAAAGCTTGCGAATGCTCGACTTACCGTTAAGCATAACGGTGTTGCCGTACACAATAATTTCAACGTCGAACGCAAGACCGGAGCAGGGCAGCCGGAATCCGCCGATCCTTATCCGATCCGTTTGCAGAACCACAGCGATCCTGTTCGCTATCGAAACATCTGGATCGTCGATCACAATCCGGCAGCACTAAAGCACATCAACGATATTGTTGAACGTTAGATGACCGGAATCATTCTTCTGAACGTGGTTGCGGGGAATGCACGTACTCCGCTAACGAAGTTTGCGTTTGCATCGCAGTGGAACGCAGCGCAGCATCACGTTCGCCGGCAGTCATGACCTTCGGAACGAACTAAGATTCTGTTGAAGCGTGGTTTAATGAAACCAAACCATTCCTCGGCCATTCGTCATCTGCGTCGCCAAGATTCGCGAATGGGCGAAGTTATCAGAACAGTCGGTCCTTGTACTTTGCAGCGCAGCGGAGGAAGTTTTGAGCTGTTGGCTCGGTCTATTCTGTCTCAACAGATTTCGGTGGCAGCTGCCAGAACAATCCGACGGCGACTGCAGGCCGCCCTGCCGCAGCAACGTCTGTCCGCGGCTGGCATTATTGGCTTGTCAGAAGCCGAACTGACCGCCGTTGGAGTGTCGAAGCAAAAGCGAGGATACCTGCTGGATCTGTGTGGCAAAGTGCAGGCTGGGCAGTTGAATTTTCGCCGGATTGCTCAGGTCGACAACGAATCTGTGATTACTGAGTTAACGGCGGTAAAAGGTATTGGTCGCTGGACGGCTCAAATGTTTCTGCTGTTTGGGCTTGGCCGACCGGATATCTTTGCTCCGGATGATCTGGGCCTGCAAAACGCAATCAAATCGATCTATGGTTCGTCGGGCAAGCTGACCGGACACGAGCTGGAATTCATTTCTGCCACTTGGGCACCTTACCGCAGTGTGGCTTCGTGGTATTTGTGGCGGTATCTGGATGTGAAGCCGTAGACCGCGGTTTACCGCTGCTGATTTTCGGTTTGAGCTACTTTGCAGGCCGTAGTTTCACTTACGTGTTGCGGCTGACTTCAATCGCTGGCTGCGGTCGGAAAACCAGTTCCGCGTCTTTTCAATATAAGCACGACGCGTGAGCGAATTTTGCAATGGCTGGATTCACTTGCTCGCTTGTGTACTTGTAGGTTTGCGAGTTTTGGGACAGCGTTTAAGTTAGCCCCGTCAGTGTACTTTGGCCACTTGAAAAGCGATCCACTTCCAGCCCGAGATGTTGCAGAAAGCTGACCAGCAGATTGCAGAGTGGCGGAGGACTTGCCGGGTCGAAGGCAAGGTGTTGACCGTGTTGAAAGTGGCCTCCGGCAGCGATGATTGGCAGATTGGCATTGCTGTGACTTGACGCGTTGCCAAGGTTAGAACCCATCAAAATTGCCGTTTGGTCAAGCAGCGTATTTTCGCCTTCCCGGACAGCATCGAGTTTCTGCATCAGTTCTGCGAACAGGCGCATTTCTTCCTTTTCAATGATCGCCAGCATCTCAATTTTGTCGGGGTCGCGCCCGTGATGGCTCAGGTTGTGCCAGCCATCGTCGACTCCATCCAGTGCAACCACTTCTGCTCCGCCAGCGCCGTGCAGGGTGACTAATCGTGTCGAATCGGTTTGGATGGCCAGAAAAATCATGTCATACATCAGTTGCATGCGTCCCGTAAAATCGGCTCGATCCGTGATGTCAGACGGAGGCTTGCGATCGACGGTCGGTTTCGGCAGCTTAGCCCATTCGGCTGCCTGAACAAGACGTTGTTCCAGTTCGCGGACGCTTGTCAGGTACTGTTCAAGTGTTTGATTGTCCTGCTGTCCCACCTTGCGAGCAACCTGTCGTGTTTGATCGCGGACCAGATCCATCACGCTTTGGCCGTCTTCAATGCGTCGCATCTGACTGGCTTTTTGTTCGGAGGTGCCATCTAGAAACAGCTTCGCAAAAAGACGAGAAGGCTTTGTCTCCGCGGGAATCTGCACGCCCGAACGGGTGTAGGAAAGGCTGGAACGATCTGCAGCCAGGGTCAGTGAAGCAAACCGAGTCTTATGTCCGATTTGTTCCGCCGCGAACTGGTCAACTGAAATTGTGTTCTGAAAGCTTGGCTGGCCCGGGTGAGCGGCCCCGGTCAGAAAACTTTTTTCGGCGCTGTGGCCTCCATCAACGTCCGGATGCATTAAACCGGACACAACCGAAAATTTCTGTCGCAGAGACTGTAGCGGTTCAAGATAGGGAGTGACTTCATAGTCTCTGCCCGCTGACTTTGGAAAAAGGTAAGGCGTGTGAATGCCCAGCGGAGCCCCCATTGCCAGCATGCGGCGTACATCACCAGCCGATTTGTGGAAATTCGCAGAGGTCTGCCCGAGTGTGGTCATGCAATCCAGCCATGGAAGCGCGACGGCAACTCCAGTGGCTTTCAACAGCGTTCTTCGATTCAGATGCGACGTCATGAATTTGCTTTCAGCGGTGAATGCAGTTGTCCGATTCTACAGATTCGTTCGCGTTGTATGACGAGCAGGGTTATCGATACTTCAGAAACAGATCACTTTCGATCACTGCATGGATCATCGATTTTAGTCCGAGCTGGCTGTGGCTGCATTGTGCAACGACGTCGTCAACGGCAATTCGATCGGCGATGGTGACCGGTCGACCTGTAGCGTAGACGATCAACTTGGACGCAAAAGCACGGGCGACCTGTTCTTTGTCATCAAACAGATGGTTTCGAAACTGTACAAAGTCGCTGAATGTTCGGCCATCCGCCAGTTGATCTGCCGGTTCAACGCTGGGCCCTTTACGATACGCCATTTTCCAGGTAGCTTCTCACCGTCGCCAATCGAACGATACCACTGTCTTTCGCCGCCAATTGCATCAAACTGTTCCAGAGCGAATCCCGGCGGATCAATTCGTTTATGGCAGATGGCACAGCTGTCAACTTCGCGATGTTTCTGCAATTGTGCTCGAATGGTCGTGGCGCCGCGAATGTCCGGTTCTACTGCTGGAACACCTGACGGTGGGGGCGGCAGCGGGCGGCCCAGAATATTGTCCATTACCCAGACGCCGCGAATTACGGGTGAAGTTGTTGTTCCGTTGGCAGTGACTTTCAGTACGCTTGCCTGAGTCATAACTCCTCCACGAAGGCTGTCCTGGGGCAGCAGGACTTTCCGGAAATCTTCGTGGCCTGTGACGCCGGTAATTCCATAATGGCGAGCCAGTCGTTCGTTAAGGAAAGTGAAATCCGAATCGACGATATTCAGCACCGAAAGGTCTTCATGAAGAAGATGGCGAAAAAAGTATTTCGTTTCGTTCAGCATTGATTCCTGCAACAAAGGGTCGAATTCCGGATACAGCTTTGCATCCGGAGTTGTCGCTTCGATGTCGCGCAGGTCCAGCCACTGACCGGTGAAGTTGTTGACGAAGTTTTCAATTCGCGCATCGGCAATCATGCGATCAATCTGTGCGGATCGGGTTTCGGAATCGCCTAGTTGTCCCGCGTTTGCAAGTTCCAGCAATTGCTGATCGGGCATCGTCGACCACAGAAAATACGAGAGTCGTGCCGCCACGTCGAAGTCGTCGACAACTTCTGACCGGTTCAGTAACAGAAACTGAGGGGCACACAGCACCGCCGTCACGCCGCTTCGCACGGCCTGTTCGAAGGTGCGACCAGAATCAAGGCGAGACAGCGTGAGTTCCACAAAAGGCCATATTTCTTCGGCGGAAACGTTACGGCGGAATGCTTTTGGAATCAGTCCTCGAATAATTCGTTCCGCATCGGCTCGTGGTGCAGATGATTCAACGTTATGCAGTTTCACTCCTTTGCGGTGACGCATATAAATCGGTTGATCTTCCACCAATTGCAGGCTCGGTGAATTACCGAAAAGGCGCTGCTGCGATTTTGATGGGAATTCCTGATCGAGCGGCCCATACGTTTCTGCCCACACCACGCCGACGCCGGGCTGAGCTTCGTGTTTGTCTCGCCACGTCACGTGTTCAGGCCAGATCCGTGGCACGATGTGAATTGAATGTCCCTCTTGAAAATGAGTGGTGAATTCAATAATCCGCGGTGTGTCAGCCGTTCCCCGCACATCATAAGACCCGATGAATCGTCGCGTTTCCGGTCCGAACAGAGTTCCCACATACAATGCCACGCTTAATGTGCGATCACCTGCATCATACGGCCACACGGCGACGCGACAGCGATACACGCCTGCTTCAATCGGATGAGCTGAATCTAAACGGACGGGGGGCCAGCCCGGAGTGAATTTCACAAACGAGTTATTAACTTCGATAGTGCCACCCTTTTTTTTCTCAACCGAATCAATATTTTCCTTAACCTGCATCATGTCGGCTCGCCGAGTTTTCGGGGGCAGTGGTTTGATACGCCGAATGACGGCGTCGAAGGCAACGTTTGCGGCTTCAAGATATTGTTCCATCAGCACGGAAGATACGCTGAGTCCATCTGCGACGTTGTCGAATCCCTGAATGCTGCCATCTTCCGGCAAAAGATCTGCCAGAGGTACGTCGATGCCCAGCAGATCATGCACTGTGTTTTCGTATTCACGACGATTCAGTCGTCGCAGAGCCAGAGGGCGTTCTGTAGCAGCTTCTGCGATATGCAAAGTGATCAGCTTTGAAACATGCTTAGTGGTTTTTGCATCGGGCCGCGGCAGGTCCTTTGGCGGCATTTCGCCGGCATCAAGAACGTCCACGATTCTGGCCCACGTGCCCTCTATATTGGAGGTCGATGATGGCAGAGATAACTGGTCAAATCGCAGATTGGCTTCCTGTAACTGCGAACCGTGGCAATCCAGGCAATGCTGCTGCAGAAACGACTGCACAACTGTGTTGTGCCGTTCATCCGCCGCAAGGCCTTGCAGGTGCAGCCCGAGCGAAACAGTAACGAGAATAAGAGTGATGTGTTTCATGGTTGTCCATGATAACGACATCACGCTGAGTCACATCCCTGGATTGTATGCTCCGACGTCAAAATCCTCACGTCCGGCCGGCCAGGCGTTGCGACAAAATCAGGCCAATCTGAGCAGACCAGCACCAGTAATTCGCCGCGAGCGTTAAAACGTCGAGGGCTGCTGCGAGAGCGAAAGTTCTACTGAACATCATCGCGGAGCAGTTCAGACGCCAACTGTTGGTGTGGAATTCGAGTCTGTCAGATGGGTAACCCGACTTGCAGCGAAAGTTTTAGGGCACCGAGGTCTGCTTTGCGAGTCAGACTAAATGGGCAGCTGTTTCGCGACGATTTCTAAGCGGCTTGTCGTTGTTCGGCTGAACCGTCGACGTTCGTCGGAGTCGATCGTTCAAGCCGCAGGATATTCGGTTGATCGTCAAGCTGCACATCAGTGGTTCGTCGCGTGTCAGTAGCAGCTTGTGCTGGCGAATGCTGGCTTCGAAATGTAATGAGATTGAAGACTTGTGCCAGGCTGCGGCCAGCAAAAACGGCGGCCGATATGCCAGTACCCAACACGGTTGGATATCGAAAAGCGTAGAGTCGCACTAAATGTTGAATGTACAGCCATTGTTCTTTTAGGTTGAGTTTGCTTTCTCCGGCTTTGCGATCTTCAAAGCGAATTGGCACTTCTGCTACATGGCGGCAATTGCAGCGAACCATGAGTTCCAGGCCAATCTTGTAGCCACATGGATTAAGCGTGGAAAGATCGACCAACGAGTCTCGTCGGATTGCAAAGAAGCCTGCCATGGGGTCTTTTGCAGAAGTCAGGCCGACTGCTAGCAACGTTGCGAATTTGGAATTCACGTACCGGAAAAAACTCCACGCCTCGTCGACCGATCCACCAGTAACATAACGGCTGCCGATTACAAAATCGGCGTCGCCATTTTGTAGAGGTTTAAGAAGTTTTGGGACAGCATCTGGAGGATGCGACAGGTCGGCGTCCATGACAAGCAGCAGGTCAGCCCGAGCTTCATGCAAACCTCGAATTACTGCAGTGGCCAGGCCACGTTCATTCGTGCGGGTCACAAGTCTCACTGGAAAAGTTAGCGCTAGGGTTTTGCACAATTCGATGGTGCCGTCGCCACTGTTGTCGTCAACTATAATCATTTCCGCGGACAGGTTTGCTGCTGTAACAGCGGCGTCCAGTCGTTGGATCAATTCCTTGAGATTTTCGACTTCACGGTATGTAGGGACGATAATTGAGACATCGGGAAAGTGGTTCATTCGTCCGGACTCCATGCCGTCCTGAATATCTGAATGGCCCTTGGGGCCGGCGAGGATTTGTAAATGTGAAACTGACCCGCAGAATCCAGGAGTTTTCCGGGGATCGATTGCTGACGTGTTTCAGTCTGTTGTTGACTGCTTTTTGTGACAGCCAGCACCATGCCTTCTGCCGAAAAGCCTTCTGCAACCAACTCTTCTATGCTCAAACCGGTAATTTGGTCAAGTCGAAGATCTTTACGCAGCTTTCTATCAAGATAGAAGATCACGGAGGCTGGTTTTTCTCCCACCACTACCACGTGTCTCGGCACAGAGCCTTTTTTATTGATCCATTCGGCCAGGCTTCTTTCTGAGTACTGCTCTGCGAAAATCTGCAACGGCCAGGTCATAGCCAGTCCGCAGAGACCCGCCACCCAAACCGAACTTAGCGCAACTGTCCGATTAAAGCGTTGTTGTTCGAACGCGGTTGTGGTGCCGATTGCCACCGCAGACACGACTGCTGCCGCCAGCCAGCTGACTAACGGAAACTGGACACCCAGCAAAAACTCACAGGCTCCGAGTGTAGCGAAGGGAGTTACAATACCCATGGCTCCGGTAACGCGGACGATCATTTTGAACCATACCGTCGAAGCTTCAGAAAGCTGTTTGTTGGCGAGTTTCTGCCACGAAACGGCCGAAAAAATGGCGATAGCTGGGAAAAGTGGTAACGCATAAGTCGCAAGTTTTGACTTAGCGGCACACAGAAACAGAATTCCTCCTACAAGCCAGCAGGCGACGAAGACCATTGCGGGAAAAGTGCCTGTCCGTGTTTTTCTATTTTGCCACTCGTCTTTCAGCAGTGGAGCGAGATACCAGACCCAGGGCATCGAACCCAGCGTTAAAAACGGGGCGTAATAGTACCCGGGTGCTTTGCCATGAGACTGAGTGGCCGTTGCAAATCCTAGAACGTGACGTTCGATGAAGTAATAATACAGATAGCCGCTGCTGCGGAATTCCATGGCCAGATACCACGGACTGGCCGCTACTGCCCCCAATGCGATAGCAAACATCAATCGCACGCAGCTTCCAATGTTCAGTCGACGACTTACAAGCAGCGACAGGCCATAACCGACTGCAACGATCACCACTCCGATTAACGCTTTCGTCAGAATCGCCATGCCGAACATGCAGGCTGCTGCTAACAACCATCGGCGCTGTGATTTGGATTCGGTTGCGCGTTCCATTTCCCACAGGCATAGTAGCACCATGTTGGTAAATGGGACCAGGGCGACGTCGTGAGCGGCCGCCTGGGCCAGAGCCATTGGCAGAAACATTGTCAATGACATCAGGCTGGCCATGATGCCGGTTCGGGTGTCAAACAGCCGGCACGCCAGCAGCCCCGTGGTGAGTCCTCCCAGCAGTCCAAACAGGAGACCTGGCAGGCGAACGGCCAGTTCAGTCATTCCGAACGCTTTCATGGAAACCATGTGAGCCCAGAAATACAGAATTGGCTTATCCAGAAAGGGTTTACTGCGGAAGCGGGGCACAATCCATTCGTCGTGTTCCAGCATTTCCTGAGATATCGCGGCGTGCAGCCCTTCGTCCGGTTCAAGAAGCGGTGTCGGCAGAAATAGCGGGTAAACATAGATCAGAGCTGCAGTAACAGCTGCGGCCAGGATCAGGGAGTTGCGATCCCTGTTAAGCATGCGAGTCATCCTTTACTTCGCTATTCATTGGCAAGCCAATGAATACTTCTCGTGCGTCCTGCACGAGTTTGGAGGCAACACTTTGTTGCTGATCGCCAAGTTGGCGAAACGAATCAATGACTACAGAATAATTTCAGTAGATTAGAACGCGGTGAAAATCAGTCAGTGATTTCAATTACCCACGATTTTGTGTGCATGTCGCATTGCCACCGGACGATTCATCAGTTCTGCCGATGAATTTAGCCGGCTGCCAGTAATGAATGACGCATTGGTGAATGTGTCGCACGGGCTTGGGGTTGTGCCAGTCGCTGCTTGTTACGACGGACAACCAGCGATCAGGAATCCGCCGTCCTGTTCAATCTGCCACAATGCGGCTGCCGAAATCTGACGCGACAGGCCACGATGTACCCAGTTGAATGTAAATGGCTCGTCGACGACGCTGGCACTGTCGGATCGAACGGACAAACCGTTGAAACTGTAGTTAACAACTACAGCGGCCGATTCTATTTGGTTCCGCGTCCAACAGATCTGGCCCTGAACGCGGCATCGATATCGTTCGGCCTGTCGGCGCATATTCAGATAGTGATCCTGAATAACGTGCGGAAGTGGCTGTTGCGTGAATACTCCGACTTCGTGGTTCTTGCCTCGCATTTCGGACCAGTGCACGATTCCTGAGACCGTAACGCAGTCGTTGGAATCAGGCAGGCTCATTTGCACTTTGATGAATTCGCCAATTTCAGGATTGGCGGCCATAAACAGCCTCAGGTCAACGGTAGTCATTGCCATCACGGTTGCCTGGATATCGTTGTGGCTTCCCGTCGTGACTGAAGCAGCGGTGGTTGGAAGTTCAGCTTTTTTAAATTGTGTGCTGATTCGACTTACGCGGCTGCTTGTGCTGGTCAGTTTTATCTGGGTGCCTTCTGTCTTTGTGTAATCAAGGGATCACAATTACGTGGCTCGCGTTCAGTGGGCGGTTAAACCGGCGACAGGTGCTCGCTGGTCGAAGTTGGGCCTGGGAAAGTAATATTTTGGCTGTGTTTATGTTTATGAGTCAGTGGTGATTTTTTTGAGTTGGCTAACGGCTTCCCACATTACACCGGAAACACGAGGCTCTCTGGTTCCGGTATTCTGTAGCATGTCTGAGGTAGTGGCTGGCACTGGTTGCGACTCATCCGCAAATTCAGGTGCAGTATTGTTCTTTAAAATTAAGTGGTTTTGCGACAACGGCGTTCTCGGACTGATATTTTTCCCGAACGACCTGAACGCACGTGCTTCCTGCCGCGGATAAGGTGAACGTTCGTCGTTGAGGCTAATGGAAATTCAAAACTAACAAACGTAGTTGATTTCCTCAGCGTGCGCGGGGTGTGGGCCATGGCTGTAAATCCCAAGGGGCGACTCACTTTTATTTCCGCTGATGTAGTAGTGCTTATGGATAGCCGAAATGGTGATGATATTGCTGTATCCCATTGGGCGTTGCGGGCGACAGCTAGTCGCTGTTTGAAGTCCGCCAGGGTCCGACGGATGCTGACAATCCGGCCCTGCGAAATCTTATGAATTGCGCCACTTGAGCAAACATTTGCGTTGGTGCAGATTCTTCAGCAGGTCTGGCCCTGTGAGCTCAAAAATCGTCATGACCGTCAAGTCCCGCAGTTATGGGTGTTCAGTCGTTCCACCACGTTGTTTTTTGGCAACACGATGACATCCGTGTGGTAATGTGTTCAGGCAGCGAGGTTTGGGTGCTATGAGATGTTCGGGGTGAAATATCTCATTTGTTATCATTTACGTGAACGGACGCTTGTTAAACCTGTCATTAGCGGTCATGTTATGGCACTAATAGCACTCAAATACTGTCAGAGAAATGATGATTACTGACGAACGCCGCATCAAAATCCTTCAAATTGCGGAGGAATCTGGCTTTGTTTCACTGCAGCGATTGGTCGCTGAAGTGGGCGCAAGCGAGTCAACGGTGCGTCGAGACCTTGAATTTCTGGATGCTCAGGGGCATTTGCACCGAACTCGGGGCGGAGCCGCCTACGCCGGAGATTCTTTGACAGATTTTGACGTCCGTCAAAACCGGGCATCATTGGAAAAGCGACGGATCGCTCAGCGTATGGCAGAAATGATTTCTGCCGGTGAGACCGTCCTTCTGGATGGTGGAACCACAACTCTGGAGGTCGCCAGAAACCTGAATGGGAAAGCCCTGCAGGTGGTTACGAATTCATTTCCCATTGCGTCGTTGTTGATGAATCAGCCGAAAATTGAACTGATTTTTATCGGCGGTTATGTGTACCCCAAAACCGGAGTGGCACTGGGTGATCAGGCGATTGAAGCATTGAAGAACATTCATGTGTCTCGATTGGTAATGGGGGCCGGCGGAGTAGCTGAGAACGGACTGTTCAACAGCAACGCATTGTTGGTGGAGACCGAGCGTCAGATGATCGAGGCGGCTGATCGGGTCAGCCTAGTGGCAGACAGCAGCAAATTCGGACAGCGAGCGTTGTCTTATCTTTGTCCGCTGAATGCAGTGAATGAAGTAGTCACCGACGACGGATTGTCGGGCGAATGGCACCGGACGCTGGAAGCGAACGGAATCTCTTTGGAGGTTGTTGCAGGAAGTGGAAAGTCAGAAACCGAAAAGTCGGGCAGCAGTCTGATGGCAACGTAGTTTCGGCGTGTGGTGCGGGTTCAGTGTTGTACGGGTTCAGTGTTGGTGGCAAAAAAAAGAGCGGCGACGTGAACTGTCTGTTCGGCGGTTCAGATTGGCAACATAGAAGCAGGCAACACGCTTGTTTTTTACGGGGAGCAACGGCAGTGGTTTCAGTAACAGCAATTCAGCGAACTGACATTGAGCGCATTGTTCGCGAAGTGGTCGCCCAACATTCGGGCGGCGCATTTAACAAGGTAACAGCCGGCGGAATTCCCGTTTTGCGTGGTAGCGGAACCAACGCAGCCGAGCAAACCGTGGCGGCTGCGGCCAACCGCAATCCACTAGTGGTGAATATTTCAGCGCGACACGTTCACCTGACTCAGGAACATGTAGAAATTCTGTTTGGTAAAGGGGCGACTTTAACGCCGCAGAAGGCTTTGTATCAGGACGGTTACTTTGCGGCTGAAGAGACCGTAGCAGTTGTTGGTCCTCGACGACGCATGCTGCCGAACGTGCGTGTGCTTGGTCCGTGCCGAGGAGATTCACAGGTCGAGCTGGCATTTACAGACGGTATTTCACTGGGAATTGATCTTCCCGTGCGAGTCTCCGGCAACGTGCAGGGAACTCCAGGCTGCGTCCTGGTTGGCCCCAAAGGTGTGGTGGAATTGCAGCAGGGTGTAATTCGAGCGATGCGTCACGTGCACATGGGTGCTGCGGATCTCGCTCATTACGGCGTGAATGACAAAGACGAAGTGCATCTGCGGGTTGAATCGCCAGGCTGTTCGACAGTGTTGGAAAACCTGACTGTTCGAGCCGGTGATGGTATCAAGCTGGAAGTGCACCTGGATACAGATGAAGGCAACGCCATTAATCTGGAAAAGGCGACCCTGGTGGAACTGGTAAAGCCGGAACCATGTGCCTGTCACTCGCATTGAGTTGATAGTCATCAGCGGGCAGTCGGGTGGGACTTTGAGTTCCAGCGATTGAAAACCAAGGGCGGAGTTTTGAATTCAAATCCACAGCCATGGAGAGCTGTGTAACAACTTGCCAACGCGTTGGATGATCCGACGACGGCGGCGTAAGAAAGAGTGATGAAATGGCGAAAGCAATGGAAGCTCTTGGGATGATCGAAACGAAGGGCTTCGTGTGCATGCTCGAAGCCGTCGACACGATGCTCAAGGCTGCAAACGTGGAAGTAATTGGCTGGGACAAGATCGGCAGCGGTCTGGTAACAACCTTTATTGTTGGTGATGTTGGTGCTGTGAAAGCAGCCATCGACGCGGGTGCACAGGCTGCATCCAAGCTTGGTGAAGTTGTGAGCGTGGAAGTCATTCCTCGACCACACGAAGAATTGATTGCCGTGCTGCCAAAGTTAAAGTCCGCCAAATAGTCAGTGTTCTGTTTTCAGACGCAGCACGCGGCTGAAGGCGAACTCCGGCGAACGAATCGCGGAAGACAGTGCCAAAAGCAGGGCACAGCCTGACGTGTGAATTACTTTTAAACGAATACTTTCCAGTGAACACTATTCCCAAAGGGAAACCCATGTCCGAAGCAATTGGAATGATCGAGACCAAAGGTCTGGTCGCTCAGATTCAGGCATCCGACGCGATGCTGAAGGCTGCCAACGTTAGCCTGGTAAAGCAGATCCAGATTGGCGGCGCGTATATTACAACCATCATCAAAGGCGACGTCGGTTCTGTTCGAGCCGCCGTAGATGCCGGAGCAGCAGCAGCTTCTCAGAGCGGCGAACTGGTGAGTGCTCATCTGATTCCTCGTCCTGAACCAACTTTGCTGGCTCAGTTCATGTAGTCATTAATGTCGCCGTTCACTCGTTGAGTGATGGGCGAGGTGCGCAGTCGAAAGACTTTCGCACAGTACAACAACTCCTTAATTCAGGCACGTCACGGAAGGCGAAGGACGTTATGAAGGTACTGGTTGCAAATCTCGGTTCCACAAGTTTCAAGTACAGATTGTTTGATCTGTCAAACGAAGCGGAATTGGCTCGAGGCGGTATTGATCGCATCGGCGAAATGGAAAGTCAGTGCTTTGTTGAGATCGGTGATTATCGGTCAGACACAAAGCAGAATGTTCCTGATCATGCAGCTGCAGTCAGCATTTGTCTGCAGCAGTTAACTGATCCGGAACACGGCTGTCTGAAGTCGGTGGATGAAGTGGCAGGCATTGGTTTTAAAGCCGTGTTTGCAGGAAGTCTTAGTGGCGTTCGCCTTGTGAACGAGGAACTGCTGGCAAAGATGGAGGCCTTGTCCGACATCGCTCCGGCACATAATCCTCCGTACGTTAAAGCGATGCGTCAGTTACAAAAAGCGTTTCCCCGGATTCCACTGGTGGCGGCGCTGGAAACCGGCTTTCACGAAACCATTCCCTTTGAACATCGAGCGTACGCGGTTCCGTACGAATGGTACACTGATTTTGAAATTCGCCGCTGGGGATTCCATGGGGCCAGCCATCGCTTTATTGCGGGGCGAACGGCGGAGATTCTGAAACGCGACGATCTGAAAGTCATCAGTTGCCATCTTGGCGGAAGTGCATCGATTTGTGCCATTGCCAATGGTGAAAGTCGAGCGGCGTCGATGGGCATGAGTCCTCAGGGTGGTCTGCCGAACAATAATCGCGTAGGCGATTTTGATGCTTATGCGATTCCCGTCATTATGAAGGCGACGGGTCTGACGTTTGAACAGGTGCTGGCGGAAATGAGTTCCAAAGGCGGTCTGCTGGGGATCAGCGGGCTAAGTGGAGACTGTCGCGATCTGGAGAACGCGGCAGCTGAAGGACATGATCGAGCCGAGAAAGCACTGAAGCTGTTCGAGGCATCGATCAGGTCGTACATTGGATCGTACATGGCTTTGCTGGGCGGAGTCGACGTTGTCGTCTTCACCGGTGGCATTGGTGAAAACAGCGAACGGATTCGCGCAAACGTCTGTCGCAACATGGAGTGGGCAGGTATGGAATTGTGTTCTGATAAGAATGCGGCCGTAAAACGAAATACCGAAGTCTGTATCAACGCTGACAACAGCAAAGTGCAGGTCTGGGTAATTCCAACCAACGAAGAACTGGTTGTTGCACGGCAAACCGCAACAGCGATCAGTTAGCTGAATATTGCATGGCTCTTTGAGCCGTGTATGAATCACGAGCACGGGTCAGTGGCCCATGCTACAAAAGGATAGTTCCATGTTTCTGGCACGAATAACGGGCAGCGTCGTTTCAACGCAGAAGGCCGCTGAATTGGTTGGCCAGAAGCTGTTGATTGTCGAACCACTGCGTGTTGACGAAAAAGATCAAAGCCGACTTCAGCCGACCGGACGTTCGTTTGTCACGGTAGATACGGTTGGAGCTGGCGAAGGCGAAGTTGTCTTGTGCGTGCAGGGAAGCAGTGCTCGGTTTACTCCGGGCACAAAGACTCTGCCGATTGATTGTGCCATCGTTGGCATCATCGATTCGGTCAGTATTAAGGACAAAAAGATTTTCGACGGCGGCGAAATCTAGGGACAGGGCGAAAACGCAGCCGCAGTTTTCAGGTGAATGATGTTAAACCCATATTCCACACCAGATCAGCAGGGTTTTGATCTGCCAGCGTCGGATCGCGTTGCTGCAGTTCGAGGGCTTCAGATTATCTCTGCGGCGCTGGCCGTGGGGGTGCTGGTGTTTATGGGAGTCACGCTGGTAGTGAATGAAGGAGCACTGGATGGTTCTCCGGACGTCGTTTCCTGGGTTGGGCTTGGTTTTGCAGCGATCATGTTTGTGAGTCACCTTGTGATTCCGGGCATTGTGGCTGGCACAATTCTGAATGGAGTCGACGCAGAACGGCTTAGGAATGCGGATGCCGCTGAAAAATTTGCGGCAGTGATGCCTGCATTAAGTGTTCGCACCATTATCGCGTGTGCGTTGTTGGAAGGAGCCGCATTTATGAATCTGGTTGCCTATCTGACTTCGCAGTTCAGTGGCAATCTTGTCGCCGCCGCCATTCTGGTGGTGTTGATTGGAATCCGGATTCCATCAATAAGCTCGGTGCAGTTTTGGGTTGATGATCGAATCCATGAAATTGAAGCGAGATAAGTAGTCGTCGCCGAGGGGTGACGAGCCGTGCCTAAGTTCCGGAGGAACTTAGGCCACAGGGCCTGACTGGAGAGTCGGGAATCGGAAAATTCAAGGAGGATCACTAAGTCTTAGGCAGATGTAGGTCAGGCTGTGCCTGACGCCCGGAAATTGTCAGGCTCCGCCTGACCTACGTAAAACGAGCGAGACAAAAATTATGCAAGCTACAGAACAGGCTGTCCGACAGATCGTTCAGGAAGTGTTGAGTCAGATCTCCAGCAGCGGAAACTCCGCAGCCAGCCATCGCGTTGCGGCAACCGGCAACTGGGGCGTCTTCAACGATGTGGATTCTGCCGTGCAGGCAGCTCAGCAGGGTTTCGAACAGCTAAGCAAAGCCTCGATGGCCGATCGAGGCAAGGCGATCGACATCGTAAAGACAATATGCGATGAGCAGGCTGAAGAGCTCGGCCGCCTGGAATTTGAAGAAACCAAGATTGGCCGTCTTGAACACAAGATCGGCAAGCTACGAGTCATCAAAAGCGTGCCGGGCATTGAGTTCCTGAAGACGGAAGCCGTCAGCGGAGATCACGGCCTGACGATTACCGAGTATGCTCCGTTCGGCGTGATCGGGGCCATCACTCCGGTTACTCATTCGCTGCCAACACTGGCGGCAAACTTTGTCAACATGGTTGCTGCTGGCAACACAGTTGTCGTGAATCCTCATCCAAGCGGCAAAAAAATTGCAGCGGAAGGTGTTCGTCGTTTTAATAAAGCGATTTACGAAGCGACCGGCCTGCAGAACCTGCTGACGATTATCGGTGAGCCAACGATTGAATCGGCTCAGGCTATCTTCGATCACCGCGGTGTTAAGCTGCTGGTTGTCACGGGCGGCCCTGCGGTTGCTCGAGCGGCACTCGGCAGTCCGAAACGAGCCATCGTGGCTGGCCCCGGAAATCCTCCGGTTGTGGTTGACGCAACGGCTGATATCAATAACGCAGCGAAGTCGATTGTGGATGGAGCAGCGTTTGACAACAACCTGCTGTGCATTGCCGAAAAAGAAGTTTTCGCGGTTAACGAAATCTTCGACCAGCTGATGGTCGCGGTGGGGCGAAACGGCGGCTACCTACTGAATGCTCAACAGGTGGCTCAGTTTACAGCGAAAGCGTTCAGTCCTCCGAAAGACGCCAGCGATCATTATCATCTGAATCGTGACTATATTGGCAAAGACGCGTCATGGCTGGCGGCTCAGATTGGACTGACGATTCCAGCCAACACGCAGATTCTGTACGGCGAAACAGACGAACACAATCCGTTTGTTCCAGAAGAACAAATGATGCCATTCGTGCCTTTTGTGCGAGCCAAATGTGCGGACCACGCCATTGAACTTGCCAAGAAGTATGAACATGGTTTTTGTCACACGGCGATTATTCATTCTCGCGACGTGCACACCATCACCAAGATGGGACGCATCATGAACACAACGATCTTCGTCAAAAACGGCCCCTGCATGGCCGGACTTGGACTTGGCGGCGAAGGCTACCCTTCATTCAGCATCGCAACACCAACCGGAGAGGGCGTGACCAGCCCGATGACGTTTACTCGCCAACGACGCTGTGCAATGGTTGAAGACCTGAGAATTATCTGAGACAGGCCGGT
Source organism: Fuerstiella sp. (assembly GCA_041689795.1). Classification (GTDB taxonomy): domain Bacteria; phylum Planctomycetota; class Planctomycetia; order Planctomycetales; family Planctomycetaceae; genus Fuerstiella. The sequence continues at coordinate 49,142 of JBDNFN010000233.1, read as the reverse complement.
TCTCACCGGACGAGTTTTGGTCGCAGGCTGGTAATAAACGACCCCCAACGGTCTGACTTGTTGAAAACAGTGCACACCGAATTGCTCTGGGTTTTGTTCCCTCTGCAATGTGCGATGGATCTGACCAGAACAAGAATGAATCACTGCGATGCAGACTGCAAAAGTAATCGGAAATGCAACTGCGACAGTGAAGCACCCTTCACTGAACGGTTGGCGTTTGATTGTGTTGCAGCCATTGGATATCGAAAACAAAGCAGATGGGTTTCCCGTGTTGGCCATTGATAACCTTGGAGCCGGCAGGGGCGATTTGGTTTTCTTCACGAGCGACGGAAAGCACATCCGCGGAATGGTCGGGCGAGAAGATTGTCCGATTCGTTTTGCAGTGCAGGGAATGATTGACGGATAGTGAGGAGGGTTGAAACTTCAACTACCTCGGAATATAGCCAACCGAAAATGTGTAAATGACCTTTAGTGCTGAACAAATCGAAGCGATCACAACCAGCGTACTGCGAGAACTTGCTTCTCGTGGAGTCGCGGTCGCGGCTGCCGAGAAGTCGGGCACACCAGCTGATGCCGTGGCACCTATTGGTGTTGCTTCCAGCCCGGATCAGCGTAACGCAGTCGTCGCGTTAACGGGCAAAGTTATTTCAGAGCAGGCTCTTGTTGCAATCAATGCGTCAGGGCTAACAATCACAATTCCGGCGGGAGCCATCATTACTCCTTCCGGCCACGATTATATTCGCCGTAACGGAATTACGGTGACCAGTGTTTTGAGCACAGGGAAATCGGCGGCAGGCGGAACCATCATCGTTGTTGGAAACTGCTTTGCTGCAACGTCCGCAGCAAAGACGGCCATGTGGACAACCATCACGGCCGGTTGTGAATTTGACGCGGCGAAGAAAAGTCGTAAGCAGCTTCCAAACCCGGTTGTGTGTTGCGGAGGCGAACCGTCCGTGACGGCCTGCCTGCTTAACAGAAACAGTGATGTGCGAGTTGCCGTGGTGACTCAGAATACGGACGTCAGCAGACTGGTTCGCGTTATGAATCCTCAGGTGATTTGCCTGGATGCCGCCGGTTGGTCGTATGCTCAGCTGTTAAAGCTGCTGCGAATGATGCCATTTGGTGCAACGATTCCGGCGTCATGGAAAGAAATCGCAGGAGGCGTTCGATGAGACTAATGGAATGCATCGGCAAGGTCACTTTGTCCAAATGGCATCCGTCACTGGACGGAGCCTCATGGAGGCTGGCGGTGCCTTTGATGCACGAAGGATTGCTGGGAATGGAATCCGGCAGGACGGAGCCGATTGTAGTATTTGACGACATGGGTGCAGGAGATGGCAGCTTGATCGCAGTCAGCGAAAGTGCTGAGGCGTCCGCCGCATTTCATCCAGGTACCAAGCCGATCGACGCTTACAACGCGGCGATCATAGATAAGTGTTCTGTTGTCGGTGTCTAACACTCAGGCTGAACACAAACGCAGAGAACTGCTAACTGAAAACCGATAAACTTTAGCGAACGAAGTGAGCAAGATCATGGCCAACAAATGGAACAGTGGAATCAACGACCGAGGACTCAAAGAAGACATCTGCGAAATCGGTCGGCGTCTTTATAACAAGGGTTTCGCGGCGGCAAATGACGGCAATATCAGTATTCGAGTCGGCGAGAACGAAGTTCTGTGTTCGCCAACCATGATCTGTAAAGGCTTCATGAAGCCCGAAGATATCTGCGCTGTTGATATGCAGGGTAATCAGATTGCCGGAACACGCAAACGCACAAGCGAAGTGCTGCTGCACCTTGAAATCATGAAGCATCGTCCCGATGTGAAGTCGGTTGTGCATTGCCACCCGCCTCATGCAACGGCTTTCGCTGTGGCTGGCGAACCGATTCCTCAGTGCATTCTTCCTGAAGTGGAAGTTTTCATGGGCGAAGTTCCAATCGCACCGTATGAGACACCTGGTGACCAGCGATTTGCAGAAACCGTCACACCGTTTCTGAAAGCCACTAACACGATCATCCTGAAAAACCACGGCACAGTAAGCTTTGGCACCAGCGTACAGGACGCTTACTGGAAAACAGAGATTCTGGATGCATACTGCCGCATCCTGCTGCTTTCCAGGCAAATTGGTCAGCCGGAATATCTGAACGAACAAAAGAGCCGCGAATTGCTGGACCTCAAGAAGAAGTGGGGCTTCGACGATCCTCGCTTTCATAATGAAGACTGCGACCTGTGCGGTAACAGTGCTTTCCGAGAAGGCTACAAGGAAAACATTCCCGTTCAGCGAGCATTCGCGGCCGCTCCAAGCTATCCGGGAATTCTGCAGGAACCATGCGGCACTGCGTGCGAAACACCTTCAGGCGTGAATGCAAATGAAGATCTGGTGCAGATGATTACAAATCAGGTGCTGGCAGCCTTAGGTAAGTAAACAGGATCTAACCACAGTTAACAAAGTGCCGGTTTCCGCCGGCCGCGCGTTCGCCGCAATGGCCAGTAGGAACCGGCTTAACAGATTGAGAAAGACGACGATGAAAGTCAGTATAATTGGTGGTGGTGGACTGGTTGGATCGTGTGCAGGGTTTGCCCTGCAGGCTGGAAAGATCGTCAAGGAAATTTCTCTGGTCGACGTCAATCAGGAGCTTTGTGAAGGTCAGGCACTGGACCTGATTCACGGAGCATCGCTGATGGCTCCTCAGAAAATCACGTCGGGCGGAACGGAACAGTGCAAAGACGCCGACGTGATTGTGATCACTGCCGGATTGCGTCGGAAGCCCGATGAAAGCCGACTGGATCTAATCAACCGCAACGTTGCTTTGTTTCGAAACATTCTGGCTGATGTGAAGACTCACGGCTATAAAAAAGATGCTATTGTCTTTGTGGTTTCAAACCCCGTGGACGTGTTGACGTATCTGGCCGTAAAGGAACTTGGTCTACCAGCGTCACAGGTGATCGGTTTGGGAACCGTGCTGGATACGACTCGACTGCGAAGCATGCTGGCTTTGCGGCTTGACGTGCCCGCCACTCAGGTTGCCGTCACTATCTTTGGAGAACACGGTGACAGTATGGTGCCGATCTGGTCGCAGGCTCAGATTGCCAACCTGCCGTTAGATAAGTTTCCCGGCGTTACACCTTCGCTGATTGCGGAAGTGGAAACGAAAACTCGTGGAAGCGGTGCTGAAGTTATCAAGAAAAAAGGCGGAGCCGGCTTTGCGGTCGGAGTCTCCATTGCCGACGTCGTTCACAGCATTGCTTTGGATGATCACCGCATTCTGCCCGTTAGCAGCCTGCAAAACGGAGCATATGGAATCAGCGATGTATGCCTATCGGTGCCAACCGTTGTTGGTCGTTCCGGTGTGAAAAGCCATATCGAAGTTGATCTGTGGACCAAAGAAAAAACGGCTCTGCAAAAGAGTGGCAGCGTGCTGCGAGAAACGATCGACAAAGTGCTGAAGGGTTAAACGCCCGATCGTTTGCCTGTTTCACACACAAACCCCTGACAAAACATCTGCGAATTACGCGATTTTTGTCAGGGGTTTTCTGTTTTTAGACGTTTGTCGCAACGGTTACGTTCAGCAAACGTTTTGCTGTAAAGAATGGATGCACATCGCTAAACGCCGACTTGTTGCCGCGAAAATCGCGTTTCTCCTGATTAGAGCGATGGCTTGGGGGCAGAACCGCGCACGTGTTTCTGCGAGTGGCTTAAGGTTGTTCTCGATTGTTGGCTGAGTCGTTCAAACGTTAGACGCCGGGCTTCACGATACCTTCCAGTGATTTACCCGAACCGAGTTTCTCCTGAGCTTTTTCGTAAATTTCCATCGCTTCTGGAAGCTGTTCGCGGAGAGCCGACGATCGGTGAGCGTCTGACGGATGAGTCGACAGAAACTCCATGGGTGTCTCTCCCTGTTTTGAGCCGGCGAAGCGTTCCCAGAATTCCGGAGCTTCACTGGGGTCATAGCCCGCTTTGGCCATCAATAGCAGGCCAATCTGGTCGGCTTCCAGTTCGTGTTTACGACTGTAGGGCAGGATGGCCCCGTATTGAGCACCAGCGCCATAAGCAGTGAGGACAATCTGTTGAGTCTTGTCAGACTTGTTCTTCATGAGTTTTTCGAGCGCCGTCTTGGCCTGATTTTCGACCATCTGGTGTGACATTCGTTCGCCGCCGTGTCGAGCAATCGCGTGTCCTATTTCGTGTGACATCACCACGGCCAGGCCGGCTTCGGTTTCGCATACCGGCAAGATTCCGGTGTACACGGCGACCTTACCGCCGGGTAGGCAGAAGGCATTCTGCGTGGGAGATTCTATAACGTTGAATTCCCACTTGAAGTCAGGTCGATCGGCGACGGCAGCAATTCGTTCGCCAACACGCTTCACCATTTCGGCGGCGGACTGATTGGTTGAAACGGGTTCTTCTTCCATTACCTGTTGGTAGGCAGTCAGCCCCATTTGGTTTTCTTCTTCCTCGGACACGATCAGCAGTTGTTTACGTTCCGTTAACGGAGTCGTCTTGCAACCGACCGCGAACAGCGTCGCGACTACGATGCATCCCAGAGTGCACGGCAGCACGAACCCTGAAAACAGATTTGATGGTTGGGGAGGTTGTTTGGCGTCCATGTCGACGGTCTCGCAGCGAATACGAAGTAGTGAGCCCAGAAGAGCATCCATGCTCGGCGATGGATCGTAGGCCATATGGCGAGGCACCAGCAATCGCATTTACCCGTGCAAGAAGATAGATCTGCCCCGGAACAGCCGTGTTTCGGCGACAATGGCGGAACCGCAGACGTCCGTCGGCAGATTTTGCAAGGTTAGTCCGGCCAACAGGGAGGGCGATGCAATTGTTCAATTGCTGGGAAACGTAGCTGGGTGGTCTCCACCGGGAAATCACGGCGGAGACTGCCGTGCCACAAGTTTTGCGACTGCCTAACGTGAAAACTGATTCGCCCCGGGCCAATAGGCTACATCGCACCTGGACAGCGTCTAATTGCCGTCGCAGGAATAGGAGCCGTCTGTGGAAGCGAACCCCCCAGTCGGCATCTTGTCAATCATTTCCGGCAGCAGTGACGTGCTGACATTCATACCGCCCACGCAAGGCGTTTCGATATGCAGCGCCGTGCCTTGATTAAAAAGTCCCGGCAGAAAACGACCGGTTTCGTGGGGCAGGAAACAGCCATAAGTGTTATGAACGATGTCCTGACGCTCAATGGTGCCTATCAGCACCGGGTTGGAATATTCTGAAGACGACGTGCAGATGCTTACTTTCAGGCCGACATTGAGCACGGTTTCGCAGTGGAGTTTCATACCGCAAAGGGAGTAGTCCAGAATTCGAAGAGGCTTCCGCTTTGCGTCGTTTGGGAGTTGAATCCACGCTCCCCAGTTACAGGCAAATCGCAGGTTTTCACGGAGTTCCCCCCAGAATTTTGACAACATACTTTCGGGGATCGGGGCGTTTAAATACAGGCCAAGTTCCCAGCCGGATATTGAAGGCCTGCACCAATGTACGATGCCGCGATTTGGGACAGTGCCGGACACAAGATCCAGAAACATGACCAAGGAGATTTTTGTTCCAAACCTCAGGGGACGATCTGTGGTCAGGCGTATTTCGCCTCGTGCGATCTCTGAGACGCTTAGAGGAAGAGGCGCACCGGACTCCAGACAGCCACACATCTGGACGCCGCCAGTTCTGGGTGTATTCGAAGTTGAAAGTGAAAATGGACTCTTCTGGAAAGTCACTGGAGCCACCTGGAGCTTAGTGTTCAACTGGACATTTGAACAGTTCCGTGGGTAGACTCAAAATGAGGACTTTTTCGGAACAGACATCTGCAGCAATCGAAGAATCAGCCAATTGCTGAACCTCGCAGTTTGCGGCCTGTCGTGGAATTGGGCTGTTGGCGAAAACTTTGGCGGTTGTAGGCATTTTTCCGCTTGTTTCTTTAACGCCGGGTGGTTTTAAGGGCCCTTGCCAGAGGAAATCATTTCCTCGACCGTAACGGAGTGAAAGCTATTGCACATGCGATCCGCGATCTCGGAGTTTTCATGCCAATCAACGGCCATTCGCTGTTTGACTGCGAGTTTACCAGCAAGATGAGATTCTGGGGTGAGACGGAAAGTCGATCTTACGCCTTACCAATTCAATCTATATGCTTTGATTAACCGTTAATTTGATTTTTTTGGTGGATTTTGGGGTGTTTGTTTGGGGCACAATCAACGTCTCGTTGACAACGGGTTGTTGCGCTTAGGCTTCTTTTAAGCTGCCTTGATTTTGTTGTCTTGCCGTAAGTCGTTAAGTTACATCGCTTTAAATTCATCTACTAAACGTTTTTGATTCAATCGGGATCCATTCTTCGTTTCGAGTTCACTCGTCACTCGAACGGGATCCTCTGAAGGACGCAATGATGCTGATTTCCTCGTGGCTTAAGTCGTTCCAGAAAAATCTTCAAACCCGTCCTCGCCGCATTGCCAGACGTTCCAAAGACAACGCTTCACGGCAGGCAGAGCATCTCGAAACGCGATCATTGCTGACAACGCCGACGTTGGTCGCGATTCGCCCCAATGTGGGCGACATCCTGCAGGAAGCGGAAGTCCGCCAAGTCAGTCCCCGAGAGTTGACTCTTCAGTTCAACCCCGGGCAGGTCATCGATGTGACGACGCTTGCAAGCGGAATCATTGTTGAACGTGGCGGCAACGACAAACTCATCAACGGTCTCGGTGACGTGCCGGTCACAATTGGATACGTTGGAATTGGCGACCATCCGGAAGAGGTTGTTGTCCGTTTTGCGGAGAATCTGCCGGACGACGTTTACCGAATTACCATCAAAGGCACCGGCGTGGGGGCCCTGAAGAATATTGGTAATGAGGTCTTCAACGGCGGTGTAGATCTCGAACGCAACTTCACCCTTGATCTTGGCGCGGTTGTCGAAGGCGTGATCCCGCAGCCTGTGCTGCGCAACAAGAATATCACGATCGCAAACGTAGCGCAATTGACGGATGCGGACCAACTGACGATCACGGTTGGCGGAAAAACGACAGTCTTTGAGTTTAACGACACGGCACTGGCGAACGGGGTATCCCTAGGTAATTCCGCCGTCGATTACACCACAGCGTCATCCGTGAATGCTGTGGCAACGACTCTGGCTAACCAAATCACCGCGGCAGCAATGGGTGTGACGGCGACGGTGAATCCCGTCGGGAGCGGCATTGTTTCGCTTGTCGGCGATTCCTTCACTCCCATCGTTGTGAAGACGCTGAACACAGCAACGGCCCTCACCGTGGCTGATGCCGGTCTCGTCCAGCGGAACGACACTGTGGTGGTCTATTTCAATCAGGATGCGTTCAATCCCGCTTCTGCCCAAAACCCGGCCTTCTATCGGCTATACAACACTGGTGGGACGCTGACAACCGCAGACGATGTGCTCATGCATCCCATATCGGTGACATATGACGCGGCGTCAAACTCCGCTGTGCTGAAATTCGCCAGCAATCTTCCAAACGCCATTTATTCACTGAGAATTGGTTCGAATACAGAGACGACTGATCTTCTGCCAAATGCAATTGATCTGCAGGATTTGACGGGCGCCGTGCCCGTGCAGTGGAATGGTGTCATTGGCGACTCAAACGCTGGTGCAAACGATGTCGATTTGTTTAAGTTCAATCTCACGAGTGCCCAAACGGTAATTTTCACAGCCGCCCCGGCAGGCGGAGCCGACTTGGCTTTGCGGCTGTTCGACAGTGCTGGCGCCGAACTTACGGTGCAGAATACTGGCGGAGCCGGTGCCGACGAAACACTGACATCCGCAGTTTTGCCAGCTGGCACATACTATCTGGGCGTCAGTAGCAGTGGCAATGAAGCGTATACACCTGCAACGGGTGCTGGCGCGACGGGCGGCACAACCTCAGGCGCGTACACACTGACGTCGGGAATGTTCCTTCCTTCCGACAACAACTCCAGCTTTGCGACCGCTAACCAGGTGGGTGTCCTAGGCGCAACCCAACGGACGATCTCTTCTCAGATTGAGCCGCAGGCAATTGCACTGCCACCATATCCGGGTGGTGTTGATGAGCCATCGCATCGCGATATTCCGGTTGCTGTTGAAAACCACGTTGGTTCGAGTGGCACTACTCCGGCACCTCCGTCCGCGATCGTCGTCCGGGAGTATTTCTTCGGAGACGTTTACGGTGTGGATCCGCAGGGGAACGATCTTCACAACGCAATCACGGAAAATCAAAAACAGCGTGCTCGCGAAATCATGGAACTGTGGTCCAAGCAGGCCGGTTTTGTGGCGCGTGAAACGTCTGGTTCCGGGCTGCAGATCGTCACTGGCGACCTGCGAGCGTTCGGTGCACAGGTTCCTCCCAATGCCGCCGCCGGGATGGCGAATGGCAGCCTGGCGATTATCAATGGCAACACAGACTGGGGGACCAGTGAATACGGCGGAGCATGGTTCGGCGTGGCCATCCACGAAATTGGCCACTCGCTTGGCTTGGGACATGCCTACGACGCAATCTCCATGATGGGGGCTGGTGAAGATCCGACGGCCAGCACGGTAGCGCGTGAGCCAATTTTTCCGACCGCCGTCGATACCGTCAGCATTCAGCGGATCCTTCCACCGAATGCCACCGACATCGATATGTACCAGTTTACACTCACCGAGGCGGGGAAATTTTCCGCCGAGACCATTGCCGAACGGACTTCCAGCAATCTTGACAGCGTGCTGCGACTGTATGACGGCAACCGGAATCTGATCGCTCAGAATGACAACTACTACAGCTCGGATTCGTTTATTGGCCTGAATCTCAAGCCGGGGACGTATTACATCGGTGTGAGCAGCACAGGTAATGCGGATTACAACCCCGCGATTTCTGATACTGGTTTTGGCGGCACAACGGACGGCGTGTACCAATTGAAGTTGAGTTTTGATCCTAAAACTGCAAACAAGTTTGTTGATGCAACCGGAACTGAGTTTGACGGCAATGCAGACGGCATCGCGGGCGGTGAGTTTACATTTTGGTTCCGTTCGGCGAATACGATCTTTGTCGACAAGGTTGCTGCACCTGCTGGTAACGGCGCATTGGCCACTCCATTTAACAAGATTTCAGATGCTATCACGGCAGCAAAGTTGGTGCCGGGCAGTATCGTGAGGATCGTCGGGAACGGCGGTACTGACGGCAATGAACTCACAGCCGGGGACACACGCCCTTATCTGATTGGGATTAGTTCCTCCGGTGGGACGCTGGCGGACGGGGCCACGCTGGATGTTCCTAAAGACATCACTCTGATGATTGATGCGGACGCAGTGATCAAACTGTTTTCTGCAAACATAGACGTCGGTACTTCAGCCCAGGGAATCGACCGCAGCAACGGCGCGATTCAGGTTTTGGGAGTTCCCAATCGACCAGTCTATCTGACGTCGTATCGAAACGATACGCTCGGTGGAGATTCCAACGGCGTTGCGCCGGCTCCCAGCGGATCGAATTGGGGCGGCGTCGTGTTTCGCGATACCTCGGATTATGAAACCCAGGGCATCTTCCTGAACTATGTGAACAAAGCCAACATCACCTACGGTGGTGGCCAGGTCAGTGTGAATTCCGTACTGGGTGTCTACGCCCCAATTCACATGGACACGGCGCGACCGACGATTACTTTCAACACAATCACAAATAATGCTGCAGCGGCCATGTCCGCAAATCCCAATTCGTTTGATGATTCACTGGACCGAATTGGTCCGTCAATCCACGGCAACTTCCTGACCAATAACAGTCTCAACGGTTTGCAGGTCCGTGTTCGCACATTACTCGGCCAACCGCTGGACACGTTGGACGTTAACGCGCGCTTCGATGACACCGATATCGTACATATCATCTCAGAAAATGTTGAGATCATCGGTAACGCAGGTGGACCGTTGAACAACGTGCCGCGTCTCAGCGGTCGTCTGGCGATTGATGCCGGCACGGTTGTTAAGTTTGCCGGAGCACGAATTGAAAACCTGATTGGCAATTCAAACATTATCGCGGAAGGAACTGCCGAACGCCCCATCATCTTCACTTCGACGCTCGACGACCAATTCGGCGTGGGTGGCACATTTGATACCACGGGCAATCTGTCCGCCGCGACAGCCGCGGCAGGCGACTGGGGCGGAATTGTCCTTAACGCGACTTCCAATGGCAGCATCGATCATGCCATCATTCGTTATGGAGGCGGAAAAACACCGATCGAGGGAGATTTTGCGGAATTCAACGTTCTCGAAGTCCACCAGGCGACGTTCCGACTCGCCGATTCTCGGCTGGAATTCAACGCGAGTGGTATTGGTCCGGCTGGACAGTCAGCGTCCAGAAATGGACGAGGCGGAAACAGCGCGGCGACGGTGTTTGTTCGCGGAGCCCAGCCGACGATTGTTGGCAATGAATTCCGGGACAACAGCTCGGTAGGCAGTTACATCATCAGCATAGACGTGAATTCGCTGAATTCCTTTGAACATCCGGATACCGGGCGCAGCACGGGCCTCATCGACCGCTTCTCGCAGTTTGACGACAATCACGGTCCGCTGGTCAGAAACAACCTGATGCGGAATAACGGCATCAACGGAATGGAAGTCCGCGGCGGGTCGTTGGAAACGCAGTCCGTCTGGGACGACACGGACATTGTCCATGTGGTGCGTAACGAAATCTACGTGCCCAACCTGCAGACCTACGGCGGAATCCGGCTACAGAGTGCGCCGACCGCCAGCCTTGTGGTCAAACTGCAGGGCGCTACTGCTGGTTTCACAGCAGGCGGTGCGATACTTGAAGTCGATGACCGAGTCGGCGGCACAGTTCAGATCGTCGGCACGCCGGGATTTCCGGTTGTCCTGACGTCTCTCTTTGACGACTCAGTAGGAGCTGGTTTCGATCTGGACGGGTTTCCGGTGCTGGACACGAACAATGATGGAAACGCAACGACCGCCGCGCCTGGTAACTGGCGCAGCGTGAAGATGGAACAGTACAGCAATGATCGCAACGTAAGAATCGTGAATGAAACAGAAGCCGGACTGACGGAGGGTCAGGATGTGAATCCTAATCCCACCACGGCCCAGTTTCTGGGAACGATCGCGCCCAACGACAAAAGCGGCGACGACAATCGTCCGGTTGGATTCGAAGTGCACGGACACATCAGCCCAGATGCGCCGACCGATGCCGATGTCTACAGTTTCAAGGCGACTGCAGGAACGGAAGTCTGGATTGATCTGGATCGTACCTCGAGCCATCTGGACAGTATTCTTGAATTGGTTTCTTCGATCGGAACTGTGCTGGCATCATCTGACAACGGTGTACTGGGCCTTCTCGCTCGACCGCTTCAGAAAGAAATGGCTCTCGGCGGTGATTATTATACGCTTAACCACTTCGACGAAGGTTTTCGGGTTGTACTGCCGGGTAACACTGGTGAGGAAGGAACGTACTTCGTTAGGGTTCGCAGCAATGGCGGCACATACGGTGCCTACCAGTTGCAGGTCAGGGTCAACCAACGCGACGACATGCCGGGATCGACGGTTCAGTTTGCGGACATTCGATTTGCCACCAATGGCATCGAAATGTATGGCTTACCAGCTCATTCGCCGCTGGCAGGTGAAGCGGCGGAAGCCAACAACGCTGGCAACAACACGTTTAGCGGCAGCGAGTTTATGGGGAACCTGCTGGCAATGGACCGGAATACAATCAGCGTCAGCGGCAGCTTGAGTTCTGCCACAGACATAGACTGGTACAGCTTCACCGTGGACTACCAATTTATTCAGGCGATCGCCGGCATCAATGATGCGGGCAAGACCTGGGCCACGATCTTTGACATTGATTATGCCGACGGTCTCGCCCGGCCTGACACAATTCTGTCGGTCTACGACGCGGCGGGCAATTTGATTCTGGTGAGCCGCGATTCCGACGTGGTCGACGATCAGTCTGCACCCGGTGCGGGACAAAACGTCAATGATCTTTCTCGAGGCTCCGTCGGCAAGCTGGACCCCTTCATCGGAACTGTGCAACTGCCGGAAGCCAATGACCAGGTTTACCGTGTCGCGATCTCGTCAAACGGACGGATGCCAGCGGAATTGGCTCAGACTTTCATAGCGAACCCGAGTGATCCGTTGAGCCGTCTGGAACCAGTGAACTCACTGCAGCGAATCATCGAAGACCATATTGGAGTTCAGGGATATTCGACAAACGGTCCGCTAGGGCCTGTCACCGTGCCGCCCATTCAGACGGAAGGGCTGTTTGATATCACGACCGCCGCACGGCTGGATACCTACGTTAAACCATTCTCGTTTGCGGACGTGGCCCTGTTTGCCGGCTCAGGGTCAATTGCAATCAAGAATCCATTCACGGGAGCGACAGTTGTTAACGGCGTGGGTGGCGGAACTTACGCCGATATGGCGATGCGTCCGGATGGCGTTCTGTTTGCAACTCAGTCCAATAACGGAAATCTGTATCAGGTCGATCCCGCAACCGGTGGATTAACCAGCGTCGGGGGCAGTGGAATTCCAGTATTCGGGGGAGCAGCCCCGGACTTTGGCGGAATGGCGTTTCGATTGGCGCCGGAAGCAGCCACCAACTCGTATGAACTGTACGTTGCCAACAATAAGAACTGGGACCGGGATGGTGCGAATGATAACAACGAGGCACCTCCCGCACTCTGGCGTCTGAATCCCGCGAATGGTGGAGCGATCGATGAAAGCACCGCTGACAGAATCCAGAATGTGGGTCTTCTTCCGACTACCGATATTACTGGTCTCGCATTTTCTTCCATGCAAAGCAGTGTCCTGTTCGCTGTCGATTCTTCCGGTGGCCTTTGGCGGACCATAGTCGGCGGAAACCAGACAAGTCGCGGCATTGGCGGCTGGAATTCGGTGACACTTTCCGGCGGACCGGCGGGTTTCAGAGCGCTGACGCTTGGGCCACAAAATGTCGAAGACGGCACCTATGCAGACATGCTCTTCGCGACTGGCACAGACGGAATGCTGTATGCCTATGATCAAACAGGTGTTCTGCAGACGGTGTTTGACACGAACGCGGATGGGGTTGCTGACGCCTCATCGACAAATTTTGGTAACGCGCCGGGTATCGCATTTTCACCGCTGGACTTCAATCTGTGGCATCCCACTCTTCGGCAGCGTGATCAGGCGGGACACGGCATTAATGCGACGTTTGACAACAGCCGCACGCCGGGAGCGGCTGGACACAGCATCAATGGGCGCGCGACAAGCGAAGCGGAAGGCGGAGCCAGCTTCTACTTCGGTCTGGAACAGTGGCAGCAGAACCCTGGCTCCGCAAATGGCTACTTCCAGCTGAATGGCGGCACCAGCGGACAATTGGGCGTTCTCAACGGGCAGGTCCAGCGAGAACTCACCAACAACGCTGCTATTGCGAACACTTACAATCTGATTGGTGGAGCCAAAGGTTCGCTAGAGACCAGCAGCTTTTCACTGGCAGGTTACACGGCGACAGATCGACCAGTATTGTATTTCAACTATTTCCTTAATACGGACGGCACAAACGCCCTTGGCGGCGGGATGAGAGATGCCGCGCGTGTGTCTGCGTCAGCCGATGGTGGCGCAACATGGACCCTTCTTGCCACCAATAATTCAACTCGCAACGGGGCAACTTCCGAGCTGCCAGCGTACGCATCGCATGACGCAACGGAGACTCCAACGGACTCACGCCAGTTGGTTCAGGAATTATTCGACAATACCGGAACGTGGCGTCAGGCTCGCGTCGATTTGGGGAAATTCGCCGGTCAGGCGGGGCTTCAGCTGCAATTTGACTTCACCACCAGCGTTGAGAGCAACAGCGCGGCTCGCAGTGCAGCGAACAGTAACGAAGGCTTCTATGTCGACGACATTATCGTTGGATTTGCCGAACGTGGTGAAATCGCCACAACGGACGCCACAACGCTCGCTGCCGGAAATCTAGGCGGTGCCTTCTATGCAGCTCCTGCAGATCCTTCAGGAATCCAGCAGCAACTTCAAGGGTCGTACCAACTTGAAATTCGCCGCGGGACGGAATTCGCCGCGTCCCTTGGCGGCTTGCTGCCCGATATCGGCATTTCCCCTGGACTGTTGATCAAGGCCAATCAGCGACTGGTGAGCGAATACGCGCTGACGGTTCCGACCGCCAGCGTGATTCAGGATGGGGATACTTACACAATTGACAATGGAATCTTTACCCGAACATTCGAGTTTGATTTGGGTGGAGGATTCACTTCGCCCAACATTCAGGTAATCGTCACCAGCGGCATGACGAAAGGCGGGGTCGCCAACGCTCTTGCGACCGCGATCAACTCTCAGACAGGCCTGTCATTCAGCGCGGATGCAGCGACATGGTTTAATGTGCTCGCCACGACCCCGGCTGTGGCACAGAATTCCGACATCGTCGATCTGACAGGTGCCACACAGGTCACAACGAATCCGTTTGCCGCACCTGCGAATTTGACTGTTGATATGGTTCCGACCAGTATCTCGGAATCAGGCGGTAACCGCACATTTACAATAACTCGTACGGGTTCCACTGTAGCCGCTCTGAACAATGTGACCGTTTCCGCACTCGACCCAGCGACGGGCGTCGCATCTTCCCGGGCCACCATTGTTGCCGGCCCAACGTTTTCATTTCCTGCTGGCCAGGCAACGATCACGGTGACGCTTGCTCCGGTTAACGACGCTGCCGTCAATGGAACTCGGGCTGTTCGCCTGCTTGCCGTAGCTGCCGGGCTGAATTCCATCTCAGACATTGTAGAGATTACGGATAACACAGGCCCCGCAACAAATTCACTGCTAATGACTCTGCTGCAAACCACTGCCAGTGAAAACGGAGGAAACCGGAGAGTCACAGGTTACATCACCCTTCCCGATCCGGTGAATCCCGGCGATCTGGATATGTATGACAATGCCAACACGCTATTGGTGACAATCACCAGCACCGACCACAGCGAGATCCTCTCGACCAGCACATCATTCGTCGATGGGCAAATGCGTGCGGCATTTACGATGGACATCATCGACGAATTCTTCGCAGGCGGCGATGTCCTAGTCACCATTTTTGCGACAGCTCCGGGGTACACGGGCGTCAGCGGTACGGTTACAGTCAATGAGACAGCGAACGTCAGTTACGCACAGCGGTTGGGCGACAAGAACCTGGAGCGCCATCAGGGGATGGTGATTATTGAGTCCAATATCATCCGCAATGTTTCAGGCTACGGCATCATTTCCGATGCTGCCACTCGAGGCCCGGGCAACCAAACACTGCCAGGTTCCGTAAGAAACTTGGCCGTACTGAACGCAAATCGGTTGGTGCCTGGCGTGACGATTCGCAACAACGTTGTCGCAAACCTTGGGACCGGGGGTATTTTGCTGAGCGGGCAGACGAACCCGGCTAATCAGCCACTGGCACCTGTACTGTTCTCCAAAGTTGTCAATAACACAATCTACGGAGGTGCCTCAGCGACGGGGATTGGTATCCGCGTGGAACAGAATTCCAGCCCGACACTGGTGAACAATGCCGTGGTTAATACGGTTACCGGCGTTTCGATCGATGCGTCTTCATCCTCCACCATTGTCGGCTCCGGTCTGTTCTTTGGAAACACGGCGAACGGGACGACTGGCAGCGATGCGATCCTGCCTCCGGGCGGCACAACGCTGTTCATTGATCCGAACACCAACAACTACTATCCGGCCCCGGGCAGCCCACTGATTGACAGCGCGCTCAATAAGCTGCCGGATCGTCCGGCTTTCATCGCGGTTAAAAATCCCTTGGACATTCCAAGTTCGGACCTCGTGGCTCCGCTAATAGATCTTTACGGCCAACTCCGCGTGGACGACCCGTCTCAGGCAACGCCACCTGGACTTGGTACAGATATTTTTAAAGACCGCGGAGCGATTGAGCGTGCCGACTTCAGTGGGCCTTTCGCGGCATTTGTCGTGCCGGCTGATGACAACGGATCCGGCGACCTCGATACAACGCTCACACGTATCCATGTCGATAATCTGCAGTTCCCAACCACGCTGGCTCTCGATTTGCTGGACAGTGGAATCGGAGTGGACGACAGCAAAGTTACGTCGTCACAATTTGGACTGCAACAGAATGGTGTCTTGCTGACGGAAAATGTGGACTACCGCTGGCGTTATAATCCAAGTACGAATCGAGTTTATTTTATCTCGGTCACCACATTCCCGACAGACACGCGGTATTCGATCTCCATTGACAACACAGCAGTGACCGGAATTCGTGACCTGGCCGGAAACAGCCTGGCAGCCAATCAGGCGGATGGAACGACAGTCTTTACTCTGTTGCTGACTGACGGCGTTAACGACGCGCCGGTCAATAGCGTGCCGCCCACTCAGACCACCGATGAAGATGTCGCTTTGTCATTCCGCTCCGTCGATGGGAATGCCATTGCCTTCTACGACAATGATGCCTACCTTGGTCGGCCGGAAGTAACGACGACGTTTACCCAGGACGACGGAATTTTGAGAGTGACGCTGTCCGTCACCAACGGAACTCTGACGTTGTCCGGGATTGCCGGACTCACTTTCACCCCGGCATTTGGCACCGGCACGGCCGATGTCTCAATGCAGTTCACAGGAGCGATTCGTGACATCAACGCGGCCTTGGAAGGAATGACGTTCCTGCCCGCGAAAGATTACTTCGGCGCAGCCGTTCTTACCATCACAAGCGAAGACCTTGGAAACTTTGGCCCTCCACCAGTCGACCCCCAGACGACAATTGATACCGTGAATATCACGGTCGCCCCGGTCAATGATCCCCCCACGTTTGATCCGATCAGCGATCCGCTGGCTATTGACGAAGATTCGACTGCACAGACTGTCAATCCTTTTGCTCAGAACGCTTCACCTGGACCTGCAAACGAAAACTTCCAGACCCTCACGTTTGCCGTTGCTCCTGACAGCACGATTGCCAACACAGGCAATATCGCGTTTGTTTCCGGTCCATCTGTTGATGCTAGCGGAATTCTGACTTATGAAGTTGCCGGTGACACCAACGGTACTGCCAGCTTCCTATTGACTGCAGTTGATAGTGATGGAGCCGAAAGTGCTCCACAGCAGTTCAAAATCACCGTCAATTCAATCAACGACGAACCGGTGTTTACGCTCGCGTCAGCCACGGCAACGAGTGTGGAAGACGGCGGCCCTGCGGGACCTTTTAACCTGATTAGCAGCTTTGCGGCCGGACCTGCCACTGCGACCGACGAACTGGTTCCTTCACCGACCGCTCAAACAGCAACGTTCCAATCAGATCTGGCTCCGGTTGTAACATCCGGCAATCTGGTGTTCACATCCTTCAATCTGGCAGCTGATGGTGTGTTGACCTATGAAGTTGCTGCGAACAGATCTGGTACAGCAACATTCAATATGTGGCTGACAGACAACGGATCTACGACGAACATTGGCGACGACAACATCACCGATTCGGTATTGATTACCATCACAGTTACGCCAGTGGCTGATCCGCCGGTACCCGTCACCCCGAACTATGTGATTGACGCAGGTGATGCTGTGACGCTGGATGCATCGGGCAGCTACGACGTTGATACGGGGTCGGGCGTTGTCGAATCATTGACATACGCCTGGGACCTGGACAACAACGGCACCACTGACGTTACGGGAATTAACCCAACAGTTTCGTTCAGCACATTAACCAGTCTGGGTCTGCTTGTTCCGGGTGATAATACGATTGGTCTGAAGGTCACAGATACGTTCTCGGGAACAACTGTTGGCACCACAGCAAATCTCAGCATTCTGACGGTAGATTACGGCGATGCTCCGGATTCCTATAAAACTCTAAAGGCTTCCGGTGGTGCAGCTCATACGATCGTTGCTGGATTCTTCCTTGGAGCCAGCGTCGATGACGAACTTGATGGTCAGGCAAACGACGGAGCTGACGAAGACGGAATTGTGTTTGAGCCTAGCATACAGGCAGGAACAACCGTCGATGTTGAATCGTACTTTACGGCAACTGCATCTGCGGCCGGCAAACTGGATGTGTGGCTGGACTTTGATAACAACGGCACGTTTGATAGTTCCGAACACCTGAACGGTGGCGTCAGCTTTGATGTCGTGCCAGGGGCAAACACGTTGGCCTTCACAATTCCAGCGGGAGTTGCTGTAACAGAAGTGGACACATCAGCTCGAGCACGTCTAAGCACGGCTGGCAGTCTGACTCCAACAGGGCGAGCGGACGATGGGGAAGTGGAAGACTATGTGCTACAGATTCTGCCACTGCTGGACGCTGTCGCGGTCGAACGTGTCTTGCCAATGTGGTCGCAGACCAGCGACCGGACTCCGTTGCTGCAATGGCAGCAGGCTGTCGGCACTACGCCAGGAGCCAATCAGACATACAACGTCACTTTGCTGGATTCTGCAGGCAATGTTGTGAGCTTCGAAGAAAACCACAATGGAACGTCACTGCAGGTGACGGACGTTCTTCCAGCAGGCGTTTACACAATCAAAGTGAAGTCGTTCAACCGAGCTGGCGTTGCGGGGCCGGAAGTTACGCTGGGAACATTTGAAGTTGTGCCAATGATGGTAACTTCGCCGTCCGGTTCGCTGGCAAACGGTTTACCAACCATCACCTGGACACCAGTGGTCGACAAAACTAACCACTACGAACTGCAGATTATATCTTCTATCACCGGCGTGACGATTGTTAGCGAAACGAACCTTCCGGCCAATCTGGCGACTTACACAGTGCTGTCAGAACTGCCAATTGACAGCTATAGCGTGCGAGTTCGAGCGATCGAGGACACGACGAATCAGGCTGGAGACTGGAGTCCGTACCAAAACTTCGTAGTTAATACGGCTCCTGTTCTGTTAACTCCAACAGGAACTGTTAATACAGCTCGGCCGACTTTGACGTGGACCGCAGTGCTTGGAGCTGCTAGCTACGACGTGCGAATTTCGGACCTCACTGACCACATAATTCCAATTCAATCGAAGACCGGTCTAACCGCCACGTCATGGCAGTTGACGACACCATTGGAACTTGGTGAGTACTCTCTTGAAGTTCGAGCCGTTACAAGCCAGGGAGCACCGGCTAACTGGAGCACAGTGGAAATTGTGCTGGTTGGCGTTCCAACGGTTATCAGTCAGCCATCCGGGCGAGTACAGGATTCAACTCCGACAATCGCGTGGACAGCAGTGGCCGGTGCCGAAAACTACGACGTTGAAATTGTAGACAAAAAGACAAACACGATTGTTCGTCAGGCCCCAGGCTTGACGGTTCTGCAGTACACAATTCCGAACAACGCCGCGTTGCCGCTTGGTAACTACGAAGTTCGAGTGCGAGCAAACAACCTGCCTTCGTCAACGTCCACACGATCGAAGGCGTCTGTTATAAGTGTTGCGTCTGCCTTTACGGTTTCAACGCCTCCTGAGGTTACTGCACCGGCCGTAGGTATTTATGACACCACGCCGACCATTGAATTCACAACGCCGGTTGGCACTCTCACCAGCGAACTTGAATTCCTTGATGGCAGCGGCAATTCGGTCTTCCTAGATAGCAGTGGCAACCCGATTATCATCACTGGCATCGTCGGTAATTCGTATACCGTGCCTGCGACGAATGCACTTCCACCCGGTCAGTATCGCGTACGACTGCGTTCGGTTGGTGATGCGGGGGCAGGCAATACGATCGTTTCTGACTGGAGCACGCCGCACTTCTTCCAGGTTGGTTCGGCACCAACGCTGCTCGGTCCTGCTGCGGGCGTTGGATCGGCCCCTTTCCGCAAGACAGACGATTCGACTCCAGCCCTGACATGGAACGGTTCAGTCGCCGGAGAAACTTATGACGTGTGGATCAGCAGCGTCAGCGCTGGCGAGACATCGCAGGTTGTCTCCAACCTGGACGCTCAAAGTCTGGAAACTCAATTACTTCCCAATGGTGAGTATCGCTACTGGGTGCGAGCCAACAACGGGTTGGGCGATGTGAGTGCCTGGAGTTCAGCATATGATTTCCAGGTCACAACCGCACCAACCATCGCGGCGATTGGGCCAAGCTTCAGCGATCCGACTGTGATGTGGCAGCCACCGGCGAATACGCCTGCCGCCCAGGTAGCGTATTACCAGATTTGGTTCAACCAGGTAGACGTCACTCCAAATGTGAAGTACCTGGTGGAAACGAATCTGACTGCAACGGAATACCTGGCAGCAAATCCATTCCCGGATGGACGCTACAAGGTGTGGACACGAGCTTACGTGACCGGTACCAATCCTCAGGCTCCGGTTGTCGAATCCAGCTTCAGCAATGGAGTTGTGTTTGAAGTTGGCGGTCGGCCGATGTTTAACCGAATTGGTGAGACGACGGATACGACTCCACTGTTGACATGGTCAACAGCGGCGGGCGCTGTTGGTTATGAAATATTCCTTGCCAATGCGGTCACTCCATCGAAAGCCATTGTTCGCCTGGATAACCTGACGACTCCTCGCTATGACGTCACCACCGCGTTGCCGGCGGGTGCCTATATTGCCTGGGCTCGATCGATTAGTGCCACCGGCAAACCTTCACCGTGGAGTCTGACGGCTGACGGAAGGTTTACGATTAACTCGACTTCGCGTCCGGTGATCAATCCGATCCCAACCAGCAGCGACTCAACTCCCACGATTACGTGGAGCCCAGCCGCTGGAGCGGATCGCTATGACATCTACATTTCAACGGCTGCGAACATATCGACAGCTGTGATTCGTGACCAAAACGTGTCAGGCACAACGTTTACGTCATCGGTTGCACTTCCAGTCGGTAATTTCCGAGTCTGGGTGCGAGCAATCAGCGCAGACTCAACGCCCGGTCCATGGAGTGTAGTTGTCGGCTTTACGATTGTGTCAAATGACGTAGAACAGCCCGAAGTGGAAACCATCACAATGATGGCATCGCTGGGGGCCTTGACAGCACCAATGGATCCGTCCGAAGTAACTGTCAGCCTGATTCCTGCTCGAATTGTTGAAGATTCGACAGGAAGTGTCACCGATCGTCAGACCAGTGTTGCAAGTGTCGAAGATGCTTCTGATACGGCCGAGATTTCCGGTTTGGAAGCCATTCCAGTGGAAGCCGCGGGCAGCGACGAATCTGACGACATCATGGCTAACTGGGACGATGCCATCTGGGCGGAAGAATCTGCGACGAAGACAATCGTGACTCAGGTCAGTTCGACACAGGTGGACGTACCAGGGAAGACTCAGCAGAAACAGTCCCTGGGCTGGCTGGCCGGATTCGCCATGATTCCACCAGCACTGCGTCGTCGCCGAAAGACGGAAGAATAGTCGAAGGACACCGCCGACCGCCGACACCGTTGTCGGCATGGTCGGCATGGTCACCGTGGTCACCGTGGTCGGCGTGGTCGGCACTTCGCCCGACTTAATAGTCGGCCGAAAACACAGATCACCAAAGGCTGAGATTCACGTCTCAGCCTTTGGACGTTTACGCCTGCAGATTCAGCATATAGCCTTTTGCGGCACATAACAGCAGGGCTCGGCGATGTTGCGTTTGCTGTGATCACCAGAGCGGGAAATCTCTGTGTGAAGCAGGGGGGGGAAACGGTTCTGCGCCGGTGCGTAACGCCGCCGTTTACTGCGAGACTGCCATCGCCGAACTGCTGATCGAAAACAAGTCCGACGCGTGTGGTTCGGCTGTGTTGGCAACGCTCCGCTGTGTGTAGCGGCGCTCTTTTGTCGCGGAGATCTGGTGGACCTCGGCGAAGTAACGAAGCCTTTGTTGCGGCGAGCGGCCAACGCGGAGAATTGTCGATGGACGTTGACTCAGTTGAGTGAAGTGATTCACTGGAATCTACCTGCAACTCGATCGGCACGGCGGTTGGCGTTGATCGGAACCTAGTCAGGACTAAGGACACGCGACCTCTGTTGCTGAAGTAACTTCAGCAACAAACGATTCGCTCCCGAGCTTTCCAGTCGTGCGTTTTCCAGTCGTAAAGATTTCGAAAGTAGGTCGGCTAACCGGGCCATGCACTTGCCGGTCCGTCGAATGATCAGCATTCAACGGCTCGGGAAGCCCGCATGCCCGTTGTCCCCAAGTGGCCAGCCAACAGCGGGCTACGAAATCAATCCGTAAGTGACCAGTGTTTTCCGCAGAGAAACGAGTTCTGCATCGGAAAGGGCAGTCATTGGTAATCTCACGGGACCACAATCCATTCCAATCAGGCTCATCGCCGTCTTGACGGGAATTGGGTTCGTAGAAAGTCCCAGCATGTCGCGACACAGTGGGAACAGCTTGTGGTGCCATTCCCGGGCTTTGGCGAGGTCACCGGAATTAAATGCTGCAACCAGAGCCAGCATCTCTTTCGGGATCAGGTTGCCTACAACAGAAATGATTCCACTACCGCCGATCGACATCAATGGCAGCGTCAGACTGTCGTCGCCCGACAGCAATGTCAGATTGGAAGCGGCCAGAATCTGAGATGCCTGGTCAAGAGAACCGGTTGCGTCTTTGACAGCCACTATGTTTGGGCAGGCTTCAGAAATTCGGCAAATGGTATCGGGTTCAATGTTCTTTGCGCTGCGTCCTGGAATGTTGTACAGGACGTGAGGAATGTCCACGGCTTCAGCGATTGCACAATAATGCTTAAAAAAACCTTCCTGAGTCGGCTTGTTGTAATACGGCGCAACCTGCAGAGACCCATCCGCTCCTGCCGCCTTGGCGTGTTTTGTCATGCGGATAGCTTCGGCTGTGCTGTTTGAGCCCGTGCCGGCCATCACCTTAATTCGGCCTGCAGCAGCTTCGCAGGTAACATCAATCACGCGATCGTGTTCATCGTGAGTTAGCGTGGGACTTTCACCCGTTGTGCCGACCGGCACGATGCAGTTGGTGCCGGCTTCCACGTGAAAATCGACCAACTTCCGCAGCATGGCCTCATTCAGCGAACCATCCGGGTTCATTGGGGTAACAAGAGCGACGGACAGTCCGGCAAACATTTCGCCTTTTCGACTCATTTGGCGTTCAGTTCATTTTGAAGGAAAATTGGAAACCCGCAATGAAGGCGGTATTCAAGCATCAGGCTACAAATTGCCACTGCGACTCGCAAATCGTCACGCCCAAGAAAGGCAAGAAATTGGCCATACGTCGCCGTCTGCTGGTATTCTCTGGGCCACCAGAGAATTTTCTGAGAAATGGCGATGGGGAATTTACATCCAGAAGCCATTCTGCCAGTTCGACACACGTTCCTCGTAAAAGTTCACGCAGTACCCGAATCGAGCTGTCTGAGTGCGAAATTGACTGTTTGCTGCGTCTACTATTGAGACCAATGAACGATTCAGGTTTTTGCAGAGTCTGAGTTTGGTACGCAGAAGTCCCGTGCGGCAATCAGTCGATTTATACGGGATTTGTCCCGCAGATCATGCTGTGAATACAATGGCCGAAGGTTGACAAAATCGGCAGCATTAGAATTCCGATGTTGCCGAATGATTCACTAAGATAGATGGTCGCAGGCTGAAGTTCGCCGAATTACCGCGACCACGTTTGCCGAACGAACGGAGCGAACGACGATGTGCCTAAAACCCAATGTGATCAAGACTACGCGTCTTCTGCTGTTCGCGACGTCTTATTATGTTTGTCCACAAGCCTTCCGGCGTATGGCTGTTTCTTTCGGCTGCCTGGTACTGCTTGCCAGCAGCCATGCAATTGCCTTGCAGAAAAATGGTGTAGCGCAGGAAGAACGGGCAACCGCAAAAGCATCAGATGCATCCCGTGAGGTTACCTTTAAAATCAACGATTTCCGGCTGAATACAACAACGGGGCTGGACAGTTTGAATGGTCAGATCATCCTGAGGCTAACGGTGAAAAATAATGCTGAAGTTCCGCTAACACTGGAACAGAATCAGTTTTCTTTTACGTGTGCTGACAAGTCTGACAAGTGTAATTCGGCGGTTGTTGATCCTCTGCTGCCAGGGCGATTGAAGCTTGAAGCAGGAGAATCCACATCAGGTTGGATGGGGATTAACCTCAGCCATACATCAACGAAAGAACCAGCCTTAAGTCTGGTCTGGACCACCGGTTCTCAGACCGTCACGCTTGACCTGAATGCCGCACTGCGAACAACGTCTGGCGTGAAGACGACGATGATGGGGCCTGAAGATTGTCTGGCGGTGATTGATCTGCACCGTCCTGTTGACCAGCTTTCGACATGGATTCTGACGGAAGAGTTTCAGAAGCTCAAGCAGCTTAAGGCTCGCAATGTCGTACTGCATGTTCAGACAGACCCCGGAGAAAAAACGCCGCAGACGTCATACGCCACGCGGACAGCTCTTGCTGCCTGGCTTGGGTCAGTGCAGGAAGGTCAGACGTTGCAGCGTTTCGCGTTTATGACTCAGGTGAAATCGCCCGTGCAGTTTTCAAACTTCATGGTGGCGGGCATGGGAAGTCGGGATGCCACCGGGGTTTCGAACGGCAGTTCCGGGAACATTTACGAGCAGGATCGTGAACTTGCAATTGCTGCCTGTGTGGCACATGTGTACGACAGAATTCCTTTGAATGAGGCGTTGAAAGATCTGCAGCATGCGGAAGCCGGCATTCGTCGGGCGGCCATTGAGAAAAATATAGATCGTCTTTCGGCAGAGCAGTTGCAGGACCTCATTCAGCAGTCGATGTCGGAGTCGGCCGCTCAGCAGGCTCTTGTGGCCGAAAATCTATACCGTGTCTCAATGCCTGACGCGGTTGTTGCGCTGCAGGAATTTGTCGCCAGCGATAACGTTGAAGTGTCACATGCGGCGCTGACGTCTTTGGTGAAATCTGCTTCGTCGCAGGCAGCCACAGCGTTGAAAAATATTTGGTACGATGCCAAAGACAAACCGACAATGAAACGCGATATCGTTTCGGCCGTAATGGCTGTCAGCGACTATCGTCACTGCGATCTGCTGACCGATTATGCTCGTGACCAGATTCTAAACAGCGCTGGTAAGAATTCAGACGTTACCCTGAACGCCGACGATGAAGTGCCGGATATTGATTCGAGTCTGTTTTACCGGCTTCCAGGCAGCTCAGTTTTAGGATCAAATCGACCGGAAACGCGTGCGGTTTCTGAAGCACAGACACTTCGCCGGATCTTAGCATTTTTGCAGGAACAGTCGGAGGTCGAGGTGCTCGACACTGCCCGAACGGAACTGCTGAAGATTTCTGACTACAGCATTCAGGACGTTGTTGTCGATTTTGTATTGGGAACGACAAAGGACCGAGACGCCGTCGATATCGCCCGCAACTACATTCGTCAGCGACTTCCCGGGACCGAGTCTGAAACAGCAATATCTGAGGAAGAACAGTTTCAACAGGATCAGCGAGAAACAAAAGAAACGGCATCGCGTACTCGGCGGATTACTTCGACGTTATTGAATACCATTAAGCGATTTCCGGACTCGGCATACACGGATGTTCTGCTGACGCTGACACAAAAACACGGCGGCAGTTCTTCACTTGCAAGACAGGCATTTCCTGTGGTCATGCGCTGCGCTACGGATGCTCAGCTAAGCAGGATGATCGAAGGATTTGATTCATTGGATCGCTACAACCGGCCTCAGTTTCTGAATCAGTTGAATGCGATCAATCATCCGCAATGGCTGTCGCTAACAAAAAAATGCCTGGATGGTGACGAAACTTCATGGAATGCAGCACTGTCCGCATTGAGAGACAATGGTTCGCTGGAAGCCATTATGGTGATTGTGGAGCATCTGGAAAATCTGCGACTGAAAGCAGAATCGTCACCCACTAAGGGGCTCGACACAAAGACATATCGATTTGCCGACAGGTTAATTGCGCATCTACATATGTGCGTTCATCCGGAAGCTCGCCGAGCCGTCAATCGATGTGAACGGTCAAGTGTGAAGCAGCTTGTTGACCTGGCTTTTAATAGTCGTCGGCAGGCCTTTGTCGCTGATCCTCATCGAGCGGCGGTCGCGAATGCTTATCTACTTCGTCGGGAAAAAAAGTACGAGGAAGCTCGAAATGCCTATGACCGCATTCTTGAACAGGATCCGTTTTATGCTTCGGCATATGTGTCACGATCATCACTTTATCTTCGTGAAGGTCAGCCACAGCGTGCGATGGAGGATCTGAAGCGGGCACTGGAGCTTGATCCCGAAGACGCTCTGACGGAAAGCATGGAGGCGCTTGCAGTAATTCGGCTTGGACGAGTCGATGAAGGCATTGCTCAGATGGAACAGATTGTTGCAACGGTGCCGGAACTTCAAACGTACGTTCGCAGAGATTCTTTGTACAACCTGGCCTGCGTTTACGGTCGAGCGATTGAAGTGGAAAAGATTGCCGCTAAACGCGAAGAATACACGGCGCGAGGCATGCAGGTTCTCAACGACTGCACGTTTCGTGAAGTCGGGTTCGACGACGTTGAACACATCACAGACGACCCGGATTTGAACGTCTTTCATCCTCATCCTGAATGGTCTGATCTGTTGAAGAAGATCGCCGAAAATGAAAAATCGAGCCAGTTGAAACCATAGACGATTTTTTTGCAGTGGCGATACGTTTCCGCTCCAGACGCTGTTGCCAATAGCGACGTTGAAAATCAGTGGCAGCCTGAGGATGTATCTTATTGCGGTACCAGCGAAGAGTGTCCGTTCGGTGATTTTTGTATGACCAGCCTGTTTCGATTCAAACAATTTACCGTGCAGCAGGATCGCTGCGCGATGAAGGTTGGGACGGACGGTATCATGCTGGGGGCGTGGGCGAATGCAGACCGGCCACAGCGAATTCTGGACATTGGTTCAGGAACCGGTTTAATCGCGTTGATGCTTGCTCAACGATTTCCCGACGCGCGGATTGATGCTGTGGAGATCGAAAAAGGGGCCGCAAAACAGGCTCAGGGAAATGTTGCCCGAAGTCTGTGGGAACACCGAATCAATGTACAGCATCTGGATATCGAGCAGTTTCAGCCGCCGTGCAGGTATGATCTGGTGGTATCGAACCCACCGTATTTTGCAGACTCACTGAAAGGTCCGGATATAGCAAGGAACATGGCCAGACATGCTGATTCATTAAGTGCCATGCACCTGCTGGAATCCGTCGACCGGTTGCTTAATTCATCCGGCACATTTTGTGTTATCCTGCCGATTGCGGATGGCACGTCTTTGTTGGTAAGTGCGGCAGAACATCAGCTTCATTGCCAGAGTATCTGTGAAGTGCGGCCGAATGTTGGGAAAACTGCTCATCGCTGGCTGATCTCGTTTACCCGCAGCGAAGTCGATGTCGTGGCTCGCAGTAGCCTGATTGTGGAAGCGGGCAGGCATAATTATTCGGATGAATACCGAACACTAACACGAGAATTCTATCTGAAGCATTAGCAGCGGTCCGAAAACTGCACTTGAGAAATTCTCAATTCAAGCACGACGTGCCCGAGTGAATTTTGCAATGGCTGGATTCACTTGCTCGCGCTGCGTGCTTGTGAATCTGCGGTTTTAGGGCCGCCTGTAGAACGTTTTACGAAATGACTTAGCGAAGCTGGTATAGAGTTTCGGCAGGAAAAATCACCCGGAAAGGCCGATTATCTTGACGACTTTCGCTACCAGAAATCGCACCTTTTCGTAGCCTGCCGCAACGGAAGAGTTGGACCATCCAGGAGGAATAGCCAATTCTGTGTTCGAATTGCCGAATTGCGACGTGACAGTCAGCACATGGTCGGAATAATGCGGGGTTTTCTGGGTTTTCTGGAAATTAACAGTGATTGGCATTTTGTGGCGGCAGGCTGCCGTGGCTGTCGATCTGCTTTTTGCCACAACTGATCAACCTCGCAGAATACACATCCGGTGCGCCATATTTTTTCCGTTCGAATAGTCCGCTGCCGTGGCCGCCGGAAAAAGATGGATCGAGTCAAAGGATCAGTAAGTGATGACGTCGCCGCAGGAATTTAGCCATTCGTTGTTCACTTGGCAGCAGTTGAATGAATTCACGGTAGTAACTCTGGCACGGGATCTTCGGACGTGCAGCTACGGCGAAAAGCAGCTGGGATATAATCGACTGATGAAACAGTTGGGCGAATCCGACATGCCCTGTTTGTTGTTTGATCTTTCTCAATGTGCGATGCTGGATTCGGTAACTGTTGGTGTCTTGATTGGTCTGACAAAAGAAGCCATCCGGAAAGGTGGTCACGCCAGTCTTGGCGGAGTATCGCCTTCCATCAAAAAAACGCTTTCCAGATTACTGCTGCTGGAACCGAAACATCGTCAGGTACGATGGGACGTTTATGAAAGCGTTGAACACGCCTTGTGCCGCAGCAGGCCCTGATATCGCTGCTGCCGCAGATATCTGCTGTTGGTTCGTTCGATTGACCCGGGTTAACTAACCAACTGCAGTTGCCAGTGTTTGACGGATTCCAAGGGGTACAGCAGCATCAGCACGTTCAGTGTCAGGCAGTCTCGAAGGTCATTAGCAGGATCAATTCGGTGCCAACCAACAGCACCAGAGTCTGCCAGGGCTTCATGAGGTATGCCAGCTAAAAACCGATAAGGCAGGCCGCGATGTCGCACACGGAAGTAACAACCGATTCACCAAAGTAGTCCATTGATATCGTGGCTTCACGATCGCGATTGATGATGAGCGGTGAGTTTTCAAGAATCTCCCATGCTGATTCCAGTAATGTCGCCGCCAGAAAACGGCGAGTAATCGTGGCTGACTTCCAGAGCCAGTGTATGATGGAGTACAGAATCGTTCAGTGCGGGATATGAGTAAAAAAGTAGGGGGCAATTCCGTGCTGGGAATTATGAGACGACCAGATGTCCCATGAACACAGTGACCAGTTGCCGCATTTACACCACGTCACCTGCCCCATCATTCCTAAAGTCAGGGCTGTTCCCAGAATAGCTACAAGGTGCGGCATAGCCACAGGAAGCGGCGAAAGACCCCGAGCAGTGGCTTGTAAGCACTCAGTCGGCTGTGCTGATTCCTGCTGTTTCATCCGAACCCTTCGAAAGACTGCGTTATCTATCGCCGTTTCGTGTAAGGCAGACAAAGAGGCGTCGTTTAATAAAATATCGTACCGACGGAACAATGTTCAATGACTCTCAGGCAGGATGATCCATCAGGCAGGATGCATTTTATTTTGGTAACATTGTTAGTTCGAAAGCAGCTTGAGTGCGTGCCGAGCGACGTTTCCAGCGTAGCCTTTGCCGTTGGAATGTGACTTAATTTTTGCAATCACCGGAGCAGCCTCGGCACCCATTTCATCCAGCTCAATTAACGCAGCATGCTGGACAAATTCACTGGGGTCATCCAATGCTGCACTCAGCACAGCGATGGCATGATGGCTGCTTCCCGTTTTGTGCAGTGCTCTGGCCGCTGCTATGCGCACGGATGTTGACATATCGTCTGTCGCAGCTTTGATGGTTTGTTTGATTGCGGCATCTGCGGTGGTCAGATTGCCGAGTCCCGTCACGGCCCACCATCTTTCTGCAGCGTCTTTGCTGGCAATAGACCTCAGCAGCATGGCTGCATCCGTAGGCCGAGGCTGTCCGGCAACCTTTGCCAGACTCAATAACTGCTGCGTGCGATTCAGCCCATCATTGCCGTTGTGCAGAATCTGCCAGCGATTACCGACTATTTGTTCTTCTTCATTAAGAATAGCTTCCGGAATCAAATGGGCGTCTCGAACATCCAACTGCCAACGGTCACATTCGTCACGAAGGCGGTTTAGTGTGTCGGTAAGTCCAGGTTCGGCGGCCAGATTGTTTAGCTCCCACGGATCAGCCTTTAAGTCATACAGTTCTTCCGTGGGCCGCGTATCGTTTAGGAACTGGGCGGATTCGGCATGCAGTGCCCCATCTGCTTTCAAACGACGCATTTCTTTGCGGACCATACTGGTTTCAGCGTATTCGATGTGCTGTAAAGCAGGCCACCATGAATTCAGATTTCGAAGGTAACGGAACTGTTTGTCACGCACAGACCGGACCATGTCGAAACGTTCGTCGATACGGTCGCGAGCACCATGGATGTACTCGCGAGGTTCCGGAAGATTGCTGCCAAGAAACGGCTGTCCGTCCATATGCTGCGGTACTTCGATGCTGGCGAGGTTTAGCACGGTAGGACCAAGATCGATAAGATTAATCAGTTGATCACTGACACTGCCGGCAGCGGCCTGGCCGTCTGTTCGCAGGTGTTCGGGCACACGGGCGATCATTGGCACCAGGGTTCCGCTGTCGTAAATCCAGCGTTTGGCACGAGGAAAACCGTTTCCGTGGTCGGACCAGTAAATCACAATCGTGTTGTCTGCCAGACCGGCGTCTTCAATCTCCTTGAGGTATTCACCGACCTTTGTGTCCATCACCATGATGATATCCAGCAGTCGGGCATGTGCGGCTCGAACTTCCGGAGTATCGGGATACAGCCTGGGAACACTTATCTTATCGGGATCGTGCAGTTTTTCTTGGGGGACGTCCTTCACAACCTGCTTCCAGCCTTGCGGCCAGATTTTGCTTTCATGAGTCATTGTCATGTTGAACACGGCAAAAAACGGCTGATCCTTTTGCGGACGATTCTTCCAGTGGGCTTTGTTGGATGATTCGTTCCAGACCTCATTTTGCTTCCAGTGGAAATTGTAGTCGGTCTTTGAATTGTTGGTGCAGTAATATCCGGACTGCTTCAGATAGTAAGGGAAGCACTTGATGTGATCTGGTAGTGTGACTTTGGATCTCATGTGGTTGGCCCCAATTGCCATCGGATACATGCCGGTAATGATTCCCGTTCGGCAGGGAGCGCAAACGCCGTGGCACGTGAATGCCTGCGTGTATCTGACGCCCTGCTGGGCGAATGCATCAAGATTGGGCGTTGTGGCGTTGGGGTCGCCGTAGCATCCCAAATGCGAACTGATATCTTCGCAGCTGAGCCAGACAATATTCGGCCGGTCCGCCGCCCCGCTCACCACGTTGCCGGGGATGGTGATACTGCCGTTTTCCGGCAACGCTGCGGAAGCTGGCGCGACAGTTGTGATTCCAAAGATGGCAGACAGGCACAACAGGCTTCTGGATATATTCATCGAATAACTACTTGTCGTCGGTTAGTGGCGAGATGAAAAGTTGTTGATTTAACCGGCAGATGATCGCAAGTCCCGTCGCTGCGTTCAAGCCGCCAGGTAGTTGAATGCATTTCGCTGCATGTGTGTTGTCTGTTTTGTGATGCACACAAGGTAGAGATTGAGGTTCGGCAGCACGATTGGGCATTGCGTAACGAGCGTTTGCATGACATCTGTTTCTCGTGTCGAACCAGATTCTATAAATGCAAAAAGCCCGATCCTTTGCATTGCGAAGGCCGGGCGTTCAGTTTTTGAATTGCAGGATTGTCGCAGAGCTACGGTAGAATTGGAGGAGCTGGCGGAGTGCTGAATGTTTGAGGACTGCCAAAGTTGCCAGGTACGGGCGGTTCTTCCAGGCCAGGCGTTGCGGCGATTCCAAGGTCTTCCATCAGGTGATGAATCGTTTCTTCTGTCATTTCCATTTTCGTCATAATCCCAAGTGTTCCAATCTGTCGATTTGGTGCTCGCGACCAGCCTTGAACATCCTGCTGAATGTGATGGAACAACGCGTCGGCACCACCAATCTGCTGTCGAATCGTGCTGCGGTCATAGTGGTGTTCAGAAGCGTGAATGTAGCGAGCCGTCTGGTACAGGCTGTATGCTTCTGAATACGTTTCTGTGAAGCCGGGGTTGTGCGAGTAGTTGTAGTAGATGTCCAGACAGATTTCGTTCATTAGCACTTCCAAACGCGATGCCAGTTCGTCAACGTGCGAGTACGCTCCAAATGCAACTTGCGGTGAGTGCGGGGCAAGGCTGGCCGTTTGATAGCCGTTTGGTGAATAGGAAGTGTGTGTGAAATGAGCGGAAATGTACGGAATCACGTGAGCTGGTCTGTGGCCAATCACGATGGGTGAAACGTGTCCGTGATGATGATGCGATGGACGTACAACAATACTTCGGCATGAGTGCTGAGCATTGGCCGATGACGCGATGAGAAGACTGGCTATGCTGAACAGCAGTGTTTTTTGAATCGTCATGGTTCACGTTCCTGTTCCGGGGGGGGATAACTTGGGGAAGTAATCAGACGCCCGTCAATCACGTCGGTGCGATTCCTGCGGGCCTGATGGACTTTGTACCAGAGCCAATTCTGTGCCATAACGGTCAGTGTGGTTGTAACTCCTTTATTAGAAGTAGCTTACAGTGTGGGATGTGCTGAATGTCGTCATCCTGAACGTGTCGCTGTTGTGACACAACCTGCAATCAGTGCGATGGCAGTCAGGCTGAAAGTCAGAGGCGCAAACGCAGTTCCAGCGTGTACTCCACACCATAGCGCCGACCTATGAGGCCCCGCTTCTTTCTAATAGCAGTCCGGGGAGGCTGTCATCGTAACTTCGATACGACCGTCGCTTGTTCCGCGCCGATGTCGCATCGACCGAACTTACTGAAATGGATTACGCCAGATGATCGCTGTTCCGTCTTCGCTGGCGGTGGCGATCGAGCCGTTGACTGATACTGCAACGGAACTGATGGTCGCCTTATGAGCGACCGTTTCGCCGTCTGCCAGTAACTGAAATGCTTCATAGGCCGCAAGTGTTGCTTCGCTGGATCTTTCGGGTTGCCAGTTCCAGATAATGGCGGCTCCGTCAGTGCCACCCGTTACCAGATAGGGCGTGTTGGGCAGGAATGCCAGACCGCGAATGCCGCCCGCTTCGTGTCCCGTGATGGTGGCGTGAAGTCGTGGCTCGTTAATTGAAGTCAGGTCGTACACCCAGCCGACGCTGCTTCCAGTGTCGATCATCTGTCCAGCTACTGCGACATAGCAACCATCATATGAAAAACAGCCCGTATTGAGTTTGATGTTGTCCGCTGTTTTAAGTTTAAAATCCACAAGAGGCGTCTGTGGATTCTCGGTGTCAACGACAATAAATCCTCCATCTCGGTTTGTTAGCAGAACGGACTTTCCATTGGGAGCCCATGATGCCTCAGCAACGGCGGGGCCAGCCGTCTGTAACCAACGAATCTTACTGGCTGTTTTGCTGTCTGGATTCCATTCCCACAGTACGGCGGAACCGTCAGCTCCACCACTGACAAAACGGTTGGCACCTTTCTGTTGTGCAAAACAGAGGGTCGTCACAACACCTTTATGAGGCTCGCTGATTTTCGAAAGTGTCTGGCCGAAGTGATCGCTGTTCTCGCTGGCGTCGAAGATGCGGATCGCTCGATCACCCGTCAGCAGCAACGGGTTTTCTGTATTGGATGACAAGGCAGTCGACTTCACGGCAAACAGGGGCCGAAAGTCGGCCAGATGCGAATTGTTGTTAAGATCCCACAGGTGGGCGGCCGTTCCGTCAAATGTGGCAATGATGTCCGGGAATATTTGTGCTTCGTCGCCACTGTTGGTAGCGGAGGCATCCGCCGCCTGTGGAGCGAACACGGCGTCGGAAATCCCCAGTCCCGGCGCGTCCAGAACCTTCTCGATTTTCCAGTCAGACGTGCGAAAAACCTGCAGGTTACCGTCGACCGCGGCGGCCATGCGGTTGCCATCATCTGACCAATTGATGGCCGAAATACGATTCGTGGATTTCTGGCCGACAATCGCCGGGAAGATTCTTCTTTGTGGTTTGGCCGATTCGATTGACCACAACTGCAATTCCTGAGAAGTCGTTTTGGTGACCTTTTCAGTACGGATGCTGATGGTTACAAACTGACTGCGGTCGGGCGAAAAGGTGAGCCGTTCCAGTGGGATTTTTTCGTGCTGAAATCGCGTGACAACGTTAAGTCGTTTTTTGGAAACTTCCGGATGCAGCAGCTGCAATCGGCCATCGAAGCCAGCCGTAACGAGGTCTCCATTGGGCAGCCATTCCAGATGGCTGACGATCGTGTTTTTTGCATGTAACTGTCCGCCCGTCAGAAAGGTTCCACCGTTTAGCATCCAGACGGCAACACGTCCATCGCGTGCTCCGGTCGCAAGCAAACTACCATCGGAACTGAAAGCGATTGAACTGACTTCGCTGTCGTGATATCCGTCTAAGGTGACGACGGCATCGGGGGGCGAGACCTGCAGGATGTCCTGAGTCTTCCAGATTTTTGTGACGCCCTTTTTCCCGAGCTCACCAGCGGACATCGATGCGGCCAGAAAAACGCCATCTGATGATGTGGCAATCGCGTTAACAAGTCCCAGCCCCGGAAGTCGCACCTCCTGCGCGCCAGCACCGGATTTACTCAGGTCGGCGTTCCACAGGCACAGATTACCATCGAATCCTGTTGTAATTAAGACTTTCCCAGCTGGCGGCAGAAATCGCAGCCGGGCAACGTTGAAGTCATGACCTTCTTCAAAGGATCCACTCTCGACTGCGAAGCGAGCTCGCGCAGATCCGCCTGCCACTGCCTGTCCGTTGTTGGCGTTCCAGATGACGGCCGTCCCGTCAGATGCTCCCGTAACAATGCGCGAACCGTCATCGCTGATGGAAACTGCCGTCAACGCTCCTCGCTGTACTGCCGCGTTTGCATTCACCACAACGTAGTCACCGTCACTGGACAGCTGCGTAAATGGCTGCCGTCCAGCAGGCTGTTTGCTGGCGGTAAGGATATAGCGTGAATGGAAGGTGACTGCCGCATCGCGTTGAACGGGCACTTCAGTTTTTTCGATGTCGAATTCCGATTCGATCGCTTCACGTTCTTCCTGGTATTTGCTGACATCCCAGAATCGACAGAAACGGTCGGCACTTGCCGAAAGGACCCTGGTGCCGGCACGATCAAGAAATCCAGCGGCGTTCACTTTTGCTCCGTGTCCCAGCATCCGGAATTTGAACGAAAGAATTTCTGCAGTGCTGCTCTTGAGTTCGCTGCTTTTGACTTGCCATATTCCAATTGTGCGATCATCTGAGGCGGTGACAACACTGCGTCCATCTGCTGAAAATTCGATGTCGTTAATTGGGCGTTGGTGTTCACTGGAAACCCACCCCTCAAAACCGTTTATCAGCAGATCAGCAGCGTGCTCGAATGGAAACCAATCGGGTGGAAATCCATCGTCTGAGAGTGGCGGGTCACCCGGTATCCGCGGCAAGGACATCAGGTCTCCGTTACGGCTGTTGCTGATCAGCAGGATCTGTTCGTCCGGAGATACGGAAAGTCTGTAGGGTGGATCGTTACGACTTCGAGGAAATCGCAACTGGCCCGGTTGTTTCAGGCGTGCCGTCGGAACATT
Organism: Fuerstiella sp.; assembly: GCA_041689795.1. GTDB lineage: Bacteria > Planctomycetota > Planctomycetia > Planctomycetales > Planctomycetaceae > Fuerstiella. Next base: position 13,964 of record JBDNFN010000233.1, on the reverse strand, counting down.
TTCGGATGGCAACGGGTACGCCATAACGTCGGACGATTCGCCGCCGCGTGATCCGGCATACAGAAAGATTCCAGCCTTTGGCATGACGGCAAGACTGCGGATGCTGGAACTGGTGCGAATCGACCACAGAGGCAGCTTTGTTTGCACGTTCCATCCTTTGATCGTTCCACTGGCATCAGCGGAAAGCAGCATCTTCCCGGTCAAAGCAATCGCCGTGATAGCGGATTCGTGTCCCTGAAGGATTTCGTGCTGCTGATCTTCGGGTTCCCATACGTACAGCAGCCTACCGGCTGCTGCAACCACCAATTCTTCATTCTGACTGATAACGACATGGGACACGGCCGTCTCGGCCTGTAGTCGGTCGAGTGGCGTTTCGGGAAGTCTGTCCTGTCCGGCTTCTGTCTTCCATGCTATCAATTGTCCATCGCTATCGCCCCAGATAACCGTTCGTCCGGTTGGGCTGATGACTTGCGTCTGTACCGGAACTTCGGTTCGCGAGGTGCGTTTTTCAAGCTGATCCTTGCGTGCCTTTAGTTCCTGAATTCGGACTTCGCGTTCTTCTTCCGGCAGGTCGGCCAACGCCGTTTTATCGTTAAGAAGTTCTTCAACTCGCAGCAGTGCCGCAGGATAATCTGCGCTACGAATCAGGCTGGCGATAAAGGCGTTCTTGAGTTCAACTTTCGCTCGCGCTTTTTGCTCGGTGAGCCCAGCCACTTCAATTTGAATGTCCTGCTTTTCCTTTTCAACCTTTAAAACTTCTTTCTCCAGTCCGTCTCTCAGTGACTCCAGTCTGTCTTTCTCGGCAACCAGAGTTTCTTTCTGATCAGTCAGAAGTTCCTTGTCGTTATTGAGCGTGTCTTTTTCAGCCAGCAAAGTTTTTCGTTCGCCTTCGAGAACCGACTTTTCTTTGGCAATGTCATTTTTTTCTCCTTCCAGGCTTTCTTTCTCTCCGTAAATTCTGGTGATTTCTTTGTTCTGCTTCTTAATCTGCATCGCCTGCACAAACGAAATCGTGCCGACAATCGCAATCAGGCACATCGCCGTTCCCATGGCATATTTCAGTCCGTTCCGAATACGTCTGGACTTCGCCAACCTGGCGCGAAGCACGGTGAATTCCTTGCCTCTTTCCTGTTCAGCGATTTGTAGCCCAAGATCATAGTCGCCTTTGACATGAGCAAGTCCGGCATAGGCCAACCGAGTTTCTCGCAGGCCAATTGCAGCGGCTTTGTTGTCTGGCCAGGCAACAAAGGCCTGTTCGAACAAAGCTGCGGCGGTCTGATAGTTTTGGTAACCCCGTCTTTTTCCGTCGAATTTGGCAAGCTGCAAAGTTTCGTCGGCGCGTTCTGCCAGACGTCGGCTTTCATCATGCTTTTGGAAGTTCTTGATGGCTTCCTGAAATTCCAGCACGTTTCTGTGCCGTTCTTTCGGCAAGGTGGACATCGCCTTCATGGCGATGTCCATCAGCTCTCCCTTGTGTTCCGTCCTGCGAATTTCGTTTCCGCGGACAACACTGTCGATAATCATCCACAGTCCACTGTGCCCGGACTTGGAATCCGGTTCAGGAAACGTGTGCGGCGAAGTACCTGTGATGGCTTCAAACAGAATGGCGCCCAGCAGATAAATGTCGCTCCACGAACCAATGGCTTCTGGTGGTCCGGTCCATAATTCCGGAGCCATGTAGGCTGGTGTCCCTGCGCCAAACGATGCAGATGGTGACGCAAACCGATTTTTGTCAGCGACCGTGGCTGGCACCGCCAGGCCCCAGTCGAGTACCAGTACTTCTCCGAATTCACCCAGCATGATGTTTTCAGGTTTTAAGTCGCGATTGACGACTCCGTTGTGGTGTGCGTATGCCATCGCATCGCAGACCTTATGTAAAACTTCAAGATTCTCGTCCAGCGGCATGTCGCCAATGAGTTCGTTCCACGGAGTTCCGTGGACTCGCTTCATCGAATAAAACGGAAACCCATCATTTGTCTGGCACAGGTCGTGGATCGGAATGATGTGCGGATGCACCAGGTTTGCTGTGACCAATGCTTCTGAAAGAAACATTTCACGACGCTGATTTTCCACCTGGCTCAGGCGGCCCTGTGAAATGTACGTCTTCTTTTCGCCGTCGTTCATCGGCTTCAACGTCTTGATCGCCAGTTCGCGATCAAGCGATGTTTGGGTGGCGATGTAGATCGCGCCCATTCCGCCTTCTGCCAGCTTTTCAATAATGTGGTAGTCGGGCTTCTCGTCGTTCAGATTGCTTTTTCGGAACTGATCACTGCCAGCGACCGGACGGTGGCGAATTGTTAAATTGTCATTGAGTCCGCTTCCGGATTGTTTGCTCCAGATCTGCGTCCGTCGGCCTGGTGATGAACCGGTTGTTTCGGTCGACACGTGATCGAAAACCGCGGTGTCAGATGCCGATTTTTCGGCGACCTCATCCTGCCATTCTTTGTACTCATCTTCGGTGAGTCCGCGCATGCCCATCGACTGCGTGAATACCTGTGTCGTTTCAAATCCTGGGGGGGCGTTTGAAACCACGGTGTCGGACGCAGCGTCGTCGGAAGAGGGCTTTTTTGAGCCAGATTCATCACGATTCAAAATGACCGTCACGTTGCCTGTAAAGACTTTTCCAGCGTCGTCTTCATTAAGATCGACCTGTCGATGATCGATAATGGCTGTCTGTTCAAACACCTTGGAGGGTTGTTGGTTTTCTGGTATCTGACTGTCGTCGGCACCGTCGAATGCGGGGGGGGGGGAGGACTGCAAAGTTTTGTCAGGATCGATTTCGTCCGCCTCTTTCGATTGTGCGAGTTTTGCTCCGGTTGCAACCGCTTCGGCTGCAAAGCTAAAGTCATGATGAGTGGGCGTCGCTGACGGCACCCAGGTTTTGTTTAAGTCGGGTGATCCATTTTCGTCGGCGCTATTCGTAATTCCGGGCTGTTGATCCGGCAGTTTGAATCCACTGACCGTTGGCGTTGCTGACGGCACCCAGGTTTTGTTTACGTCCGGAGATTCATCTTCCCGGCCGGCAGCGTTGGCTGTTTCGGCCGGTTCAGTTGTCTGGTGCGTTTGGCTCTGAATAGGCGTTCTATTCGGCACCCAGGTTTTGTTTACGTCGAACGAAGTTTTGACATCTTCGCTCGTGTTGCCGGGCGGCGTCGGTTCGGTCATATCGTTCAGGTCGGCCTGATTGCCAGCGTAATCGGGCACGAAAGTCTTCTGTTGGTGCAAAGACGACGAATCGCTAATTGACGTTGAATCTGTCGGTGAATTGGACGTATTGATCTGCGGTTCGACGTTGCCACTGAGGTTAGCTGGAATAAAGTTTGTTTTAGGCTCGCCATTCTGACGGTCTTTTCTGCGCGCAAGTTTGTTCGATAGCGGCGTCGAAATTGGATCGCCTGCAAAACCCATGTCTGGTTCGGGCTCAGGAGTCCATGGATTGGACTTTGCATCACTGTCGTCACGATTTTGCGGAGTCTGATTGTCGCGACCTTTATTGTCGGTCATAGCTATCACCGTAATTGCTGATCTGAATCTGCTGCGATGCAGTAAATTCGCTAAATGTCACTGTGTTCGGAATTTGCCTGAGTACCGCGCTGCATGCGTCTAATGATGCGAGCGGAGGGTGTCAGGCTGTGTTCGCTTTGCTGTTGACGTCGTTTCCATCGGGCGGATGTGGTGAGTCCTATAATCGGTGCAAACAAAGCCGCTGCGACGCCGACCCCGATTTCACTTCTGAGATTGTGATCGCCACTGTCGCCTTGATTTTCCAAACCCGACAGTGAATCGTTATTGGTATCGTCCATTTCCGGATCACCATCTGTCAACCGGGTGGGGGCGGTCGGTGATTCTGCGGCTGACGAATCCTTCTGAGTCGGCATAAGCGGCAGGGTTTGAGAATCCGCGTTGCTACTTGATGTGATAATACCGGCGTCTTCGATTGGGTAGATGGCCGACGTGTCGCTGGGTTCCACTGGAACTTCATTGCCGTTTTCGTCCGGCTGTTTAAATTCCAGGTCTTTTAGTTCGTACGGTTCAAAAACTTCCGGAAGCTGTTCAGTGGCTGGTCCCGGACGTCCTCCTGTGATCTCGAATTTCACAATCGGACGTTCAACCTGCTGCCCGCTGGTTACAGTGATCAGCCAGACTTCGTAACCGGATCCGTCCTGCAACTTCGGGGTGTCCAGAATGTAATCTTCAAACGCTTTTCGGCTGGATATGAACGAGTCGCCTAAGACTTCGATGCGATCGATTACCAGTTTTGCTTCGGAATCCAGGTCAAAGTGTCGACGAATCTGCAGATAAACTTCCGTACCAATCGCTGCGTCACCGGCTGCGGCGGATCCGAAATTGATATCGGATGCGATACTGGAAATTGTCGGCAAATGCAGCGGAGCTTCAACAAAAGGCAAATCGTGGGCTGGCCGCGGTGTGGCGACAAATGGAGCCATGCCGGGCGCCGGGCCGGCGACAAATTCCCATTCCGCCTGGCCTTCCGGTCGGCCCGTGGGAGTCGCCGTGATGTTGCCAAGGGGAAGCTGAGCAGCCTGTTGGTTGAATTCATTCAGTGGGTTCGCATCAGTGGAACTCAATAGAGCCAGGCCCGCATTCTGCAGAACAATCGCTGATCCCATCGCATCTGTTATTGGTGCTACAGGAGCTGACGATGTAAAGCCAGGAGGCGTTTCGACGGTTCCGGTACCGGCATCGGTCGCCGCGTTGCCCCAGATGTTGATCGAAGCATGTTGAGCCACGCTAAAGCGTACGCCAATGATACCTGAATTGTCCTGTCGTCCGTTGCGGTCGTTTGCAGTCGTTGCCAGATCGGTAACCGCGTAGATATGCGGCAGTAGATAATTGGCTCCACCTTCATCAATATAGAAAATTGTCTTATTCGCGTCCGAAATACCAAATTCATAAGTGTCAGTCACCCCTGTAACTTCTGTGGCATTACCAGCCGGACCGGAGGCTGTCAGACTGGTTTGCGAGACAACTCCCCAGTCGACAAACACCTGCAGATTTTCTTCACCGGCGACTCCGAATACCAGTTCGATGGTGCCCAGAAAACCACCGTTCACAAATGTCAGACTGCTACGCATGTTTGCGGCGTCTGTCAGTGTGACGAAAGCGTTTTCCACGCCAGTGGTCGGAGCAAAAGCGAACGCTGTTGGGCGAGGCGCAATCTGTCGAGCGACTCCGCCGTCTGTACGAACTTCCGTGTTATCGCCAAGACTCACGGTTCCGTTTGTGCCGGAAGAACCAGCGATGATCGTCACCTGATCGCCGGTGATGTCGTCGAATATACCAGGAGCCGGGTTTTCGTCTGAGGAAATTACCATGTTGTCCGCGAGACTGAAATCGCCACCGCGACTGATCAGTGTGATCGATTCTTTCGTGCTTTCTGTCGTCGTGTTATGAGCCGCGTTAATGTCGCGGTTAACCAGCAGGTCGCCTTCCGACGTGACGTTGATGTCGCCTGCATTTGCGTTGATGCCGCTGGCGGTGGCGAAGGTGAGATTGCCGATTGCCTGAGTTGATATTTCATCAACCGTCAGATTGTCGGCATCAAAAAATATGATATTTCCACCAACAGCCACGTTGCTGACCGCGATGATGTCGACGTCGTTGAAGGCGGCTCCAAGAGATACATCACCAGCGGCAGCCTGCTGACGAATTCCCAGTTCTTTAGCCGTGATGATACCAGCAGAATTCTGAGTCACGGTTCCATTTGAAAGCAGGCGAATGTCGCTGGTTCCGGCTTTCAATTGCTGGTTGATTCCGACAGATCCATCCACATTCAGCAGGATGTCTGCGTCGGTTGTGGCAATACCGTCTGTGCTGGCGAAACTGACGTTGCCAATGTTCTGGCCTGATACGGTGCCGATAATCAGGTTGTTAACATTATTCAGAACAAACGTTCCTGCGACCGCATGATTGTTAATGGCGACGTGCTGAATGCTGTTGGCGTCATCCAGAATTATGTTGCCCGAAAGGCCTTCCTGCCGCACTCCCAGTTTATTTGCCGTGATGATTCCAGAGGCAGTTTGAGTAATATTGTCATCCGCGATGAGTCGTGCATCGGCTGTGCCAGCGTGAACCTGCTGCGTCAGCGACAGGGTGTCTCCGGCATCCAGCAGTATATCGCCCGCGTTTGAGACGATTCCGGAAATTGCGGCAAACGTGGCGTTTCGCACTGTGGTTGCTGCGATGGCCCCAATCGTCAGATCGTCAACGTCAGAAAACGTAATCGCAGCACCGTTTGCGGCATTGGAAATCGCCAGAATGTTGACGTCGTTCGCGGCCGCCAGACGAACTTCGCCAGTTGCCGCCAGCTGATGAATGCCGAGTTTGTCGGCCGTAATACTGCCCGTGCTGTTTTGGCTGATGGTTCCGTGAGCTTGAATACGTTCGTCGCCGGTGCCGGCGTTCAGTTGCTGATTGATTGTTAAAGTTGTGCCGATGTTCAGCAGGATGTTGTTGTCGTCGCTGCTGAGTCCCGTGATGGTGCCGTTGGCTGGCGTTATGACGGAATCAATCGTGACGTCGTCTATGTCGCCGTAGGTGATGGTGCCGGAATTGTCGCCCGCCAATATGTCGGTATCGTTCAGCGGATTGGCCAGTTGATACGTACCGGTTCCGTTTAGCACGAGGTTGCCGCTGCGAATCTTTGAATCAAACATCGGCTGCGCCGTCTGGTCTGCCTGATCGATGATGGCTGCCGTGGCGTTGATGACCGCGGCATTGCTGTTCACATCGAGAGCGAATTCGTCGCAGTCGAGATCCGTGAGTGTGGTGTTGGAATCGACATTGACAGTGAGATCACCGTTCGCAGCATTGGTTGTCTGTCCGTCGAATTCGTCGGCGGTGATGCTAATTTCTTCAGACATCCCGGACTTGAACAGAATGCGAGTCGCGTTCAGGTCGATGGTGCCTCCGACGGCCGCGATGTCGTTGGCTTCAATCCGAAGGTCGCCGGGCACGCCGCCGATTGTCGCAGGCAGAGTCACTGTGCCTGTTGGCGTCAACAAAGCCAGATTGGTCGCCGTGGGCGCTGAGGCCGAAAGGTCGATGTCAGCATCGCTGCTCAGGAAGATCGCGCCAGTGCCGGCGTTCAAAGTATTTACTGCGGTGGATGTGGTCTGATGGACGGCGATAATGCCTGTGGCTGTCAGATTCATCACAGCAGAATCGATCTCCAGCGGATCGGATGCCACGTTCTTCAGCACATCCGTACCTGCTTCGCCGATGTCGGTTCCGGCGATAATGATGACGCTGCCGCTCGACGCGCTGATGTTCACCGCTGCGTCGTCGTTGGAATCAAGCACGCGGCCGACTGTTGCTTCGATGGTGACCGTCGGATTGGTTCCAGTAGCAGAAATTGTGTCGACCAGCACATCCCCGGTGTCAGCAGTGATGTTGATGTTGCCAACAGTGGCCGTGACATCTGTCGCGGTGACATCACTCTGTGCGTCGATATCGACGTTTCCGGTCTCGGCCGTCACACTGGTGGCGATCATGCTGCCAGCCACCGCGTCAAGAGTAACGGAATCGGCTGCAGTGACGTTGGTCGCCATGATGTCGCCGGTCGAAGCCGTTAATAAAACACTATCACCGATTCCGCCGTTTGCACTGACGCTGGTCGCCACGATTCCAGCGCCCGCCGTCACGACGATGGCTCCGTCGGCCGTGGTGACGCTTGTCAGAGTGACTGCGTCGGTTTCCATCAGCGTGATATTGCCCGACGTCGTTGAAGCCGCGGTGACAGAATTGACTGCTGTGTCCAGAGTAACACTTCCGCTGGCCGTGGCATTCACGTCGTCGGCGATAACATCGGGGTTGGCTCCGCTGTTGGAAATGTCGCCATTTTGAGCGTCCAGAATCACGTCCGCCGCGCCGCCGGTTCCAGCGATGATAGAAACAACTTCAATCCCGCCGCCGGTACTGGTCAGACTGATGTCGTTGGCGTCAGAATCGGCTGTGGAGACAACATCGGTGGCCGTAATCTGACCTCCCGCAATAACCGTGATCGGCCCGTTGGCGGTGTCGATATCCGCTAGATTAATGGCGTCCGTTTCCGCGATGTCAATGCTGCCCGCTGTCGTGCTGCTGGCATCGAGCGTGTCGACCGCGGTGTCGATGTTGTTCGGGCCGCCGATGTTACCCCCCGCCGTCAGCGTCGCCGTTGTGCCAAGAATATTTTCGCTGCCGGCACCTTCGCCCGCACGATTGTCGGTGATGTTGCCCGCAGTCGCCGTTACATTAACGGGGCCAGCGGCACTGTTGAGTTCGCTGAGAGACACGTTGGTGGTTGCGCTATAGGTGATCGCGCCGGTATTCGACGACGACGTGGTGCCATCGTCCATTGAGATGCCGCCATTGTCGGCGGTAACGTTAATTGTGCCGGTGCCGCCGGTGGTCATGTTCGCATGTTGATCAACACTGTCGGCTGTCAGATCGATGACCCCGATGCCTGTTGTGATGGCCGCGTTGGTTTCCAGAATTCCGCTGTCTGCGTTGAGTGTCACGCTGCCGGAACCGTTGGCTGCGATCGCCGCACTGACCGTTAGATTGCCCGCATCCACGTCAACGCTGATGCTGCCATTGTCGGCGGTCTGAATTCCACTGTTGGTGATTAGCAGGCCGTCGGTTTCCTGAATGTTGACGTGGCCCGAAGTCGTGGTAGAAGCTTGCAGGCTGCCGATGGTTGTGTCGATGTCGTCAGGCGAACCAATACCGGTGTCTGCTGTCAGGGATGCAAGGCCTGTGGTGATCAGATTCGCGGCTTCTCCGACCAGAACGTCGGTGATGGCTCCACCGGTGGCCGTCACGGTGATGTGACCGCTGGTGCTGTTCAGAATACTGACGGCCACATTGGCAGTGGCGTCGTACGTGATGGCTCCGCTGGCCGCGGCAGCCGATGTTCCGCTGGTCATGCTGATACTGCCGCTGTCAGCCGTGACGTTGATCGTTCCGGCGTTTGTGGTGGTGATGCTGGCGTCCTGAGTGACATCGTCACCAGTGATGTCGATACTGCCGGAAGTGGAACTGATCACCGCGTTGATATCGACGGTGCCGTTGTCGGCATCAATGTCGATGTTGCCGCTGTTGGACGTCACGACGTTGCCAACCGTTAGTGGCCCCATCAAAGCATGCAGAGTGATTGTTCCGCTGCCGGGCGTGGTGGCTCCGATGACTTCAGCAAAGCAGTCGCCGTCCGTCACAGTGCCAACCACAAATCCGTCGGCCTCATTAAACAGAATGCTGCCTGTGACGGCAGCCGCGGCGAAGGTGTCGACGTTGTTGGTGGCCGTTGCCAGAATCACACTGTTGAAGGCTCGTACACCCAGCTGGCTGGCAGTGATCGTGCCGCTGATTGTTTCTACAACGCTGCCCGCATCGGCCTGCAGACGAATGATGTTTGTTCCGGCGGTCAGCGTGTCGGAGATGACCAGGTCGCCCGCGGCAAGGCACAGTTCGATGTTGCCGGGTGTGTTCGAGGCGCTGGCCAGAGTCAACGCCAGGCTGTTGCTGACATTCACGTCGCCGGACGTCGAGTTGCTGAACGAAAGATTGCTGATCGTAGTTTCAATGGCACCACCGCTGCCGGTTCCAATGCCGTTGACGGCGGTCAGACTGGCCGTGGCCGCCATCAGATCTGCGGCGCTATCTGGTGAGTCACCGATGATTTGATCGGCACTGTCAATCGTGATTGTGTTGGCAGCGGCTGTAACGAAACCGGTCAGAATCACGTTGCCACTGGTCAATGTTGTCAGATCCAGATTGCCGCTGCCTCCGGCTGTCACTGTAGAGATGACGGTCAAATCGTTGCCCGTGTTTAACAGATCGATCGTGCCCTCTAAGGTGGTGACGGTGTTAAACGCGACAGCTCCGCCGCCCGACTGATCAAACATAATCGAGCCGGTTCCGGTTGTCAGGCTGCTGACGGCCGTAGCGGAGATTTGAGCGTTGTTCAGATCAATGTCGCCGCTGATGCTGACAGCCGAAATACTGGTCGCTGCCAGGTTGATCGCATCCGGAGGAGTTGTGCCGATACCTGTCACTGCGTCCAGGTCGACGATACTGGCGGTCACAAGGCCGGTTCCGTTGATGCTTTCAACGCTGTTGATGGTCACCGTGTTGCCAACGGCGGTGGTGGTGCCTGTCAGAATTACATCGCCGGATGTTGTGGTTGTCAGAGTCACATTGTGACTGCCTCCGGCGGTGATGTTGTTGGTGTTTGTGAGCGTTCCGTTATCTGATGTTAGTTCGACGCTGCCTTCGGTGGTGGCGACTCCGGCAGTTGCTACAAAACAGCTTCCCGCAGTGAAGGTGCCCACAGTAAACCCGCCGTTGTCTGCGAATTCGATCACTCCACTGGTCGTCGATGCGGCCGCAAACACGCTGTCGATGTTGTTGCGAGCCGTTGCTGCGGCCAGTTGAATATCGCCGGTGGCTCGCACACCCAGATTATCTGCACTGATGACGCCCGTTGCAGCCTGAATCACTTTGCCGGAATTCGTCTGCAGGCGAATGGTGTTGCCGGTGGCGGACACAGCCGTGTTGATGGCAAGGTCGCCAGTGGTCAGGCACAAATCGACGTTGCCGGTCAGGTTTGCCGATGCTGTCAGCAAGCCAACGGCGGCGATCATCAGGCCTTGCGAATTTGTGATCTGCACGTCGCCGGATGCGCTGTTGCTGAATGCCAGGTTGGTGATGGTCGTTTCCAGGGCGTCCCCATTGCCGATGCCGGTGGCAGCGTTCATTTCTGCGTCGCCCGCGACAATGTCGACAGGACTGTCTGAACCGAATTCTGAAATCGCCCCGGCCGCATCCAGACTGACATCGTTACTGCTGCCAGCGTTGATCAGGTCGACAAGGATGTCTCCGATTGAAGCCGTCAGTGCGATATCGTTGAGGTCGTTGTCTGTGGCTGAGGAATTGACATCGGTGGCCCTGATGGTGCCGCCCGCGATGACGGTGATGGAACCGCTCGCCGTGTCGACGTCCGTCAGGGTAATCGCGTTGGTTTCGTTGATGTCTATATCACCCGCAGCCAAAGTGCTGGCGTCCAGACTGGTGATGGTGGTGTCCAGATCGATGCCACCTGCAGCATCCACCGTGAAGATTCCGGCAATCACATTGACATCGATTCCATTGGCATCGGTGATGGCTCCACCGGCCGAAATTGTGACATCTCGCAGGCCATTATTCACCACATCAATCGCCAGACTGTCGGTTTCCGTAATCTGAATGGTGCCCGACGTGGTGTTGGTGGCGTTTAACGTGGTGATGGTGGTTTCCAGAGCATTTCCGCTGCCGATGCCAGTTGCTGCGTTCAGTGTGGCAGTGGCTCCAGAGATATCGATAGCTGCATTTCCGTTATCACTGATGCTGCCGCTAGTGGCTGTCAGATTGACGTTACCGGCTGTGGTAACGGAGGAAACTGCAATACTGGTGCGAGCGATCGCGGTGATTTCGCCGGTGGTCGACTGAACGGCGGTTCCGTTTGTCATGTTAATCTGTCCCGCCGTGGCGGTCAGCTGCTGGTCACCGTTGATGGTGCTGACGGTTCCGGTCTGCAGCAGAATGTGGTGAGCAGAAGTTGCCGTTACTTTGCCCGCAGCGTTGGTGCCGACAGCTGCGTTGATCACAAGGTCGGTACCGGCGTGCAGGTCGATGTTGCCCGTTGCATCCTGAATAGCGTCGCCTCCGACAATCGTCAAAGCCGCATTGATGATCAGGTGATCGTCGCTGCCTCCGTCATCCACAGAAGTCAGGCTGATGCCGCCTCCGTCATTATTGGTGATGGCACTGTTGACTGTGAAAGGACTTGCGGCCGACAGTGTGATGTTATCCAGCGCGGAATCCTGCGTATCGCTGCCAATGTCGGAGGCGTCTCTGATGGTGACTCCGTCGAGGCCGTTGACAGTTCCCACCGTCAGCGAACCGATGTTGGCAATGTGTATGTCGCCGGAATCCGTGCTGGCGGCCAGCGTATTTGTGAACGCTGCTGTCGACGTTTCAGTCTCCAGCGCATTCGCGTCGTCCCCGATCCCTGTCAGGGCGCTTAGTGCGGTGTTGACGGCGATAATGTCCACATGAGCGTCGCCGGCGTCAATGATGGCTCCGGATGTGGAAGTGACGTACACGTTGTTGGCGGCTTTGAGCTGTCCGATGGAAATGTTGCCGTCTGCCGTTACGGTGATGCTGGCTGTGTTCGTTGCGACCTGAGCTCCATCAGCCATGATGACCTGACCGCCGTGATTTCCGGCTTCGGTGTCGGCAGTGATCGTGACTGTCCCATCAACGGCCAGAACGTCTCCGAAGCTGCCGAATTCCACGTTGCCTTCCGCGGAAATCTCCACTGTCGAAAGTGTCAGAGTATTCTGGACCACGCCTTTGATGATGGTGGCAGCGCCGGAAGGAGCATTGCCGCCATCGCCAATGATGATAGCTCCGTTGGACAGCACCTGAGCATTCGTGCCATCCGCGTCGATCAGTACGCTGTCAATGGTGCCAGCCGTGGCAAAGACATCCGAGCCGCGAACGGTAACGCCGCCACCCAAATCAAACGGCCCGCCGGTTGCACGCAACTGACCAGCAGCCGTGATGTGAACTCCACCATGACCACCGGTCGGGCCGGAACCGGGATCCGTCCCGGAATTGGTGTCTGCCGTGACGATGATTTTCGATCCAGTACCAGTAGAGACCTCAGCGCTGATGGTGACGTCTCGTTCTGCATTCAGAGTGATCGTGCTGCTGCTGCTGAGAACCGCCGCAATGGTTAAATCAACCTCGCCGCCCTGAATGGACACACTGCCAACGCCCACTGTTACGGTGTTATTGATGGTGGCTCCGCCGATAGCAAGCGTTCCGCCCGAACCCGTCGCACTGCTGACGGTGCTATTGACGGTCAGGCCATTGGCAGCCGTCAGAATGATGGCTCCACCGCTGGCCGGATTGCCACTGGAAACCGGGCCACTGAATGTGACATCCCCGCCGCCGGACTGATCGAAGGTGACGCTGCCGTTACCCGTGGTCAGGCGGGTAACGTCGACAGCCGCGGCCAGTGTGTTGTTGACGTTGATGTTGCCGCTCGTGGTCGCGATCTCGATGTTGTCGGCGGCCAGTTCCAGACTCGCTGTGTTTCCGATGCCCGTGGCGGCGTTCAGATCAACAGTGATGGCCGTGATATCAGTTATGCCATCGGCAGCGGCATCGTTGATGGAACCTGTCGACGTCAGAGTTACGCTGGAGCCGGTGACGACAACAAGTTGCGTGTTCGAATCTTCACTGATGTTCACGACACCCGGGCTGTTGGCCGTCAAAGTGCCGAAGTTGGTGGCTGTGCCGGAACCGCCGATACTGATCGCGGTGCCATTGAAATCCGCTAGATTGGTCACGTTCAGGCTGGTGGAAGCGTCGGTGATGGCTCCAGCAGAATCCAGATCAAGGCTTAGCGCCGTATTGATACCGGCCAGCTGCGTTGATGAATCTGCGGTGATACTGACCGTGCCCGTTGTGTTGAAGGTTAGGCTGCCAAAATCGGTGTTTTCTCCGGCGTCGCCCAGGGTGATATTGCCGCTGCCGGCGTCAAAGGCGGCTAGGTTTGTGACGCTGATGTCGCCGCTGTCTGTAATGTCTCCGGCAGCCGTCAGTGACAGGTCATTGGCGATGGTTGCCCCTGACAGATTGCTGCTGCTGTCTTCCTGAATCGTGGCATTGGCGGCCACCAGGTTCAGGCTGCCGAAGCCTGTCGTCAGAACTGCGCCTCCCAGAGTGACATCGTCGTCCGCGGCCGTGAAAGTCGCGGCACCGGTCACGGAGATGGCTCCGCTTTGAGTAATGTTGCCGGCATTCAGGGCGGTCACGGCCAGTGTGCTGCTGATCGTTGCAGCAGCGATGTCGATGGAATCGCTGTCAGTGACGGACGCCGTGTCAGCCGTGAGGGCGACACTGTTGAAGTC
>JBDNFN010000232.1:0-6182 GCA_041689795.1 Fuerstiella sp. | reverse complement strand
TGAAGCTCCGAAATCACTTTCGTTCGCTGCTGCTCCTGAGCACTGACCGGGCGACGCTGCCACGCATCGTAGCCCGACCGGCTGACTAAAAACACACGACACATCACTGACATTGGCCACTCACATTCGTGCTGAAAACATGAACTCGAACCTCAGTTCTTTTCGCTCGCGAAAAAGGCGGCCGCCTTTTTTTTTAATCTCTCGTTCCATCAGCCACCGACGATTCTCCTCACGAAGACGCCGGGTGTCTGTTTCAAGCTCGCTCTGAACTTCCTGAATCGGTGACTTCTTTCCGTACTTCGCCCGCCACTTCCGCAGAAGATTCGCATTCACACCCAATCGACGACCAACCTCCGCCGTCGTCAAACTTTCCGAGTCGATCATCACCACCGCGTCACGACGAAAATCGTCGCTCTATTGATTGTAAACCTTACCAGCCGTTACACCTGAACTCTTCAATGGCTTCGATATAAATTACGCTCCTTGTGGCAACTAATCTGCCACACTTTTTTTGAGCGCCCACTTTTTCTGGGGAACTCCAGTAGCCATTACCTGCCCCAAGGATGTGGCGTAAAATCATGAGTTGCGAAAGTTCCTACAGAGATAGAGCGTCATTCAAATTTCAGTGCCAGCCAAGCTGGCTTCCAGAATTTCCACTTCATTGATGAATGCCTTGGCGGCTGGGGAGAGTGTTCTATCACGCAAAAAGATGAATCCGTAATTCAATCGCAGCCACGGTTTCTGGAAGTTAAGTTGAACAAGGATGCCGGATTTTATTTCGCGTTCGAATAGGATCGGAGGTGAGGGACTGATGGCATCCGACTCAAGAACGACCTGCATCGCTGTGGTCGCGGTATCGACTTGAATGGCACTAACGAAGTCTCCGGTGGCGCTGTCGATCCAACCGGCAGCACGCAAGTTCTTCGGGAAGTAATTCGTCATCCGCGCCGGGCCTCGCGTACTCGCCCATGGATAAGAGAAGATCATGTTCGTTGAGACGTTTTTCTTCGCAGCTAGAGGGTGCCCAGGTCGGCAAAAAAAAGCAAGAGGATGCTGCCCAACGATCTGCGTCGCGAGTTGCCGCTCGCCTTCAGCTTCACTCGTTTCGGCAATTGCAATGTCCGCTCTACGCTGGAGCACGTCCGCTATTGCAGTTCGCCAATCACGCAGTTGCACTCGGCATCGGATATTCGGATGTGTGCGAATCATCCGCCCAATCGCCCGGTGAGCGGAGATTTCTGCCGGATAAAGTGCCGCGCTGACGGTTAACTCCCCAAGATCCAATCCCTGCATGAGCTGCAGATTCCGAATCAACTCCTCTTCTTCGCTCAGAATTGTCTCTCCATGCTTCAGGAGCAACGCTCCGAATACAGTGGGACTAACGCGTCGAGGTGTGCGATCGAATATCTTGACGCCAAGTGTGTGCTCCAGAGTCTGAACGCTTCGTGTCAGAGCTGGCTGAGTGATACCAAGGGATTCTGCGGCACGCCCGAAGTGGCCATGTTCGGCGAGTGTTCGGCAGTGCAGTAACTGACGGTTTTCGATCATGATAACCAAATCGTATCATAATGATGCATTTGATGCATTGGACTTATCGGTTCGCGTGACTTAGTTTGTTAGACCACACAGCTTCTTTCTGCGTCCAGACACACTAGACATGAGGCCCATTGATGAGCATCACTTTACGGCGTCGAATCCCATTCATCGCGGGGGCGACCCTGGCAGTCTTATTGGCTTTGGTTACGTCAGATCTTCAAGCACAGTAGCAAGGCTGGACAACGCGACCGAACATCCTTGCCAGTTCTGCAAAAACTATTTGGGGGACCGTAATGAATTTTCAGAAACCATGCAGGGCTCTGACGAATTGTTCGGTGGTTCGGTAACCCACCGTACTGTTGGAATCTTCACCCCCATCTGCTCTTTATCTATAGGGAAAATTACATGAAACTAATACTACTTATCGCCTCGCTGGCCATGGCCATGACGGGCTGTTCCAACGAATATAAGGCAGCAACGGTTGCCATTGCGGGAACAAATATCACAACGACCCAAGCTCAGGAAGATACGTTTAAGGGTGTCATGAAGACCGATATTCGGGATTCGACACCAGACTGGAAGCCATTTTCGTCGAAGAAGGCAAAGGATGGTTCGCCTAACATTTTGTTTATCTTGTACGACGATACAGGGTTAGCAGCTTGGTCAGCTTTCGGTGGCGGGATCAACATGCCGACTTTGGACAAGCTCGCTGCTAACGGTTTGACTTACAGCAATTGGCACACGACTGCCTTGTGTTCGCCGACTAGGTCAACGCTGCTTACCGGCCGCAACCATCACCAAAATGGAATGGCTGCGATTACTGAAACCGCCTCTGGATTCCCCGGATCAAATGGTCGTATTCCTCCATCGGTAGCGACTATCGGTCAAATCCTTCAGGATGGCGGGTATAGTACGATGTGGATTGGCAAAGACCATGACGTACCTGAAACCGACGTTGCTTCTGGTGCAAGTCGAGATCGTTGGCCGCTTGGAATGGGCTTTGATCGGTTCTATGGCTTCCTCGGTGGTGAAACCAACCAGTGGTATCCCGACCTGATTGAAGACAACCGATTTGTCGAGGCACCGAGAACTCCTGAAGAAGGGTATCACCTTTCGAAGGACCTTGCTGACAAGGCAATCAGCATGATTAAGGATCATAGTTCAGCCAACCCATCACGTCCTTGGTACATGTGGTACTGCCCGGGTGCGAATCACGCTCCTCACCACGCGCCCGAAGAATACATCGCAAAGTACAAGGGTAAGTTTGACGATGGTTATGAAGCCTATCGCGAATGGGTTTTGCCTCGCATGATCGAACGTGGCATCCTACCCGAAGGCACTGAACTTACTCCTCTTAATCCAATGCCTGAAGGAGTTGCAAACCCTGCTGATGTCGTCCGTCCGTGGGACTCCCTGAGTGCCGAAGAAAAAAAGCTGTTTTCCAAAATGATGGAAGTTTACGCGGGCTTCTCCGAGTACACCGATGCCCAGGTGGGCAGAGTGATCGCTCACTTGGAAAAAACGGGCCAGCTCGAAAACACCGTTGTGATGTATGCTGCTGACAACGGCGCTTCCGGAGAAGGCAGCGAGAACGGAACCGTCAACGAAAACAAGTTCTTCAATGGCTGGCCTGATTCGATTGAAGAGAACATGAAGTACATTGATGAACTTGGCGGCCCCAACACCTATGGACACTTCCCAACAGGATGGGCCACGGCTACCTCGGCTCCTTTTAAAATGTTCAAGCGCTACTCTCAATACGGAGGAGGCATTTGCGATCCGTTGGTCATCTCGTGGCCGAAGGGAATCAAGGCGAAGGGTGAGGTGAGAAATCAGTATCACCACTCGGTCGATATCGTACCCACGATACTGGAAATTACCGGACTGGAAATGCCTGAGGTTTATGACGGGGTAAAACAAGTGCCCGTTGCAGGTGTGTCGATGGCCTATTCGTTTGATGCTAAGCCGGATGCTCCCACTAAAAAGAAAGTGCAGTATTACACAATGCTCGGCACTCGTGGTATCTACAAAGATGGCTGGAAGGCCGCTGCGGTCCACGCTCCTCTTTCGGGGACAGGTAACTTCGATCAAGACCGCTGGGAACTTTACCATGTCGCGATTGACCGTGCGGAATCGAAGGATTTAGCCAATGAACACCCGGAAAAACTAAAAGAGCTTATTGCTGTCTACGAAGAGGAAGCAAACAAGTACAACGTTTATCCATTGGATGACCGCTCAGCGACTGAGTTATTCACGACAGTACGGCCCACTTCGGAGCCGCCTCGTACACGTTACGTGTATTACCCTGACACCGCTGCTGTGCCAGAGGGAGTGGCGGTAAGCATCCGTGGGCGTTCGTACAAGATTGTTGCCAACGTGGAAATCACAGAGCCTGATGCTTCAGGCGTGCTGTTTGCTCACGGTTCGAGATTCGGTGGGCATTCACTCTTCGTCAAGGAGAAAAAGCTTCACTACGTATACAACTTCCTGGGCATCAAGCCGGAACAGGAATTTGTTTCGAATGTTGAACTGAAGCCTGGTAAATACACCTTAGGAATGGAATTTACCAGAACTGGAGCTGGTGAGCATGGCTCGCATGAAGGGACAGCTAAGCTGTACATCGACGAACAGGTTGTTGCAGAAGGCAAGATGAAAACACAGCCTGCGAAATTTACCCTGTCGGGTGATGGGCTATGTGTTGGCTGGGATAGTGCCGACGCAGTGAGCAGCCAGTACAAATCCCCAGCTCGCTTCCAAGGTGGAACGATTCAGGGGGTTGGCGTCGATGTTGGAGAGGACGTCTACATTGACCTTGAAATGGAAGCGAAGCGGCTGTTGCTGAAGCAGTAGTGGTTTGATTTAAGTAAGAGAATCAGCGGGCCGCTGGAGTTCATAAAGAATGCCAGCGGCCCGTCGTGTTCAATTACTTTATCGCTTAGCGAAGTCGCTACGGCATTGGCCGGACAACCAGCTGATACGCAAGATCTCTCTGAGTCGCTATGAACTGGAGATGCTCATTGGAGAATTGAGACGCTCGTTCAATCACGATGAAACCGGCACCGATGAAAACGCTGTACGGGATCTCTGTGACTACCTCGAGTACGCCGAAAGAATAGGAGACGGCCACCTGGAAAACGCAGCCAAATTGTGATATCTCGGTCATGTAAATCGATTAAAAAACTGGATCGAAAGGGACTCGCCCATTCTGATTTTTGTCGCGTTCCACGTGTCGATTTCGTGAGCCGGAAGTTTTGCTGGTGTCCTCGATCCTTTACTAAATTCAAAAGAGCCGCTGACCAAATGAGGTCGGCGGCTCTTTCTCGTTTATTGACCGTTTGACACCACAGTTCCTGCCGGGCAAGCACAGATCTGCTGCAAGCCGCACCGACATGGCTGCGGCTTGCAGCAGATCTGTTCCGGGCAGCAGCGCGTGTGGTCAAAAAACTCGAACGACCATCCACCGGCGACATCAACACAGCACAGTAGGCTCCGACGCGTCGAATCTCAGCTGAACCGTCCGAGAGACTGTCGGATCGAGATCGAACACCGCCGATTTCCACAGCGGCACACGCCGCGATGACTAAATAACCGAGCGTGATTGGCAGACGGTGTAATTTGTTTACGCAGACAGTGATTTCAGTTGTCGCCTGTTTCGTTTTCTGAGCCAGTATTTGACTTCAATCATCAGCTCAGGCATCGTGTGGCAGCGGTGGTTTCGAGTGACACTGGAATGCAGGTCCCGCCAAAGACGTTCGATTCGATTGTGATCCGGACAGTACGGTGGCAGCAAATGAAGTTGGATACGCTGCCCCTCGACGCAACGCCGTTAAGGAAAAAGTGCAGGGAAATTATTGATGGCGTTGAGTCGTTGTTTTTGTTGCATGTTGGCTTTGGCAAGGATGGTCCGGGTGGCGGAGGGCTTGTCTTTTTGATTTGGCTTGTAGCGAGCGTCTTTGCTGCTGGTGCGAACATAGGCGTCCTTAACGGCTTTGCTCAGTTGCTGGCTCAGAACTCGTCCGTTCAAGGCTACTTCGCTGCGGCGATCCATCGTCTCTCGGATGATTGCTAAACTCAGCGCCACGCTGGAACTTTCCGGAGGCCAGTCCACCTTGATCTGGTCTTTGACCGCGAACAACTGAATCATCCATAAGCCGACCAGAGACCAGAGACCAGAGACCAGTTCAGTTCAGTTTAGTTCAGTTCAGTTCAGTTCAGTTCCACGTAACTACATTCGGCCGTTCGACTGTGGAGTTGCCGACGACCAAACGTTTTTTTGAACGATCGAAATTGAAGTTCGATTCCCCATCTCATCGAATAAACCTGTGCCACTTTAGCGTTCGACAGTTTTCGTTCGGACAGCACATTCGTGACAAGAAACATCGAACTACGTTCGCTCTTCACTTCAATCAGACGCAGCACCAATGGAGGTTGTCCACGACGCGCCGCAGCATCCGGCCACACACACACGATTCCATCGCGACCACGAACGCAGCCCAGGACACTTAGCAGCCGCACGTTGCCGCCCACGCGCACCAGAAAATCATGTCCCTTGTTCACAATACCATTCCAGGAATCGTATCCCACAAACCCCACATCACAGCGTGTTTTCCGGGAATGTTTCTGTTTCCAGGATGTCCAGCACGTGC
>JBDNFN010000231.1:0-10319 GCA_041689795.1 Fuerstiella sp. | reverse complement strand
TCGCTGTGTTCCAAGTGCATTCAGATAGGCTGCAGCGGCGCGTTTGCGTTTCAGATCTTCCAAACATGTTCCGTCGGTCATCGCGTTGTAAGCGATATTGAGCACGTGATCGGATTCATGGTACGGAAAATGATTCTGCAGTAATTGCACGTGGCTGTTGATGGCTTCGACAAGGCCACATTGTTGAACGAGCGAATGCATCAGCCCGATTCCAACATAACAGGCTGCCGTGTTTCGATCGGCGACTTCATACTGGATACCAGCCGCCGACATCATCGGTTGTTGGTTGTTCGCGACGGTGTGCCTGTTGCGTTGCCTGAGTCTTCGCTCACGTGCGCCGATTCGTTTTTGAGCAACTTTGAGGCGTTGCTGACGTGCTTTTGTGTTCCGTATTTTAGTACGCAGAGTCTGCACTCGAAATCCTTTTCTGAGCCACGTATTGTGATGTGTTGACACCATTCAATACGCTGTAGAAAAAGGAGATTTCGAAGCTTTCTGTTTCACAAAACGAAAATCGTCGCTTGTGCTGGGACTAGCCTTTCAAGCTGTTTGAACGTGCGATTGCCCTGGTCGGGGAGGTTCTCGGTAGCGTCGACATGTCGGACAGGTCGACATCATCGTTGGTTTTGCTAGCATGTCTGACATGTTGACACCACGGTTGTGTAAAGGAACTCATGCAAATCGAAGCGATTGAGCGACAGACGACGGCGGATCTGGTGGTCGAGCGGATTGCTCGTGCCATTAAGGACCGGAATCTAGTTGCTGGGGAACGGCTGCCCGGCGAGCACGAACTGGTTGAACAACTCAAGGTGAGTCGGCCGGTGTTGCGTGAGGCGTTGGCCCGGCTGCAGAGCATGGGGCTGGTCGACATTCAGCGCGGGGGCGGCACATTCGTCGGGAATGCCAACAGTCTCGCAAACTGTGTCCGGTTGTTGCGATCAGCAGTGACGATCTCGCCGCAGGAGTTGCGGTCTTACGCGGAACTGCGGACAGCGATCGAAGTGCAGGCCGCGCGTCAGGCGGCGGAACTGGCGACCGATGACGATGTCGCCGAACTGTCTGCCTTGCTGAAGCGGCTCAACGATGACGAATTGCCGTATCCCGATGTGCTTGAAATTGACTTTTGCTTCCATCGCAAGCTGGTCGACATCGCGGGCAATCCGCTGATGCAAAACATGATGGAGGTGATCTACGAGTTCGTGCTGACTCAAATGGTCCGCACGACTCCGTCGCAACGCGAGAACGCGCTGGGACGCAAACTGCACAAGGCGATTCTGCAGGCGGTGCGAGAACACGATCCGGACGCAGCAGCGGACGCCATGCAGCAACACATGCAGGCCGTGCTGAACCGATTAGCGAAGGAGCCGTCATGAAACGATCTGGACTGCTCATGTTGGCTTTGGCGTGCTTGATTTCACGGGTCGAGGCTGATGAACCTCGCGACTTCACGCCGCAGCAACTCACATTCTTTGAGACGAAGATTCGTCCCGTGCTGGTCGAGCACTGTAACGAGTGTCATGCGGCCGGGGCGAAGATTGTGCAGGGCGGGTTGCGCGTGGATCATCGCGCGGGTTTGACAAAAGGTGGCGACAGCGGCCCGGCCGTCGTACCGAAGCAGGCTGAGGAAAGTCTGCTCCTCAAGGCGCTGCGATACGACGAGATCGAGATGCCGCCAAAGCGGAAACTGCCCGACTCGGTCATCAAGAATTTTGAAGCTTGGATCGCGATGGGAGCGCCGGATCCGCGCGAGGCAGTGACCGATCCTCCGATTCGATCGATTGACCTTAAGGAAGGCCGGAAGCACTGGGCGTTTCAATCAGTGACGGATCCGCAGCCTCCTGTCGTCAAAGATGAGAGCTGGCCGCTCGATACGCTCGATCACTTCATTCTGGCGAGGCTGGAAGCTGCTGGCTTGAAGCCGGTCGCGGATGCGAATCGGTACACCTGGCTACGCCGCGTGAGTCTCGACCTGACCGGCCTGCCACCGACACCGGGTGAAATCGCCACGTTCATTAACGACGATTCGCCGCAAGCCTTCGAAAGCGTCGTCGATCGACTGCTGAGTTCACGAGCGTTCGGTGAACGCTGGGCACGGCACTGGCTCGATCTCACCGGCTCGATCTCACCGGCTACGCCGACATGATTGGCACGTCGAACAACGTGTTCGCTGAGCATGCCTGGCGCGACCGCGACTATCTGATTGCTGCTTATCACAACGACAAGCCGTTCGATCGCTTCGTGCGCGAGCAGATCGCTGGTGACCTGTTGCCAGCCGATTCGATCACCGAGCGCGCTGAAAACATCAGGGCAACCGGGTTCCTGATGGTCGGCGATGTCGAGATCGTCGAGCCGGACGAGGCGAGGATGGAAGCCGACCATATCGACACACAGGTCAACAAGATCGGGATAGCATTTCTGGGGATGACACTGGGCTGTGTTCGTTGCCATGATCACAAACTCGATGACACGCTGGTGCTGTGGTCCGGCGAGTTTGGTCGCACACCTTGGAGCCAGGACCTGAGCGGTACGGCCCCGATCGACACACACGGCCGCGAACATCAGCCTGAAAGTTTCTGCGCTTGGATGGCCGGCGGTGGCATCAAAGGTGGCTTCACCTGGGGCGAAACCGATCACATGGGCTACAGCGTGATCGACGGCAAGGTCCACATCCACGACCTGCACGCCACGATGCTGCACCTACTCGGCATCGATCACACACAACTCACCTGGAACCACCTCGGCCGCGACTTCCGCCTGACCGATGTGCATGGCTCTGTAGTGAAGGAGATCATTGCGTAATGACACTGACAAATACGATCTTACACATTGGACGCTTAGGCGACCGGCAGATCGCTGCTGACAGTACGACGGACTTCCAAGTCCGTCGAAATACGCGACGGACAAGGATGTCCGTCGTACAGCAGGTCTATCTTCATCTGTCGTTCACCCGATTACGTTCCAGCGTCGGTCTCGTTCTGGTCCTCGTCCTCGGCTTCGCCGGTACCGTCTGCGGAGCGGAATCGTTTGAAGGCTTCCTGGAGAAGCACTGCATTCGCTGTCATGGACCTCAGAAGGAAGAGGGTGACTTGCGGATCGACCGGCTGTCGCGCGATTTCAAGTCGGGCTTGGACACGCATCACTGGGCGGAGGCCCTCGACAAACTCAACAGCGGCGAGATGCCCCCAAAGAAAGAGCCGCAACCTACGCAGCAGGAGATCGCGGCGTTCGTCATGAATCTCGACTCCATGCTTAAGGAAGGTCGTGCGGCGCGGATGGCGGCGCGACCGGCGGTGGCGCATTATCGGCTCAGCCGCAAGGAATACCAGAACACGGTCTACGATCTGCTCGGCGTGCGCTACGATCCGACCAAGCCGGGAGAATTGAACGAGGACACCTTATGGCACGGGTTTGAGCGGATTGGATCGGAGCTGTCGCTTTCGCCATCGCATGTGGATCGCTATTACCGCGCGGCGGACATCGTGCTCGACCGCGCTTTCCCCGCCGCGTCCGGCGAGGCTCGCAAAGTCCGCATGACTGCGGCGGAGTTGCGTTACGGCGGCGGGAAGAGCCAGCAGGAGTCGCTGGACCAGTTCGGCATCAAGCGGCCGCTGCGTTACCTCCTCTTTCCCGGTAGTGTCCAGAACGCACTTTCGTCCCACTGGTTCGGAAAGACGGGACCGGAGCACAGCGGGCTCTACAAGGTTCGTCTCCAGGCCAGCGGCATTCGCCCGCTCGGTGGCCAGACAGCCCACCTGAGCATCGGCAAGCGGACCGGAGAGGAGACGGTGGATGGCCTTATCGAGTTTGACCTCACGGCTCCGGAGGACGCTCCGCAGGTATACGAGTTCGAGGTATTTCTCGAGATGCCAGCGACTCTGGACTTCTGTGTGGTGGCCACCGATGTTGTGGACAGAAGAGCCGGCGCAGCCTTCCGCGGTGCGCTCGGCAGCAGGAGCGGTTATATCTTCACACACAGCAGCGAGACATCTCTCCTGAATCCCAACGCCCCGCAGATGTTCGATGACAAGGGGAACGGGCTCTTCTCCACCGTGCTCCTCGATTGGATCGAATGGGAAGGACCGCTCGTAACGGAGGCGGAAAAGTCCCGGCGCAACGGTCTTGTGCCTGCCGATGACGCGACGCCCGAAGTGGTTGCCGACCATCTGCAACGCTTTGCCGAACACGCTTGGCGGCGACCGGTGAAACTGGAAGAGCTGGTGGACTATCTGCAATCCTACCGCGCCGAACGCGAGGCGGGCGAAAAGATGGTGGACGCCTACCGGATCGCGTTGCAGGGCGTGTTGACTTCCCGAAATTTTATCTATCTCGTCGAGGGCGAGCCGGTGGCACGCGAACGTCTCAACGACTGGGAGCTCGCCACTAGGCTCTCGTATTTCCTCTGGAGTTCGATGCCCGACGAAGGGTTGTTCGCCGCGGCCCACGGCGGCACCCTTTGTACAACGGACTTCCAGACCGTCGACAAAACCAACACGCGACGGACAGAGATGTCCGTCGTACTAGCGCAGGAAGTAGACCGGATGCTGACGGACAGCCGTATCAATCGCTTCATCGACGACTTTGCGAGACAGTGGCTGCAACTGCATCGCGTCGGCATGTTCCCGCCAGACAAGGGGCTCTACCCCAGCTACGACGACTGGCTGGAGACGAGTATGCGGGCCGAGCCGGTCGAGTATTTCCGCGAGATGTTCGCGAAGAACCTGCCCATGGAGGGCTTCCTCGATTCCGACTGGACGATGGCGAATGCTCGACTCTGCGATTTCTATGGACTGCCGGAACCGAAGACGGGCGGCTTCCAGCGAGTCTCGCTCAAGCCCGAGGACCATCGCGGCGGTCTGCTCACGATGGGCTCGGTGCTCGGGTTGACCTCGGACGGAACTCGCCACCGCCCAGTGCATCGCGGCGTTTGGGTCAGCGAAGCAATCTTCAACAAGACTCCGCCGCCACCTCCGGCCAATGTGGATCCGATCGAGCCTATTCCGCCTACGGGTACGAAGATCACCATTCGCCAGAGAATTGAAGCCCACGCTAAGAACGCGAGTTGTGCCGCCTGCCATCGCAACATCGATCCATTGGGTCTGTCATTTGACCAGTACGACGCCATCGGCCAGTGGCGCACCCGCGAGCGGGTTGCAACGGGAGTGGGTGAGGATCCATTGGTTGATGCTTCCGGCGTCATGCCCGACGGTCGTCCGTTCACCGATTCCGCCCACTTCAAACAAATGCTGCTGGAAGACCGCGATCAGGTCGCGCGGGCCTTCATCGAACACCTCTGCACCTACGCCCTCCGCCGCGTGCTCACCGTGGATGACCAGGACGACGTCCAGGCGATTGTCGAAGCAGCGAAGAAGAGTCAATACGGACTCAGAGACATCGTGCGAGCGGTGGCGCTGTCGGATCTGATGAGGAAGAGATGAGGATTTCGCCGTACGACGGACTTCCAGTCCGTGGAATCACGCGACGGACTGGAAGTCCGTCGTACAAAAAGCAGTCCGGAGGATGACATGACCACATCGACATTCAATAAGCCTGCACCTCCGCGATTTCGGGGACTTCATCCGGAACTTCCCGTTCGTATGTATTTCCGTCATCTGCCGCACTGGAGGCAGGATGGTGCGACTTACGCTGTCACTTTTCGTCAGGCGGATTCCATTCCACAGAAGCAACTTCAGGCACTCAAACGCTGGCGGGCAGTCTGGGAAGCGGAACATCCGGAGCCGCGTAACGAGATGCAGTGGAAGCGATTCGCTCAGGAGATCACCAACAAGACCGAGCGGTGGATGGATGAAGGCTATGGCTCGTGCGTGCTTCGCGATTCTCGGTTTTCGCAACTCATGTCTGATTCGTTGGTGCACTTTCAGGATCAGCGTCACTTCACTTCTTGTTTCGTGCTGATGCCGAACCATGTCCATGCAGTCATACAACCAATCAATGGCCACGAGTTGGAGGACTGCCTTCAGCGGATCAAGCAATACGTCGCATTGCGTGTGAACAGGACACTCGGACGAGAAGGAGCGTTGTGGGAAGAAGAGAGCTACGACCGTATTGTTCGTGACGAAGAACATCTGTGGAATTTCGTGCAATACATCGGAAAGAATCCAAAGAAAGCAGGCCTGCCTGTTGATCAATGGGTGAGGTGGATTCATCCAGATTGGAAAGCCGCCGGCTGGGATTTTATCGATGATTAGAATTGTACGACGGACTTCCAGTCCGTCAAATCACGCGACGGACTGGAAGTCCATCGTACCACCAATAACTCAGAACAAGGAACCATGAACCATGAACTTTCTCTCCCAATCCTGGTTGATCGATCGCCGACACGCCCTTCGCGCGATGGGGACTTGCATCTCTTTGCCCATGCTGGAATGCATGATGCCGCTCCGAGCGGCCGAGCAGCAGTCCGCAACGCCTCGACGCAGCGCCTTCATCTACCTCGCGAACGGCGTCCATTCGTTGAACTACCAGATCACCACGCCGGGCCCGGATTACCAGTTCTCCCGGTCGCTCAAGCCTCTGGAGAAGCACCGCGAAGTCATTACGCCGATCAGCGGCCTGCATCATCCGGGGGCCATCAGCCATCACCATAACTGTATCTCGGTCTGGCTGACCGGTGGAAAGCTCGGCCCGACGGACCGCAATACGATCTCCGCGGACCAGCAGATGGCGGCGATCACCGCGCAGCACACGCGATATCCTTCAATGGAGATCGCCCTCACGCAGGGCTCCCTTGCCTGGACCGCAGATGGGGTGCAACTCCCCGCGTTGCGTCGTTGCAGTGAGATTTTTGCGTCCATGTTCGAGGAACCGAAAGGGGGCATTGCCGCCCAGCGGAGGGCCTTGCGTCGTAAAGCCAGCGTCCTCGATGACAACCTTGCGGAAGTGCGCCGTCTTGAGCAGAAGATGGGAGCTGCCGACAAAGGACGCCTCGACCAATACCTCACCTCGGTACGTGAGGCAGAGATTCGCACACGGCGGGCCGATGCCTGGCTCGACACGCCGCTACCAACCATCTCCGACGCCGACCGCAAACGCACCAACCGCGACGTCGCTGCCACTATGGCGGGAGACTATTTCCGCACCGTTTATGACCTAATTGTGCTTGCCTTCCAGACGGATGTCACGCGCGTGGCCACGTTCAGCCTGGGGGGCGAAGGGGATGCGTTCTCCATTCCCGAGATCGGCATCACCGAGTCGCGCCATCAGCTCAGCCACCACGGCGGTGATCAGGGCTACATCGAGAAGCTCACCAACTACGACACCTTCGCCCTAGAGCAGTTCAGCTACTTTCTTACCCGGCTCGCGGAGACCAAGGACCTCAATGGCAAGCCGCTCCTGGGCTCGACCATGGCACTCTTCGGCAGCGGCATGTCCTACGGCCACAGCCACGGCAATGCCAACCTCCCGCTGGTGCTCGCCGGCGGCTCGGACCTCGGTCTCAAGCACGGCAGCCACCTCGACTTCAACCAGGGCCACTTCGCCGGCTACCAGCTCGACAAACCCGGTGAACACTACGGGCTCTGCAGTCGCCCGGCGAACACAGACGCCCACATGAGCAACCTCCTGCTTCTCATGGCCCAGCGCATGGGCGTGGAGACAGACAAGTTTGGCGACAGCAACAAGGTGATCGAGGTCTAGCTGTTAGCTTTCGCCAAAAGAACCACGTAAAAGTACTACGGACTTCTAGTCCGTAGTAATGTGCGACGGACAGGATGTCCGTCGTACACCAAGTAGATCATTAACTGCTGCACACCTAATTATTAACTGCTGGCAAATATGAACTCTCAGAAAACGCCAAAGTCACAATTTCGTTTTGCACTGTGCCTCATTGTCACGTTGAGCGCAACTGCCACAGCGCTGACGGACGAGCCGTTCCGGCCTGAAGCCGGGAAGTTTCCCCCTCTGGAAAAGGCGCACTCCTACAGAGGCGAACTTGTGTTCGTGGATCATGCGAACCGCCGCGGCAGCATCCGCGTGCAAGGGGCGGGCATGTTTTTCCGAAACGATCCGCATCCCTTCGCCATGCTTCCCTACGGCATCGTTCGCTATCACGGGGCACCGGCCGATCTCCGGGACATCCCGCTGGGGACCCTGCTGCACGTCCGGGGCTTTCTCCCGCCTGACCCGAAAATCTCCCCAGTGCCGGTGTTGCCGGTCGACAACAAAAACAATGACGCAAACCACAATCGCGGTGCTGGCATCTTCCCTGCCGAGAACCACGTCCTGCTCCTCGAAGACGAACCCAGTCACTGCCAGCGCGAAGGATTGGTCTGGAAGCTCAAAGAAGTGGACCTCAAAAACAACGAAGGGATGATCGTCGCCAGCCGCGAACCGAAGGCAGGCAAAGACGGCAAGGCCAGCGAGGAAACGCTGACCTTCGATGCCGCCACCCGCATTTGGCGCGGTCGTGAACGCCTCGGCATCGAGGACTTGATCGCCGAGGGCATCTGGCCTGCCAGCGGCAAGAAATCGCTCGAAGGCCAGGCCGTCCTGCTTGGGATCACTTGGAAGCCCACCCCAGACGGTGTGTTCACCCGGTTTCACATCTCGGACATTTGGCTGGATGACACTGCGCAGCAACGCGCCGCTCAAAATCAAACCGAGACGCACAAAGCCTTCATCCGCAGCCGCTGGCTGCCCGCCTGGATCGATGCCGTCGAGTATGGCAAGTTCGGCCGGGCAAAGGTGACCGCAACCTTGTTCGGCGGCATGGACGATTTCCTCTACGCCGATTTCAAGAAGGATGTCCCCGCCCTGATGAATGCGGTCGAGAACACGTTGAAGCACACCCACGGTGCCTACGGACCAGCGCACATGGCTTCAAAAGGATCCATCCTGGAAGTCACAAAGACTGACGGAGATGTACCTCTGGGTAGCAGCGGCATCCAAATCCGCTTTGAGACCGACCTCATCATCGAAGGCATCCGCCCCGGCAGAGTCGTCCGTGTCCGTCCCGCAAGCTGGCCGCAGGTGCAAGTGCCTCGGGAGGAATACCTGGGCGACTCCAGCCCCGAAGAGCGCTTCCCGACCCCGGCCATCTTTCCCAAGTACTAACCATGAGATATCGCCCATGAACTCAGTTGCGAGAGAAAACAGGAACCTGATCCCCATGAAACCCATCGGCACCGTGCTAGCCGCCCTTTTGTGCGCGCTCCCTACCGTCACCGCCTTCGCCGCTGATCCGCATGTCGAAGTTGTCATTCGCACCGTCGAAGCCGCCAAAGGCAAAGTCGAAAAGACCGAGGACGGGCAGAGCCTCAAGCTTGTCGATCTCGCGTTTCCGGGTGCGGGACCGCATGACCACCGTAAGGACGATCCATATGACGCCGCCTTCTTTGAGCACCTCAGCCACATCACCACGCTCGAGTCGCTCAACGTCATCTCCACGAAGTTCCACGACGAGTGGATGCCCCACATCGCGAAGCTGACGCGACTCAAGACCCTGCGATTCACCAACAACGGCAAACTCACCGACGCAGGCATGGTGCAGCTCGCCGGCCTGAATAATCTGGAAACATTCTCGTTTGTTGGTACGCAGATCACAGGTAAGGCGTATGCGAAGTTCGAGGGCTTCACGAAGCTCGTCAAAGTCAGCCACCGTGGCAACAGCATCGACGACGAAGGTTTGAAGGAACTGTGCGATCATTTGCCGAACCTCGAAAACATCAGTCTCGCGCACGCCCAGTTCACGGATGCCGGTGCGGTCCACCTCGCGAAGCTCACCAGGCTCAAGGGCCTCGAGATTGGTACGTCGAACGCCACACCTCAGACGCTGGTTCATCTTGCGAAACTGCCGCTGGAATACTTGCAGCTCGGCGAAGGCTTCGAATCGGCGGCAAGCATCCCGTTGATCAAAGACATCACCACACTGCGCCGTCTCACGCTGACCAACGCGACGAAGCTGACGGATGACGAGTTAAAGACGATCGCAGGTCTGACGCATCTCGAAAGTCTCGAACTCGGCAAAATCCCGCTCCCTGATGAGCGACTGTCCGTGCTCAATGACTTCGCCCACCTCAAATTCCTGCGTCTCGTGCCCGGCAAAGAGCCGTTCCCCGCTGAAACACAGGCGAGGATCAAAGCCCTGCTGCCGAAGGTCGATCTAAAATTCCAGTGAGCAGGTAGAACGCGTTCGGCCCTGCAATCCCACCGCAACGTGCGTCTGCCTGCAAGGCTGTAGTCTGATAATTTGCCCGTCCTTCATCGTCTGAAACCGAAAATGAGACCGAACCCGTACCACACAAACATTGCAGTCAAAAAGATGATCGGTAGACACTCATTCCCGCATCCTCCTGCCCGTTTCG
>JBDNFN010000230.1:0-3537 GCA_041689795.1 Fuerstiella sp. | reverse complement strand
GTCCGGACCGCGTTGAACCTCGAGAAAACAAGCGGCGTCCCAAGGTTCTCAAACTGATGACGGTGGCTAGGCGGATCTACCACGCGGCGATCGCAGCGCTTGCAAAAATCCCGTAAATCCCCGTGGACAACGCCATTCGATCCTGTGTCCCCATACGATTTCGCGAACGGCACCGTCGCAGAAAAGCGTCTGGCGTGAAGTTGTGTGCACGCGGCATCAATCTCTGGCAGTCGTCACAAGATGAAGTCAGAGAATTGAAGAAGCGAAAGTGAACGGAACGACGATTGATACGTCAGCACGCGATTGCGCTTGTTTTTGCATTTTTAGATGCAAAAGATCCAACAACGTCAATCTTCGCAACTTCGGCGTTTTTCTGGGGGCTCTTCCGGAGAATCTGCAGGTGGTTTTGGGTTGTGAACGTAATAGTCGCCCTGTGCACATCGACACAGCCGCAATTTAAATCGAGAGGCGTGCAGCCGACAAGGCTTGGGGCAATCAACCCGCTGCCTGACCGGCGATCTCGTCGCCCTCATGGGAAGTCGAGATATTTAAGAAATGCTCGGCCGGTCTTTCTACTGTCGCATCTTGCCAAGAATGCTGATCGCCTCTACTGCTCCCAACTCTGGCTGCAGAGTGGTGGCAGCGATTCCGGAGACGACTTTAGTAATGTTGTGATCGACTTTGTCTGGTATGCCCCACGTCTTACCGTTAGCTACGGTCATGTATACGGACAAGGTGTGATGGCCGCTACCTGGCCGTTCGCCAATGATATGAAGCAGCGTGCATTCTGTGTCGCGCCCGCAAAACAGTTGCTCGCCAATTCGATAGCCCGCGCGGACGCGACCGGAATTTACGACGAGATTCACCGTTGACGGATTGAAGCCAGAGCCCACTAGCTCGCGGCGCAGGCGATTGAGCAGACTCAGGAGTTGACCGCCGTCCGTCACTGCCAGAGCATTCAAACCGTCGGAGATCACAATCTGGACATCCGAAGCCTCCTGATCATTTCGCCGATGCTCCGCAACAGCCAGAACAGATTCGTCCGACAGATGCTCGCCTGAAACAGGATGCAGAATATAGTCGGTGCGATCCGCAGAACGTGTTCGCAGGCGCAGGACATTTGGGACGGTGGCGACGAATGCCTCATCAAGTTCTTTCCAGATCGACAGTTTGGCATCTTCGTAAATGTGCTGAATCTCGGTGGCCAGAGACGGTGCCAGGGTGGAAGGTTTGTCTCCGTAGCCTTCTGCAATGAAGACGCCACGCGATCGAACTTCCGCGATCATGGAGGCTGCTTCCTGAAGAATTTGTTGTTCGGAACGAGGGTCGTTTTTCAGTCGGCAATACTGAAGATAAACCCACGACGGGTTGCCGAATTTATCCGTGGGTTGCCCTTGAGCATTAATAACGCCAATTCTCTGAAAGAACCGCCACATTCGATCGTTCACGCGGTATCCACACTTCTCCCGTATATGGACGTGGTCCTGGAAGCCGGTTGTCAGATAGCCCAGCATCGGATCAATGCGTGTTGGTAGTGCCATCAGATAACCAGGATTTGCAGGCATGATCTGGTCAATACACCAGCCAAGATCCTGCAGGCTGATGTCCATGTGCAACGTGGAGCATATATCCAGACCGATCATCAATCCGTGCAGTTTTCCCATCACGATATCTTCAAGGCAGCATCGCACAAGCTGCTCTCGCGAGCGAAAAACTTCCGGGCCTATAAAACCAGCAACATCGTTGAGATGCACCCACGGTTGTTGAGACTTTCCGTGACTTGAAAGTGCTGAAGCCACAGAACGTGTAAGTGTTCTGGCGAATCCGTACTTGCGGGATTCGTGGATCACCATGTCCATACCGTGGCCCTGACCGTTCGTGAAATCGGCCCCCTGACCGGTCTCAAAGTACAGCCCATAACGCCCGGTGCGAGACTTCGCGTGCGCTACCATCGAGTCCACAGAGATATCAAACGTCGCGTTAGCCTTGTCATTGCCGGCGATGCTTTGAAACCAGAGTTCCGTAAGTCCCGGATGCGTTTTTTCCACTTCAGCTTGAACGTCGATATGAGACAGCACGCAGTGCGGCAGGATATCCGTAATTCCGAATGTGACAAGAATCTCCTGCAATGTCTGCTCAACAGATGCCACGGACTCTGGCGTGCTCGACACAGGATTTGTACCCACCAGAACATCGCCGACGGCATACGCAAAGGCATCGAACACCTGCCAGCGAATGTCGTCCAGATTGTCAGTCGGCGAATTCGGCTGAACGCGAGCACCCATGTATCCACGAGCGCCGATGTTTGTACCTGGCAGCGGATTGAACACCTTGGCACCGACGGCAATGAGTTCTTCATTACTCATCAGGCGAACAACCGCCGCGATCACATCGCTTGAGAGTCCATCACGAATCGCATGAATCTCCTGCTCGCTCTCCTGCAGCAGTCGCGTCTTGAGTTCGCCAAGTGTTAGAGTGCTGATCGATCGCTGCACTTCGGTTTGCAATGAAGCGGTAATCAGCCGATACAAGTCGTCGATGTGTGGAGGATGTTCATCAATTTGACGCAGCGTGGTGGCCGCAAGCAGTGTGCGTGCCATCGCCCGAACCTCTTCATTCGGCGCTGCCACGCCAATGATCTCATCGCCTTCTTTAAACTCGTTTGCTGCGCCCAGAAGTTGCTTGTAAGACGGCAAATCCCAACGCCCATTAACGCGATTGATGTAGGAGATGATATCTTCTCCAAGCCTCGCCTTTTCCAAGGCCACGTCGCCACGAATCTGGGCTGGCCAACCCGCACCAGCCATTGCGCCCCCCGCAAGGCTTAGCGCAAGGAACCGTCTGCGATGGATCATAAGAAAAGTCCTTAAATTCACAGGGTAGCCACACCGCATTCATTGCCGCATGGTCAAAAACTCAGCGTGCGGTATTGTGACATTCATCGATCTGCAGTTCTAACGTCTTCCAGAATTACTAGCAATTCCCGGCCTTCGCTTTATTGCCTGAAAAAGTAGGCCAACTTGATCTTCGTTTTCGTAAACGCAGCGGGCAAGATCTCTCCGCTGATTCCCGCTTCCGACTGGTTCGCGCCCGCTTCGACCGCTTGCCCGATCCGCGTGCGGCGGCGGTCGAGATCCCCTGCAACACCCAGATGCGGACCCTCCTTGATGCGGTCAATCCCGACGACTTGCGGCCTCTGTTCGGTGATGTCGTTCGCCGCCTGCAGCGTGGCAAGGCGTTGGAACTGTTCGTCTATTTCGACGGACATGATCTGCTGTCGCTGGATCGCACCAGCTATTTTTCCTCGTCCAGGATTCACTGTGCCTCGTGCCTGAAGAAGCACCATCGCGGCGGTGGCGTGACCTAGTCGCATCAAGTCCGGGGCGCCACGCTGGTTCATCCCGACCTGAAAGAAGTGATCCCGCTGGCCCCCGAGCCGATTATTAACGAGGACGGTCACAGCAAAAGCGACTGCGAACGCAACGCCACACGCCGCTGGCTCAAGTCGTTTCGCCGGGACCATCCGCACTTGCCGGT
>JBDNFN010000229.1:0-10823 GCA_041689795.1 Fuerstiella sp. | reverse complement strand
TTTCTGCCAAACCAGATCGCGATTTTCACCGACAGCACGCAGATTTCATCCCCGACGGATGCAAATCACAGCTACGACAACCATCCAATGTCAGAATGGGGCATACAGGAAGACTCCTGATTCAGCCACCGGGAACTGCTGACAACTTACCAGCTTTCGTCGTCACCAAATGCCACCAACGGAAACAGCAGCGGCACGTTTGCGCGTACCGAACTGCGTCGCCTCACCGCCGAACAGACTCTGGATGCTGTAAGCTATGCTTTAAGCGTTCCAGCCAAATTTGGCGGACATGATTCCGGTACAAAAGCCGTTCAATTAAAAGGAGTCCGCAACGGAGGACACCGTTACAGCCCGCCGGAAATTGGCGACCGATTTCTCACGTTCTTCGGCAAGCCCAATCGTCTGCAAACCTGCGAATGCGAACGAACCAACGAAACCACTCTGGCGCAGACGTTTGAAATGGTTAGCGGCGAACTCATCAGCCATCTTTTGGCAAACTCCGGTAACCGCATCGACCACGGCCTTGCTGCAGGACTCAGCGTTACCGACACCATTAACCAACTTTACCGCGCCGCGTTAAGTCGCACGCCGACCGCAGAAGAATCGGCCGCGTTAATCGAACACGTCGGTCGCCAGGCAAACCAACGTCGCGGACTGGAAGATGTGGCATGGTCGCTACTGAATTCAAACGAATTTCTGTTCAGAAGATAGCAAATCTTAATCAACACATTGACTGACCGATTCCTAAATTCGCCTTTTTCACGCCAGCGAAACAACAATGCCCAACTCCCTTCATCCGTTCTCCTGGGCCGCCGCCATTCATCGGCGAGACATGTTGCGAATTGGTGGCCCCGGTTTGCTGGGGCTGACTCTGCCGAAGTTATTGCAGGCTCAGGAAACGCCAGTTGTCGCGCACTCGCCAACAGGCAAAGCCAAGTCGGTTATTTTTCTGTTCCAATGGGGTGGCCCCAGCCATGTCGACACCTTCGACATGAAGCTGAACGCTCCGGATGAATATCGCTCTAAGTACTCAGCCATTTCAACGTCCGTGCCGGGCATGCACGTTTGCGAACACCTGCCCGAAACGGCAAAGGTAATGCACCGAATCGCCCAGATTCGCACAGTCCATCACACCATGAACAATCACAACAGTGCGGGCTACACGGCGTTGACTGGCGTAGAGCCACCCACCGACGACCAACGGCTTCGAGATTCACTGGACCTGTTTCCTGCGTTCGGTTCTGTCGTCGACAAGGTTGCCCCAAACGTTAATCAACTGCCTACGTTTGTTTCATTTCCGCACACAATTTCAGATGGTTCAACCACACCGGGACAACGAGCCAGCTTTCTGGGAAAAATCCATGATCCCCTGTTCATCCCCAATGATCCAAATGAAGCAAATTTTGAACTATCGCAACTCAGCCTGCCGTCAGATGTGTCATTGAGCCGCCTAAGCGATCGACGTCAGTTGCAGCAAATCATAAACCGCCAGGCGAAGGCACTGGACGAATCGGCCGCGGCGCAGGGGCTGAATGCTTACTACGAAAAAGCGATACGCATGCTGAATTCGAAACAGGTTCGCGACGCGTTTGACATTTCCAAAGAACCGACAGAACTGCGTGATGCCTACGGTCGCACAACGTATGGACAGGGTTGCCTGCTGGCCCGACGACTGGTCGAATCCGGAGTTAAGTTTGTCACCGTTTATTTTTCACGCAGCATCGGAGGACGCAGCAAAACAGATGGTGGCTGGGACACTCATGGATTCGACGATACTCGCATGTATGAAATTCTTCCGGAATGGCACCTGCCAATCACCGACCACACCTTGCCCGTGCTGCTGAATGATCTTCAGGACCGTGGTCTACTGGACGAAACTCTTGTGATGTGGTTTGGCGAATTCGGACGGACACCAAAAATCAACAAGAACATAAGTCGCGACCACTGGCCAAAATGCTACACCGCGCTTCTGGCTGGCGGTGGCGTTCAGGGTGGAGCCGTTTATGGCGAATCCGACAAATACGGAGCAGTCCCAGATCGAGACCCCGTAACAACCGGGGATCTCGCCGCAACAATGTACCACGCCATGGGTATCGACCACACGATAGAAGTCCGAGACAACTTCGGCCGCCCGCTGCCCATCGCCAACGGCCGCCCCGTGACGGACATCTTTGTGTAAGAACCGCCTGATCTTTCAGTATGCTGACTGTTATCTAATACCAAACATCGAGGTATTTTGAATTCGCTCAGTAGCACGAAGTTGGGATGTGCTATCTTTCCAACTTCCCATGTCTGCGCAAAAACCTGATGCACATCGTTGCTTTGCTCTTCCGGAGACGTTTTCTTGTCTGGCCCAATTTTGAATATTGTCCTGTATCAACCCGAGATACCGCAAAACACAGGGAACATCGGTCGCACCTGCGTGGCGATCGGTGCCAAGCTGTGGTTGATTCGGCCGCTGGGTTACAAGCTGGATGATCGCTATCTAAAACGAGCCGGCATGGACTACTGGCAGCACCTGGACTGGGAAGCCGTGGACAGCTGGAATGAAGTCCAGTCGCGACTGCCAAATGCCAATACGTGGTATCTAACCAAAACGGCAACTCGCATGGTGTGGGATGCTGAGTTCTCCCGCGGCGACATCCTGCTGTTCGGCAGTGAATCACGCGGCCTGCCTGCATCAATCCTAAACGAACTGCCTCCAAACAAGATCAAGCTGCCCATGAGTGACCTTGTTCGCAGCCTGAACCTTGCCAGCACAATGAACACAGTCGCTTATGAAGCCGTGAGACAGTTCGGTGGATTGAAGCAGACATGATGTCTGGTGGACACGATTATTAACACTCAAGCGACATGATCTCCGAATATGGGTATGCTGAAGGCTTCCCGCCGTTTTCGCCCAGAATCTGGAGTCCCACCTGTGAAAAGCCTGCTGCGTTTCGCGATCTTTGCATCGGCCCTTTTCGGTTACACATCGAGTTCCGTCACCGCTCAGCAATTGACGGACTCCAACTACGATCAACTGGTGCCAGCCGGCAAAGAAGTTGATGCGATCTACGGCGATTATGCCATCGGTAACGGAACAGCCAAGGCAATCGTTGCTTTTCCCGCTGGAACTCGCAACGCCAACATGACGGTTCGAAACATCGGCGGCTGCCTGATCGATCTTGCTTCCGCCGCGCATGAAAGCGATCAGCTGAGCGCCTTCTTTCCCGGACGTCGCAAGTTTGTTTTCGCCGATGCGAAGATCGCAGATCAGAAGATTACCGTAACATCCATTGGCTCCGACAAAATGCCAAGCTGCGTTGTCACCTATGCCTTCGCTTCCGACCTGCCCGTGATTGAAGTCACCTCAACCTGGACCAACATAACAAAGCAGGATTGGACTCTTTCGCTGGAAGATGACCTGCGAGCTGACGGTGGCAAAGAAGACATGGTGAAGTCTCCGAACGGAACTCACGACCTGTTTTATTTCCACGATATCTTCTGGCAGCAAGCCTACGGCATTGTGGCAAAAGATTACAAGATTCGCAGCAACAGCAATTCGCGAGAATGCGTGTTGAACTACGAACCCGCTGACGGCAAGCCGACCATTATGAAGCCCGGACAGTCATTCACGCTGCAGCGACAGATTATCGTTGCCAAAGACCTGCCCGCAGTGCTGGCAACAGCTAACCTTATGGCAGGCGTGGAGTTGCAGAACTCCCGGTTCACCATCAAAGATGCAGGCGATGCTCCAGTTGCAAATGCCCGCATCGAAATCAAATCAGACACGGCAACCCGCGGAACCAGCGTCACAAACATCGACGGAACGATTAATACGCAGTTGCCAACCGGCGAATACACCATCAACGCCAGCGTTGCAGGCATAGCCCTGTTTCCGAAAGACGCCCTGCGGGTTCAGGTCGCGGCAGGCTCTAACACTTTTGATTTTGCAAGCGGCAACTATGCTGCTGGAATCGTCTCGGCGACAGTGACTGATGGCGAAGACCAGCCAATTCCAGCAAAGATTGAATTCATTGGCAGCGGCAAAACGGCCAGCCCGGAATGGGGGCCGGAAACGGCAGAACACTTCGTCAGGAATCTCGCCTATACAGAAGATGGAACGGTAATAACTGCACTGGCAGCCGGGACGTACGACATCATCGTCAGTCGTGGCCCCGAATACGATGCCGTGTTCACGAAGCTGAAGGTAGAATCCGGCAAGACTGCAGAACTCAAAGTTTCGTTAAAGCATTCAGTACAGACGCCAGGCTGGGTCAGCAGTGATTTCCACAGCCACAGTTCACCGTCTGGCGACAACACAGGCAGCCAGAAGGGTCGTGTACTGAATCTTGCCGCCGAGAACATCGAATTTGCTCCGTGCACAGAACACAATCGAGTCAGCACGTATGACCACCACATTGCAGAACTCGGGCTACAGCCGTTTCTGGCCACTGTGTCAGGCATGGAACTTACAGGCCAGCCATTGCCGCTAAACCATCAGAACGTGTTCCCGATGAAGCATTCACCTCGCACTCAGGACGGAGGTGGCCCCATTACCGATGGCAGCCCGGAAACTCAGATGGAACGATTGGCGTTGTGGGACGATCGCAGCGAGAAGCTGATTCAACAAAACCACCCGGACCTTGGCTGGTTGTTTTACGACAAAAACGAAGACGGCACGCCGGACGAAGGGCACTCACGATCGTTCGGATTGATGGACGTCATGGAGATCCACCCGATCGACAGAATTCTTGATCGAACCCAGTTTGATACGCGTGATGGAAAAACGTTTGGAAACAATCGCGTCACAAACTGGCTGCAGTTGTTGAATCAGGGATTTCGGATTTACGGAGTCGTCAACACGGACGCCCATTACAATTTTCATGGCAGCGGTTGGCTGCGAAACTGGATTCAGTCCAGCACCGACGACCCGGCAAAAATAAACGCAATGGAAATGGTGCACGCTTCTGAACAGGGTCGACTGATCATGTCGAATGGACCGTACCTGGAAGCGACGTTCAAAGCTGCGGACGGCGACAGGACGGTGGTCAGTGGACAGGACCTGACCACAAAGTCTGGCAAAGTTAAAATCAAGGTTCGAGTTCAATGCCCTAACTGGCTGGATGTGGACACCGTATTTGTTCTTATTAACGGCAAGGTCGCAGAGGAACTGCAGTTCAGCCGTAAAGACAACTCCGCTATGTTCAAAGACGAAGTAGTGAAGTTCGACCAGACCTTAAACGTCACGCTGACAGAAGACAGTCACCTGGTGGTTGTCGCGGGACATCGAACTCAACAACTGGGCGACGTGGCCGGACCACAGGGGTCACAGTACCCTGCTGCTCTGACAAACCCCGTGTTTGTGGACGTGGATGGAAATGGGTTCCAGGCCAACAAAGACACACTGGGATTTCCACTGCCGGTTAAATTCGTGGCCGCAAAGAAATAGCCAGAGCAAAGCCGTTTGGAGGGCAATTGTAGAGAACGGGCGTTTTTTGAGGGCTTTTCTGTCGTCGAACGGCTCATCACTGTAGTGCTTTTTCAAAAAGCAGGGCTTCTGACTTCGGAATCCGGGCTTTGACAGTACAATCTTCCACCGCTACTCGCCGGACGTTGGTGAACCCGACGTCCGGTTTCTTTTTGTGTTGAGAACAGCGGCTGCAGGAAATTCCGAGCCGCATTGTGCGAGAAAAAACTGTGCCGGCAACATCTGTAATTGGTCTGCAATGGGGCGACGAAGCCAAAGGCAAAATCGTTGACCTTCTGGCTGAAGAACACGACATCGTCATTCGTTATCAAGGTGGCAACAACGCCGGCCATACAGTTAAGTTCGACGGGAACACCTACAAGCTCAGCCTGCTGCCAACGGGCATCCTGCAAAGTCACATCAAGTCTATCATCGCTCCGGGTGTTGTGATTAACCCACACGCAATCCTGAAGGAACTGGACGGGCTTGCCGCTGGCGGTAAAGACTGTTCCGGCCGCATGTTGATTAGTGATCGGGCGCACGTAATCTGCCCGTGGCACCTACTGGAAGAAGTTGCTTTTGAGGCAGCGCGTGGTGGTTCCGCGATCGGCACAACGATGCGAGGCATCGGAACGTGCTATCGCGACAAGATGGGACGCACTCACGCAATTCGCATGGGCGACCTGATCCTGAAAGATGCCTTCGCTGAAAAGGTTCGTGAAGTAGTCCCTTTCAAACAGAAAGTACTTAACGCCCTGAATCCTGATGGCGAGCAGATGAACGCCGATCAGATTATCGAAGATTATTCGGCCTGCGCAGATCGACTGCGATCAATGGTGGCCGATACAACAGCATATCTACTGGATGCATTGGAAGCTGGAAAACGAC
Source organism: Fuerstiella sp. (assembly GCA_041689795.1). GTDB lineage: Bacteria > Planctomycetota > Planctomycetia > Planctomycetales > Planctomycetaceae > Fuerstiella. The sequence continues at coordinate 4,483 of JBDNFN010000229.1, read as the reverse complement.
TGTTGTTCGAGGGTGCTCAGGGAAGCCTGCTCGACATTGACCACGGCACGTTTCCTTACGTCACATCGTCGAACAGTTCCGGATGCGGAATTCATGCTGGCAGCGGAATTCCCGAACGAGCTCTGCAAAAGATGATCGGTGTGGCCAAAGCTTACACCACTCGCGTTGGCGGCGGACCGTTTCCAACCGAGCTGGACAATGAAGTCGGAAACAGAATTCGCGAAGCCGGCAACGAATACGGAACCGTCACCGGTCGACCGCGTCGCTGCGGTTGGCTGGACACAGTAGCGACTCGCTACAGCGCTCGAATCAGCGGAGTCGACAGCATTGCAATTGCGCTTTTGGATGTGTTGAGTGGATTCGAAGAACTGTACATCTGCGAATCGTACGAAATCAACGGCAAGGTCACTCGCGACATGCCGTCTCGCTGCGAAGACCTTGCCGGTGCCAAGCCCGTTCTTCGACGAATTGAAGGCTGGACAGAAGATATTACAGGTATTCGACGCTTCGAAGACCTCCCGAAAGCAGCTCAGAACTACGTCAACACAGCCAGCGAACTCATCGGAAGCCCGGCATCAATCGTTTCCGTTGGACCGGACCGCGAACAAACGATTCACGTTGTTTGATCCGTTTCCTGACGGCTAATACCGGCTGCCGCAAGGTAGCCGAGGTTGGTGCGATCGCCTGAAATTTCTTAGGTATCGCGCCGTCCGGCACAAGGAATCACACCGCAAGCCACGCGTCGTACACAAGCAACACAAGCTCGCCGCCAGCGGAAAATATCGTCGCATAATGGCCCCGGCGTGTCGTCAACCAAACCTCAGACATCCGCAGCAAAACAGCGTTTGGACTGAATGCAAAGCCACGCCCGAGTGAACAACACTCGATGTCGCGTGTTTCCACTCGCCGATGCGGCAACTGACTGCATTCACAGAACTCTCCATCAGATGCTGAGAGTTAACGCAGAACGTTGAGGTGTTTCCCCCACGTTAATGCCCGTTGCGGGAAAACTTTTCTCCGGGAAATCACCCACAGCAATCGCCCACAGCAACACGCACCGATGAGTGCACATAGACACACCGGGGTAATAAAAACACCCGGAGGACGTTCCCCACAGACTTGTATCATGGGCACTTTTCCTAACTTCGGGTTCTCACTGTGGGGTAAAGAACCCGAAGAATTTTCTAGCGACCGACTGTTAGGCCACTCCTTTTCGAAACGAGCTATCCGCTCATATCGAAACCAACAATATCGCAGCTACCCACTTTCACACCATGACTACCCCAAAAGCCCCGAGGAGGTCTATGCCAATGACAACTTATCCGGATAACAACCACACTCCCGTTCAATCAGCAACTCAGGGCTTTTCGGCAATCGGTCAGCAGACAGAACTATCGCCCGAACAGATCTCGCATTGGCGAAGTCATATCAACGAATACCAACATCCGGTCATCATTTTCGGTGCCCGCTTTCAACCTTTGCTTCTCAATGATTCGCTTCGGCAGCGGTTGTCTGAACCGGAAAACATCACCGGCACAGAAGAGCCGACGGCGTTTGCGTGGGAAACAATCTGCAGGACCGCCGGACACCTTGTCGCTGAAGCGGCGCAAACACGGTGCAATGAAGTGGCCCAGGCGTTTCCTCTTCACCGATCGTGCTTTGCTGCGGTTGGCACAATAATCAGAAACAATGCTGGCACATACATCGCGGCAGTCATCAACCTTGCAGACCTCACCAGTTCCGGTAGCCAGCTTCGTGAACTTTTTGCCATCCCAAAACCGTTAGACACTGCGGCCAACATTCAGGAATCTGCCCAAAGCGACGAATACACTGACTGGAAGAAACGCCGCGAAGACGCACGTGTGAAAATGGCAAAACTGTCCCGCCGCGAATCACAGGTCGTTGCTCTGGTGTCTGACGGATTTCCCAACAAAAGCATCGCTCACGAATTGGACATCAGCGTAAAAACAATTGAAAAGCATCGAGCCAACGCGACGCGCAAACTTGGAGTCAGCAGCACTCCGGAAATGGTGCGAATCGCAGTCAACGCGAACGTTGAAGCCCCCGGCCGTCGAAAGGCCGACGACGACACGACGCTGGGAAATTGAATCTTTGCATAACGTGGGAAGCCACAAAAAGCTTACGGAAGCTTGCCAAAACAGCGACAGATCGATCTTTCTGGTTGACCTGCTTTCGTTTACCGGCGCTGCAAATTCGCGCCTCAAATGAATCAATCGCCGGAATTCGGGCGAACTCATTCCCCCTGCCTCGAATGAGAAACTCGGTGCCGCTATAGTCCCAAGCTCGAAGTGGACGACAGACTCGTCCGCAACACGATACGAATATGTCGACGCGAAATAGTTTCGGACCATCCTCATGAAGATCCACGAGTATCAAGCCAAGTCACTTTTAAGAGCAGCAGGTGTTGCGGTGCCGGAAGGCATTGTCGCCAAAACCCCTGAAGAAGCGGCCAAAGCTTTCGAAACCCTCGGTGGCGAAATGGCTGTCGTCAAGTCCCAGATCCACGCTGGTGGACGAGGCAAAGGTCGTTTTAAAGAGCACCCCAATCAGGCTGGCGTGGTTCTTGTACGATCCGCTGCCGAAGCGAAAGAAAATGCCGAGCGTATGCTGGGCAGCACGCTCGTCACCATTCAAACGGGCGACGAAGGCAAACAGGTAAACACCCTGTTTGTTGAACAAGGTCTTAAGATCGCTCGCGAACTGTATCTCGGCATCGTCGTTGATCGCGAAGTCGGTGGACCAGTCCTGATGATGTCATCAGAAGGTGGCATGGAAATTGAGGAAGTTGCCCACAGCAGCCCGGAAAAAATTCTGGCTGAACCCTTCGATCTTAACGCTGGACTTTTCCCGTATCAGGCTCGCAAGCTGGCGTATGCTCTGGGGTTTGACAACACGGCTGTTCGCAGTGCCGAAAAGTTTCTGCCAAAGCTGTGCAAATTTTTCGTCGACAACGACTGCAGCATGACGGAAGTCAATCCGCTGGTATTGACGGAAGATGGCCAACTGATGGCACTCGACGCCAAAGTCAGCTTTGACGACAACGCGATGTTCCGCCATAAAAACTTGCTGGAACTGCGCGACCTGTCCGAAGAGGATCCATCAGAAGTCAGAGCGGCTGACGCTGGTCTTAGCTACGTAAATCTGGATGGCACCATCGGCTGTCTTGTGAACGGTGCAGGACTCGCCATGAGCACCATGGACCTGATCAAGTTACACGGCGCCGAACCGGCTAACTTTTTGGACGTTGGGGGTGGGGCCAACGTCGAACAGGTGTCAGAAGCTTTCCGTATCATCCTTTCCGATGACAACGTGAAGGCTGTTCTGGTCAACATTTTCGGCGGCATTATGCGTTGTGATGTGATTGTCGAAGCGCTGCTGGAAGCATACGAAAAAGTAGGCATCACGGTGCCATTAGTCGTCAGGCTGGAAGGCACAAACGTAGAGAAAGCTCGTGAGATGCTCGACAACTGCGGGCGTGACATCATTACCGCTTCTGACCTGACCGACGCCGCTCAAAAAGTTGTGGCATCATTGTCAGCGTAAACCATCGCTTTCTTCGACAGTCCGCCGTCACATCTCAAATTTCAAATCTGAAATCGCACAGACATGAGTATCCTTGTCACCAAAGAAACCAAAGTCATCTGTCAGGGAATCACCGGAAATTCCGGACTGTTCCATAGCCAGAAATGCCGCGAGTACGCTCAGGAATGTCAGCCTGGTGTCGACGTTTTCGTCGGCGGAGTAACACCCGGCAAGGGTGGTACCGAGGTTGACGGGTTCGCAGTCTACAATTCAGTCGCGGAAGCTCGCGAGAAGACCGGTGCCAACACGTCGATGGTTTTTGTGCCGCCGCCGTTTTGTGCGGACGCGATTCTGGAAGCAGCTGATGCTGGCATCGAACTGATTATTGCCATCACTGAAGGCATTCCAGTGACTGATATGATCAAAGTTCGAATTGCGATGAAAGGCTCGAAAAGTCGACTCGTCGGTCCGAACTGCCCCGGAGTAATTACTCCGGGCATTGCCAAAATCGGAATCATGCCAGGCTACATTCACACGCCGGGCACCATTGGCATCATCAGCAAAAGCGGTACTCTAACTTACGAAGCCGCATGGCAGCTGGGGCGAGCAGGACTTGGACAAAGTACGGCCGTTGGTATTGGTGGTGACCCAATTGCCGGCACTAACTACATCGACCTTCTGGAAATGTTCCAAAACGATCCGGGCACAGAAGGCATCCTGGTCATCGGTGAAATCGGCGGCAACGCCGAAATCGAGGCCGCAGAGTACATCAAGTCCAGCGTCACCAAGCCAGTTGCCGGTTTCATCGCCGGCCAGACAGCTCCTCCGGGAAAAAGAATGGGCCACGCCGGAGCCATTATTTCCGGCGGTGGCGGGACGGCCGCCGAAAAGATGGCGGCATTGCGAGCCGCAGGCGTCAATGTTTCCGACAGCCCCGCCG
>JBDNFN010000228.1:0-9202 GCA_041689795.1 Fuerstiella sp. | reverse complement strand
TCCGGACCGCGTTGAACCTCGAGAAAACAAGCGGCGTCCCAAGGTTCTCAAACTGATGACGGTGGCTAGGCGGATCTACCACGCGGCGATCGCAGCGCTTGCAAAAATCCCGTAAATCCCCGTGGACAATGCCATTCGTGGCTGGCACCTTTGAGCTGTTGAATACTTGAATTCGGCGGATGAAAGACAGGAATGGCAATGCAGGATTCCGCTTATGATTTTCCGCCTACAATCTGGCAGGTTCCCGGTTGGTCATTTAGTACGGTCACTTACATCATGCTGGTTATTGCCGGCGTGATGTTGGCGCTGATTGTGCTGCGAAAAAAAGTCACCGGCTATGACCTTTTCGTATGGCCGGTGGTGGCACTATTGCTGCTGTCGGCATGGCTGCAGCTTCCCGACATAACACATGACTTGATTCGTCCAATAGTGGCTGTTGATTATGCATTGAACAACGTTTTGTTACTGCTGTCACTGTTTGGGCTGTGCATCACAATTCGGCGTCATGTGAAACTGACAGGTCAATTCGAATTCCCAACGGCGTTTGTCGTTATGGCCGATGCATTGCTGATTTTCTTTGGTTTGCTGTTTCCCAGTGTATCGACGCCGCGTTTCGCATCCAGATATCAGCAGTGCAAAAATAGCATGAAAAACATCGGTTTAGCTATGCACAACTATCACGATGTTAACGGTGCTTTTCCGGCCAGGGTTACCGGAGCGGAAAACACATCATGGCGGATTGCCTTGCTGCCTTGGCTGGAAGAACGCGAGTTACACGAACAGTACAGGGCTGATCAAGCGTGGGATTCGCCTGAGAATATCGAATTGGCATCAAACCGTGTCTCTGTTTACGACTGTCCGCAACGGCCCAAGGGGCGAGAATGGAATTCCAGCCGACAGTTTCTCACAGCCTATCTTGCACCAACGGGGCCTGGCACCATTTATAGTGGATCGGATGCCAGCACGGTTCGGTCTATTACGGATGGCACCAGCAACACGCTGCTGATTGTCGAAGCCTGTGGGACAAATGTTGTGTGGTCTGAGCCGGCAGATCTTAACGTGCTATCCGCTTCTGTATCTGTGAATCAGGGAATGCAGAACTTCGATCAGTCCGATAGCGTGCTGTCTTCATATCATTACTACGGTGCGAATGCACGACTTGCCGACGGTTCGGTTCGACGAATCACAGACAATATCGATACCATAGTATTGCAGGCGTTGTTATCGAAAGATGCAAACGACGCACTTCCCGTCGACTGGTAGTGAGTGCGATCTGTTGGTCACGACGCGCTGAATGTTCTGAACAATCTGTAAAACGCTACACGAATGAAAACGCTACACGAATGAAGAAGACGCTTGGTTTCCTGTTGGGCCTGATTCTGCGAGTGCTGCTGTCTGTTGTGGTGGCTTTGTGGGCGTCTTCGCGACTGTTTGTGATTATTGCCGACACTGGTGTGCAGGGCCTGCCGGGGATTCAGGGCTTTGGCCTGATGTCGTCCTCGCAGGGTTTGCTGTTGTCTGTGCTGGATAACGCAAAACTTACGAACAATATGCGGCTGTTGAATTCAGATGACCGCAATGGTCCGGGAGACTGGTCCACGTTTACCGGGCCATCCAAACGACACTGGTCGGCGCTGGGAACGCACATCTGGGTTCGCACGCGGATGGCACCCATTCAGCTTGGAATAAGTTTTCCGGCAGCCATTGTGGCGTTGATTGTCCTGTACTGGTTTAGTCGTCGCCTGGGGCGTCGGACACCAGGGAAGCTCAGCAAAAAGCTGGCTGGTTGAAATTTACAGGCAGTCAGTTCTGTGAGTTGCTCTGGGCAGCAGTCCTAAAACCGTTCCGGCACACTTCTAAGTGCAAGCACGCGGCGCGAGCAAGCAAGCAAATTTTACAATGTCTGGATTCACTTGCTCGCGCCGCGTGCTTGTGAATTTGCGGTTTTAGGACCGCCTCTAGCCTTGCGGTCCCGCACCGATCAATTCGGGCGAAGTGTCTGCGGCATACTTTTTAAAGTTTTCGCGGAAACTGGCCGCCAGCTTTTTGGCTGTTTTCGCATAGGCTGCCTGGTCCCTCCATGAAAGTTTAGGCTGCAACATTTCGGACGGCACTCCTTCGCATTCTGTAACAACTTCAAAGCCGAAGACTTCGTCTGTTGCTGTTGCAGCATTTCTCAGGCTACCGCTGTGAATTGCGTCGACGATGGCTCGAGTAAACCGCAGCGGCATACGACTTCCGACGCCGTATGCTCCACCGGACCAGCCTGTGTTAACCAGCCAGACGGCAGATTTATGCTTGCGGATTTTTTCTGCCAGCAGTTCGGCGTATCGCGAAGGATGCCACATCAGAAAAGGACCACCAAAGCAGGGACTGAAAGTGGCTTCCGGTTCGTTGATTCCCATTTCTGTGCCAGCTACTTTTGCCGTGTAGCCGCTGATGAAATAGTACATCGCCTGTTCCGGAGTCAGTCGGCTTACGGGAGGAAGAACTCCGAAAGCATCGCATGTTAAAAAGATAACGTCTTCCGGGTGATCGGCCACGCAGGGGATTTTTGCGTTCCCCATATGTTCAATCGGATAGGCGCCTCGAGTATTCTGAGTAATCGACGTGTTGTTAAAGTCGACAAGGTGATGAGCTTCGTCGTAGACAACGTTTTCCAGGACGGATCCGAACCGCAAAGCGTCGAAAATTTCAGGTTCGGATTCTCGCGTTAAGTACACGGCTTTGGCATAGCAGCCGCCTTCGATATTGAAGATACCATCGTCTGACCAGCCATGTTCGTCGTCACCGATCAGGAAACGATTGGGGTCTGCCGACAGTGTTGTCTTGCCTGTACCTGACAATCCGAATAGCACAGACGATTTCATGGTTTCCTTTTCGCAGGTTGCCGAGCAATGCATCGAAAGAATGTTGCGGCTAGGCAGCAGGTAGTTCATGTAGGTGAACACGGCTTTTTTCATTTCGCCGGCGTATTCGGTGCCCAGCAGAACCACTTCCTTGCGTTCCAGGCTAAGGTCCACGCTGGTGCGCGATGTCATGCCGGTGGTGTAGCGATTGGCCGGAAAACCTCCGGCGTTGTAGATTACAAAATCCGGTTCTCCAAAAGTTTCCAGCTCCGTGTCAGTCGGGCGAATCAGCATGATATGCATGAACAGCGCGTGATACGGGCGAGCACAGATGATGCGCACCTTGAGGCGTGTTGAAGCGTCCCAGCCGGCATATGCGTCAACGCAGTACAGGCGTGGTCGCGTATTCAGATAATCGACGGCTCGTTCGCGATTGATCGAAAACGTCATTTCGTCCAGTGGAAAGTTCACTGGTCCCCACCAAACGTTGTTTTCTGAAGAATGGTGTCGGACTACGCGTTTGTCTTTTGGCGATCGCCCGGTTTTTTCTCCGGAATACGCAATCAGACAACCCGTGTCAGAAATACTGGTTCCCGGTTCGTGTCGAATGGCTTCTTCGTACAGGCTGGGCGGATCAAGGTTACGATGAATTTCTTTAACCGTAATTCCGTGAGCGGATAAATCCATGGAAGCTGGCACAAATGATTCCTTGAGCTGCTGATGACGGGAATGATTTACGATTTGGATTCTAAACGCTTGGCCCCCCTTCAGTTCAAGCATCGAGGATGCTCAAAACCAGGATCCAACGTTGATTGCCTGCGATATGTGCGTTTTCGCACGTCTTATGTTCCGGGTACGGGTCTAACCACGCAAAACCTGCCATGGCTTTTCGAGATCAAACGGATTGAATATCGTTGCCAGATTTGCTTCGGCAAGTTCGGTGCCCGTGACGAAGCGACCTGGGCGAGTCCACTTTTGCAGCACTTCCGGGGTAATGGGGAAAAGGGTGACCAACAACTGGTCGAGATTGCTTTCCAGTTGTCCAAAATGTCGAGCCCATTCCGTCGCTTCTTCCAGACGCACATCCTCTTCTGTTTGCCACCGCATTGGATGAAATAACAAAGTGCTGAGCGGCGTGACAAATCGCTTTCGACACGCTGCGAACGGCATCAACGCGGCTGACGAACATTCTCCGATTACTACTGCGGTGGCGTTTAGTTCTCGGGTTCTGATGAGTGTTGCCAGGGCCAGGCCAGCGTAAACGCTCCCACCGCAGGAGTCAAAATAAATGATGCCGCGACTGCGTACAGGCAGTTCGACCAGTCGTGATATGAGATCGTTTTGTCGATCCGACAGGTCACCACTGATAGAAACTTCCCAAGGCGCTTTGACGCCTTCCACAGGTCGACCGTATGGTCCGGTGGAATACGGTCCAATTTTATTGTGTGATTTCGACTTGTCCATGATTCCATTCAGTTGATTATGTCCATCACGTGCCGAAAAAGAACCATGGATAGGTTCGGCAGTTGATGGCGTCGAGTTGTTCCGGTGTCAGGTCGTTCAACAGCTTCAGCTGAGGTTCGAATTCTTCGTTGACGGCCTGCCTGATTTGATTTGTGATTTTTTGGATCTCGAGTCCTGCGTCTTTGCCCGACTGCCCATCGGCATGAAATGAATTCATGCAGTCGACGGCCGCCTGCTTTTCTTTAATCAGTTCTCCAAGCTGCTCTTCCAGCTTCTGGCTGAAGACGCCGGTTCCGAAATGCCGCTGTGGATTATACTGGAGTTCTCGAAGCTCGGTTTTGATCTTTTCCAGTCGCTGCAGATCGCTGCGTTCTTTTACAAACAGATGACGCGATGCGCTCGCCACAGTAAACGGCGGCGGTTCTGCGTTCCACCACGAATGGATAAATTCATCAGTGAAGCGGTCGTAGCGAGCACCACCGGTGCCATGCACGAACAGATCGCTGAACAATAGCCGCAGAAAAGCGGTAATCAGCGCTCCACGCGGAACCAGTTGCAGGTTCTGAAGCAACATGGGTTCCAGTGTTTCACCGGAAATATTGCCGGCGAACGTGTCAACCGTTTTGCCATTTGCAACCAATCGGGTGACGCTGCCATCCAGTTGTACTTCCAGCACGTGGCGTGTGCTTCGATTGTGGTTGATTACCCAAAAAGGCAGCTCGCAGGCGTTGTCTTCCACCCTCAGGTCTGGAAACGGATTGGCTACATTGCGAATACCGTTTTCTTCCCGAAAGTCCCGCAGAGCTGCGTTGTAGGCGGTGGCGAATCGAATCGGCTGTTTCAGAATGTCGGCTGTCAGCATGAGGCATTCGGGAAACGATGCGATTGCCGACAGGGGCAGTTCCAGCATGCGTCCACCAATGCCATGGTGCCACCGCATGATCGTGTTGGCTTCCATCGCCGTCGCTTTGGCAGCAGCCAGTTGCCGGAAATGTTCAAACGCTGATGCGCATGACGCCTCGGCGTCGGGGTGCGCCGCAAGCTGAAGCTGTTGCTGAATGGATTCGCTTAGCTTCTGCAATTCGTCCGGCGTACGAAGGCGACCATGAGCGAACAGTTTGTGAGATTCCGCCAGAGTGTCGATGGCCAGGATCGGATAGCTATCGGCTGGCCCCGCGGCAGTGTCATGGGCGGCGTGAGCGATCCGTTGAGGATAGCTGAACTGCCCGGCGTCTCCCTGATCGGTGTCGATGATCACGGCAACAGCGATTGCGTTGTTGTCTGCAGCGAATCGTTCTGTTGTTTCGTATTTGAAAGTCAGGCCGGAATGGAAAATAACAGGTTGGTGCCCTGTCATCACAATCGGCTGAGTTTTAACATCGCCAGTCAGCAGTGCCTGTTTGTTGGGTGAAAGGTCGGTGTCTTCGGTGATTGCGTTTAGGCGCAGTACAAAGATTTCTGCGGCTTCCACAAGACGAGTTCTTGCCGTGTTTCGCAGTTCGCTGAGTCTTGAATTATCCAGCGAGCTGATTGTCAGAAAAGACGCCCAGCTTTCCAGCGGTGGATTGATTCGTATGTCTGTGTATTCAGAGGTCACTATAAACAATTGCCGGGGCTATGTAAGCATTCAAAAAATTAGCTGGACAGCGTTAGGTTTCGGGCCAGGGGAAATTGTGGTCAGACGCAGGACTCGGCGGCGTCCAGTTAGTTGACGGACATTCATGTTAGCACACGGCGCTATAAATATGATTGTGACCGCCCCCGCGTTTCAGTGAAGCGGCATCAAATTCTTGGGCGAGTCTCAGCATCTGCGTCAGAGTCGTTCGGATTAGCAGACTGTGAAGCGGGAATTTTGTAATTGCCGAAGAAATTTCAGCTCTGATTGTAGACAGCCAGCAGAACTCAAATATCTGTTCGGCAGGCAGCGGAAGAAGAAGCTTCGGAAAAACGAGTCGACTTTGATGCGGCAGAAAGTATTCGGCTCGGAAGGCATCCTGCGGACCACATGCAAGTCGCCCCGTAGACCTTTAGGCAAGGCCCTCAAACAGTGTGATTGGCAGCGCGTTGTCTTGGCAGCGCGTTGTCTTGGCAGAGTCGCGGAATTGAAATCTACGGCGGCGCGTTTTCGCTTTGATTAGGCAACAGAAAGCTAAGGTGATGTGAAGCGTGCCATCTTAAGGCAGTTTTCCATTCGTCTTTTGAGAGCCGTCCAAACGCCGGGTGCATGTCGATGAGTTTCTGGACTGGTGAGTCGATGAGTCGACAAAGTCGTTCGAATTCGGTTGCTTCATTTTCCAGATTAACATTCGGCGCAGGTTGCAGGCTGACTGGGGCTTTTGCTCGAAACCGAACCACATCGCCACGAGCCATTTTTCGATAAACAAACAATTTCAGAATGCCTCGAAGTGGAGCCGGAAACGCCATCGTCGAGCCATCGACAGCCATCTTCATGGTTAGATTTAAATGGGACAGCATCTGAGCCAGATCCCAGTTTTCGACCTGTTGATAGCCTGATTCGTGCAGAGATCGAACGTCGTCGAATTTCAGATGTCGACGTTGCATATTCATCTAAAGTTGCTTCGTGGTTTTAGTCGCTGCAGGAATTCAGGCTGACACGTCGACGCCGTTCTCGGTTTTTCCTTACAGCCTTTATTCGGCTCTTTTTTGAATCTCGCTGCGAGGCCTGAATCGTAACAGCTTGCGCAAGTTTATTTCGGTGCAGACGCCTGCAGCAGCAGGATAAACGTCGTCAGCGTGCCAATGAAGAACGACAGTGCGAGTCCGATGATGGCCAGCACCTTTGGCTTGCCATGCAGCACGGCATAGAGACACAGGAACAACGAAACCATCGTCAGCAATGCGCCAGTGATTACCAAGCCGGCAATCAGCCACATTTCCCAGTCGTTTGATTGTAATGCCTGAGCTCGCCCGGTTTCCGAAAGCCATGCAGCAAATGCCAGCCATGATGCGTGAGCCAGCAGTTGCAGCAGACTGAGTCCAAAGCCCACTACTCCGAGTCGATTCTTTGACAGCTGTTGCCACAGTTCGGCGATGGATTCAGAAAATGTTTCTGCAGTTTCCGGCCCCGCCGGAGCGACGGGGCGTTTCTTCTTTTTACTTTTCGACTTAGCCATGCGTTGAACTTTTACCCTATCGACTTTCCGAAGTTATGCCGGGTAAATCGTCCGTTCGGAACGGAGTGACCGGAAGGCCTTCCGTGCTTTGCACGTTGCAGATCGGGTTGTCGGCCCATGCGTAACGTACGTGAAGCGGTGCTGTTACGCTGTCTGACCAGACTTCTATTGTGTCTTTATTCACAATCTTTGCCGACGCGTTAACGAATTTGCTGTCTTCGCCCGCGATTGTGAAGCCAATGGGAGTTCGAACGTCAAACGTGTCGAGTCCGCCGCCAACATTGTCGAAGTGAACCAGCACTTTGCTGACCGTGACTTCCATCGATTTATACAGCGGACTCTGGCAAACGATATTAATATCGTAGTCTTTAGCCAGTGCCAAGCGAGCCAGGCGTTTAGCGACATCCTGCTTGTTTTTTGGGTGAATGTCTTCGGCTTCTCCCAGATCGACAATGACGGCTTCTCCTGTATTCGGCAGCTTCATCGACATTGTCTGAGCTTCTCGAAGTTCGGCCCAGTCGCTGTCCGCAGGTTCTGTTTTTTCGCCGCGATAGTCTGCCAGTTGCACCCAATAAAATGAAAAGTCGCCCTGCTTCCATTCGTCTCGCCAGCTTTGAATCATCAACGGAAACAGATCGCGATATTGGTACGCTCGTCCGGCATTGGTTTCGCCCTGATACCACACGCAGCCTTTGATGGTATAACCCAGCACAGGTTTCAGAACTCCATTGTAGAGATTCGCCGGACGATGCTGGCCAGCCAGTTGATTGCGAGGTGCATTCGGGCGAGCTCCCTTTTTATCGATGTTCCACTTTTCAACGGCTGCTTTGTACTTTGCCATCGCTTCTTCGTGGTTGTAGGTCGCTTCCAGATCTGACCAGCGTTTCATTAACGGTTCATACAGTTCTTTGCCTTCCAGCAGGTCTCGACGAACCCATGCTTCGCACGCCGAGCCACCCCATGAGTTGTCGATCAGGCCAACGGGTACGTCCAGAGTTTGATGCAACTGACGGCCAAAGAAATACCCAACTGCAGAAAAGTTTTTAACGCTTTCCGGCGTGCAGGCTTCCCATTGACCGTCGAAGTCGTTTTGAGCGTCCTGCGTTCCGACTTGAGGCACGGTGATCATTCGCAGGTTTGGAAATTTTGCTGTCAAAGATTCCAAGTCTGCGTCGTTGGCGGAAGAAACAGCCCACTGCATGTTCGACTGACCGGAACATAACCAGACTTCTCCCACAAGCACGTCTTCAAACGTTTTGGATTCGTCTGCCTTTACGGTCAGAGTGTATGGTCCACCAGCAGCGACAGGATCCAAATCGAGTTCAAACCGCCCTGAAGAATCCGCCTTTGCGGACTTGCTTTGATCCGCCAGAGACACAGTGACTTCCTGCCCCGCAGCCGTCCAGCCCCAGATTCGGATGGGCTGTTTTTGCTGCAGAACCATATGGCTGCCAAACACCGAACTCATTTTCAATTCGGCGGATACAGTTGCTACACAGGCAGCGAAAAGCAAAACAGCGGTTGTCGCAAAAACCAGACTCTTCATGGGGACCTCATTGGATTGGTAAACGCAGTTCGAGAGCGTGTAACATTGGCGGGCAAAGTCTAAACACGTGCAAAAACCTACTATCGCAAGTGGCGGCCCCACGTTCAACCCTGCGGCCTGACCGGAGATATCAGGGGTGCGCTCAGGGAATACGTTATTTTATGTGAGTGTTAATTTCCAGTATTGATTCCACTGTTTGCTGTACATGT
>JBDNFN010000227.1:0-23954 GCA_041689795.1 Fuerstiella sp. | reverse complement strand
TGCAGAAGACAGCAGTCGCATTCGCAAAGGCAACGGGCCGGAAATCATTTCTGTCTTTCGACGGCTGGCGCTGTCGATTTTGAAAGCCGACACGACATTCAAAGACAACGTTCGAGGCAAACGACTCATCGCCGGATGGAATCTGGACAATCTCAAAGGCATTTTGCGAGCCTTTCAAGCCGTTTGAACGTGCAATTCCCCGGGGTAGGTGACCTCCACAAATCGCGGCCACTGGTTCGCGCCGATCAATTTGTGTCAGAGGTAATCCGCACGATGGTCACCCACTGGCGAAGGCAATCATCACGGCCGAGAAGATAACTCGAATCCCCGTGACGGACTGCTACGTTAACAAAGGGTATCGCGGCCACACTGACAAAGGTGATGCTGCCGTGCATCTGTCTGACAGCAGCACTCGGAAGCTGACGCGAACTCTGAAAAGTCGCCGGAAACACCACGCCGCGGTGCAGCCGAAAATCGGACATTTAAGAACGGACAATCGCATGGGCCGCAGCTTCCTGAAAGGACTGTCGGGAAACGCAATCAACGCCGTTCTGGCCGCTGCCGGCGCGAACTTACAGAAGCTACTGTGTGCGACTGCCGAGACGCTGTTCTTCTGGCCGTTGTTTCCCCTTAAACCTGCGATTTCAGCGCCAGAGAACCGACGAACACTCATCATCACCGCCGCCTGAACCATGTCGTGACTCACCACTCGCAGTGAAAATCCGCCTGTCAACGCTGTGCTGATTTTTTCAGAGACGATCAAGTAGCAAATCACCGACGTGCTGCCGCAATTATTTTCAATCGAGCATCAAGCGAATCGCGTTCTTTGGAAGCGGCGTTTTCTGACAGTCGAATAGCAGGAACGTTTAGTCCTACACTGCCAGGGCAGCGCCCCCCTGCTGTGTTTCGTAATTTCAACGCGAGAAAGAATGATTGCGAAGTTGGACTGACAAGTGCCATCATGTCATTCAGTTTCGATGTCGAGCTCAACTACTGCCTCACCGCCTTTGGTGAAATGTAGCAGTCCTTCCAAAACTCCGCTTGAGGCAGGCTGGCTGCAGCGAAACAGGCGTTCGATCCGATCCGCTTTAGAATAAAATCGGCGAACTTCTTCGGCAATTCCGGGGTGAGCATTACTAACCAAAATCGTTCTGTATCCCGCTGTTAGCGCAGCAAGATCATTCCCGGAATCGCCGGCAAAGGCAATGTCGAGTTGTCTGACATGATGTTCTGTCGCCCACCAGTTTAAGGCATACGCTTTGGAAACGCCGATCGGCAACAGATCTATCAGGCCGAGCTGACTCTCGGGATCATGGCTGCTAATTATTGCATACGGCAGGCGATTTTTGTTAATCCAGGTCTGCAGAGTCTGACTCTGTTCGTCCAACGCCTCACCGTCGGTGTAAAAACTTAGTTTGAACGCGCCTTGTTTCTCCGGCTCCTGGAGTCGCAGTCCTGGTCGATCTATCATGTGATCGATCAGTTCGAAAACAGGGCAGGCTTTCGTCAGCGTTGCAAGGTGATTCGCGTATTCGCTGACGATTTCGAAACTGCCGCCGGCGGTCGCTTTCAAGATTGACGTCCCAACATCACAAATCATCCAACCCGGTGTCGGCAGACAGGATTCCTGAATCGCCTGTTCAACAAGCGAGAAGCTGCGACCAGTGACGAATACCAACATGACGTTTTGCCGCTGAAGTTGAAGTTGCAGCGTCTGGAGATCCGTTCTGTTGGCTTCATTTCCGGACAGTGGAATCAGCGTTCCGTCCAGGTCCGTTGCCAGTACTTTGATTGCCATGAGTTGGCTCTTTACAGCTTTCCACTTAATGCAGTGCCCGCGAGGAACACGATTCGCTCGACGACCACTATTTGCCACCCACCAGGAACAATCGTGTCTATTTGCATATTGCTTTAGACTCGGCGAAGCCACAAAATCTGATAGGCTTGCATTGCAAGATCGTCGCTGGTTCCGAATGTCTGGCCGCTCAAGGCGTCCTGAAAAAACCGTCCCAGCCCTGCTGTTCGTAATTGATTACCCGCAAATGACTGAGGTTCTTCACAGAAATTTGCCACCACCAAAACACGATGCCCCTCACACACTCGTTGAAAGCTCAGCACATGAGGATTTTCGATAGCGACGAGTTTCATTTCCTGAGCCGCGAAAGCTCTTAATGATTTGCGAACTGTAATAAAGTGCTGCAGGGAACGGAAAATGCGATTCCGATACGAAGTCGGCATTCCTTCTCGTCCGTCATTGAGTTCTTCGAGATACTCCCATCGCATCTTCGGACGATGAATCCAGCGGGTGTCACCGGCCTTGGCGGGATCTTTGACAAAGTCATAATCGTTCAGCATTCCCCATTCTTCGCCGAGATACAACAGTGGAATGCCACCGACACTGAGAGTAATTCCCTGAAGAAGAAGTATGCGACGGATCGCCAGTTCAACGGCAGGATCGTCATTGTTTTCGATAGCCTTTTCCAGACCTGCCAGAGACGCCAGTGTTCCAGCGATTCTCATGTCTCCGGTTTCGAGGTTTTCCTGAAACGGAACTCCGCGAGCGAACGAGCCCTTATACTGGCCTGTATAAAATTCGTTTAAGAACTGACGGTGGTCAAACGCGTTGATGCCGATTGCAGCGGCATCTGCATCGTCGAACGTCCAGCCAATGTCGTCATGGCAACGCAGATAATTGACCCACGCGGTGTTAGTGGGCAAAGTATGACGATGACTGAGTGATCGAGTTAGCAATCGCACTTCTCGAGTTGCCAACGATTCCCACAACAGTGCCATCAATGTCGGGTTGTAAGATATCTGGCATTCGTCTTCGCCAATATATCGTACTACGTCGTCTGGATGAACGATTGCTTCCGACTTGAACAGAAGTCCCGGTGTTGCAATGCGTGACAACCGATTGAAGGCTTTGATCAGCGTATGTGCCTGCGGAAGGTTTTCGCAGCCAGTGCCCATTTGCTTCCAGACAAATGCGACTGCGTCGAGTCGCAGAATGTCGACACCAGTTTGAGCGATGAAAAACATTTCTTCCAGCATTGCTCGAAATACAGCTGGATTGCGATAGTTCAGATCCCATTGAAAGCTGTTAAACGTGGTCCAGACCCACTGCTGCATGCCATCGTGCCACGTGAAATTTCCTCGGCGAACGGTGGGAAAGATTTCACGCAGTGTGCGTTCGTACTGGTCGGGCAAATCGCGATCAGGAAAGATGAAGTAATATTGCTGATATTCTTTGTCACCGGACTGAGCCTGCTGCGCCCAGTAATGATCGTCCGACGTGTGGTTGAAGACGAAGTCAAGCACCAGAGTAATTCCGGCTGCCCGCAAATCATCGGCCAGCAGACGCAGATCTGCGATGGTTCCCAAACGAGGGTCGACCGAACGATAATTGCTGATTGCATAACCTCCATCACTGTTGCCTGGTCGCACGGCAAACAGCGGCATTAGGTGCAGATATGTCAGGCCCAGATCTTTGAAGTACGGAATACAGTCTCGCAGCTTGCCGAGATTGTCGCTGAACAGATCCACGTACAGCGCGCCGCCAACGATTTTTTCTGATGCGAACCAGTCGGGTTCATTGACGCGATGATTGTCGACCTCTCGAAGTGCTTCCGGCCGATGAGCCCATGCCGCTGCGGCGGTCAATAAAATCTGTTCGAGGTGATAGAAAAAGTCGTACCGCGATCCGTAGAGTTCCAGTAGTTCGCTGAACAGTTCGTGCCAGTAGTGCTCCAAACGATGTTCAAACTGCTCACGCAGTGGCAGCTGAACTTTTTCGGTTTCCCAAAACTCTACGAGTCGAGGAAGCAGTCGTTTTAAAGAAAGATCGGCTTCAAACTTCAGCGCATCGGACATCGGCAAATTTTCACCGTTGCTGCCGTTAAGATTCGACCTGATCATTCGGAATCACAATGTTGTCTAAGAACTGATAGTATTGAATACCTTCGAGTACCCCGCGCGCGTGATGTGCCTTGGCGAAGTAGACGCGAGGACGGTCTCTAAGTTTGTCTAATTCGCTGCCATGATTTCCGACCACAACACCGAGTGTCCGGCCCAGCAGCATTCCGGCATCGTTTCCTGAATCACCAGCAACAAGCACTTTCTCGGGCGAAAACCCCCACTTCCACAGTAGATGACGCATTGAGTTTTCGCTGCCTCCGCGAACCGGCAACACGTCCAGATACATGTTCAGCGAAAATACAACTTTAGCTCGCAAACCTGCTTCGCGAATTAACTTTCGGATGTTCGCGACGGAAGGGGCATTCGTGGCATCAAATTCGTAGCTGATTTTGAATTCTGATTGATGGGTCTTATCCTGTGGAAACAGTCCGGGTACGGTATCCAGCAATCTTCGGATTTCCTTGGGCTTCCACGCATAGCCGATTTGCTTTTGCCAGCTTAAATCCGGCGTAAGCCTTTCGCCGTAGTGCAATTGCGTACCAGCGTCGGTGTCGATAAGGTCGGGCTGAGGAAGTCCCAGTTCTTCCAACAGGTTCATCGCACTGTCCAGTCGTCTTCCCGTGGCGACGCCGAATCCGATATCATCGCGATCGCGGATCAGTTCATTAAATTCGGCTAACGCTTCGAGATCACCCGTCAGAGTGTTATCCAGATCCGTGACGATGAGTCGGTCGAATTCCGGTAACCTGCGAGCTCGCGGTTTGTCGACAAGCACTGGTTTGGCCGAGTGTTCCAGAATGTCGTTCAGGTCGCGTAGATAGCGAGTCGCATGATTGCTCCACGCATAGTGTTTACGAGTTCCGGTGATGCCCGCGGCAGACCATTGCATCCACTGCTCTGGTTCAGTCAAAGCACGCAATAACGCCTTTTCGATGGCTTCATCATCCAGCGGATCAATCAGTAACCCGTTTTCGCAGTTAGCGATAATGTCGCGAGGTCCCCCATCATTTGTGGCAATAATCGGTAGACCGGTTGCTCCGGCTTCCAGCAGAGTCAGACCAAATGGCTCCGTCAGTGCCGGATTAATAAACACACCTTTTCGCAATACTGCCAGCCGATAAAGTTCTGGAACTTCATCCGCTGTGTGCGTTTTGGGGTACGCCACTTTTCCATAAAGATCATAGCGATCAATCAGATACAGGACGTTGTTAATGACCTGCTGCTGAGCCTTGGGAAGTTCCCGAATGTCGTCTCGTGTTCCCATCACCATGACCAGATTTGCAAGATCCTGAAGCTGCTGGCTGCGTCCGTAAACTTCGACCAGCTTTTCCAGATTCTTTCGCTCATCCGGTCGAGCCACCGTCAGGATTATTGGCTTCTCGGGTTCTCGCAAAAACACATCCAGGCTTTCGGAGATGTGGGAAGCTTTCCACTTGCCGATCGGCGGTGAGAACAGATTGAGGTCCACTCCGGGTGGAATGACCTCCATCCGAGATGGTTCGTAGTGATCGTAAAGTCCGTACTGTTCTTCGACTTCCTGATTTGTACTGGTGACAACCATGGAAGCCGTTTCAAGAGCAATCTCTTCAGCTTCGATCCGTGTGGTAAATTTGTATTGCTGTTCAAGAGTCTCGGCCGTCACTCTTGCCGTGGAAAGCCGTTGCCGTTTTACTCGCCCTAAAGAATGGCCTGTGAAAATATATGGCACATGCAGCAGTCTTGCCAACTGAGCGCCTGCGAGGCCGGCATCGGCATAGTGTCCGTGAATAATGTCGGGCAACCCCGTGCGGCGAAAATGCACCAGCGTCTGGTCCACGAACATTTCGATATATGGCCACAGACTTTCTTTCGCCAAATAACGCTTCGGGCCGAACGGAATACGAACGATTTTTGCATTGTCAGCGATTTGTTCTTCGAGTTGGGCATAATCGGAGCCAGCCCGGTCGTCGTGAATCTGCCGAGTTAACAACTCCACTTCGCGAACGTTCGCATGTGCGGCTAATTCACGGGCCAGTTCCAGTACATATTTCACCTGACCACCGGTGTCCGCATCACGGCCGAGTTCAGAATCGTGGCCTCGAATCAAGCCGTGCAAGCTGATGAGTGAAACTTTAAGTCCGCCGTGCTTCTGTAAAATGCTCATAAGATCCTGGGAGTTGTCTGCTACGCGTTCCAGTGGAACTTCGAGGTCGTCGTCAACTGAATTATTGAATGTCGTGCTCATTCTCAGTTCCTCTGGGACTCGTACATTCGCCGACCGTCAATAGGAATGGTTGCAATGCAAATGCACAATTTCACGGCAGTGGTAGCGAATTTCGTCAAAGCGAGATGCAGGTGTGGATTTTTGCTGTGGTCGCGTACATCACACTCAAAAACTGCAACGATATAGCGGTGGCTGTACCTGAATATCGCACGCATCACGCCATTCAATGTCTCGGACAACGTGACACGACAGTCTTCCGAGTGCATCGCTACCTTAACGCAACCCGAACTGAGTTGCGAGCCCTAAGGCTGATTTTAAGATTGCCGAAGCGATCATCAGGCAGCAAACGGGCGTTTCACCACGCCGAACGCAGGCGACATTCAAGCTTGGCCCAAGTCGCGAAAAAGACCGGTCACTCGTGGCAAGAGTAGTCAGGGTTTTCGGCCTTGTCGTGTTGTTTCACCGGACCAAACTTTAGACAACCTTCGCTACGCCATTTCGTAAATCGCTCTGGACCATGAAGTCTGTACGGCAAATAGAATTCAACTGGCTGAAATTCGCAGATCGTCAACCGCAGCCTTTGGCCCCAAATTAATTGAATCCCGGTCATCACCGGGATCGGATGCACGGCAGTCCCAGTCCGTTTCACTGCAATTAGATGATGCTTCGAAGCACGAACTGAGATCTAGTCCTGCATCAACAGTTGTTTGGTCATGCGATTTTCGCCTCGCAAAAATACGACTTCGACCTTTTGTCCAGGCTTTGTCTGCTTCGCCCCGTAGCCCAGCAGATGGTCAGAAGTCACCAGGTCAGTCCGGCCGTCAAATGATGTGATAATATCTTCTTTTAAGAACCCGGCGTTCTTAGCTGTTGCATGTTTTCCATACTGTCCAACGTTAGTCACTAAAAGCGCCATTTGTCCATCATTGATCTGCAAAGCTTCGCGGCGATCAGCGGACAATGTTTCCAGCTTCATGCCACCCAGCACCATGCGCCGCAGTCCCCACGAAGAAACTCGCCAGTCTATAGAATCCAAAGTCCGCCAATCGGCGGGCAGTTGAAGAGTGACATTGATCGGCTGAGTCTGATCGGCTCTTCTTACGATGGCCAGCACGTCCCCGCCTTTTGAATCAACCTCGTTCAACACCCACTGCATGTCAGCCATCGACAACAACGGCTGCCCGTTAAGTGTTTGAATGACATCACCGGGCTTGAACCCGGAAGCGGTGGCAATCGAATTTGCTTCAACTGACTTTACCGTAGCCATTTCGTGCGGATCAAGGATCAATCCCAGCGACTTCGGGTGTGGAAATGGATAGAGCAGCTTATCAGGAAGCGGCAGCGACTTGGCTCTATAAAAGTCTCGACGGGCGTCACCGATCTGATGGCAATGAATGCAGCTTTTTGCAACGTCGCCCTTGTAGTTCAGTTGATCAGTAAATTTGTCTTTCAGAGTTGGATATTGTTCTGGGCTCGAAAATTCAAGCGGTGCGCCGGTTTTGCCGGCGAGCATCGCTTTGTTATCAGGATAGTCTTGATGCAGTGCAAGAGCTCCCTTCAAAGCAAGAGCCAGCCCTGGCAGGCTCACGTCGCCAAACCATTCTGTGCGGTGCGATCGCGTACCGAAACGCCCGTAAATCGTACGGTCAGCATTTAGCATGAACATAGCAAATGACTGATCTGTGTCATACTGAAACAGTGACAGGTCAAGACCGTTGGTCGCCACAACTCGTACGCAAACAAACTGCTCAAGTAACGGCCGAATGGTTGGGTCGGTATCAACCAGATCGTCATCAAGCTTGACGCACTCTTCGCACGGAATGCACCGCAGCCCAACCAAAATCGGTTTTCCCAATTTACTCGCTTGGGAAAATGCCTTTTCAAGATCGTTGTAGATCCAAAAACCATCCTGAGTAACCCGGTCACGATCGTCGCGAACCTTTTGGTCTCGCGTCTTATTTTGAGCCACGGCGGAGACGGATCCGGCCAACATAAGAACAACAATGATGAAATATTTCATAGCTTTGTTCTCTGACTTAAACGAGTCTTCGGGGCATAACAGCAGAAGCTGGAAAATTTGGCTAACCTACCGCCTTCCCGGGCAGAGCAGCCATTTGTTTCGCTTCTTTTTATAAGGATATCGCTGTCCGTGATGATTTCCCAGCAACCGAGATTTACATCAAGGTTTCTTGCTTGCACCGAAGCTAGCGGAGGCTAACGCATCGACAAAAACGAAACTGCTGGCGAATGTCGAACGAATCTAAATCAACGACACTGCATTTCGCCAGGCGGAACAAACTTGGACGGGAAGTGATGAGAACTCTCGGCCTGCAGGCGGTAGATGTTTCTGCGGCACGCAGAACATCAAATCTGACGTTCCTGGCAGATGTTGAAGGCGTCCTGGCAGTAATATCCTACAGCATTGGAAGTCGTGAGTTTGCTGCGACGAAAGCTGATGCTGTATCTTAAATCGGACCGAAAGCCTTCATGCAGCGACTACATTTGAATCGCGAATATTCGCCGCACTGGAACATCCGCTCTTGTTGGCCTTTGCTGGACGACGGCATGTTTTTGTCGATGGTCTTGGGGGGGGATTCGTGGAGTAATTCTTCGCGTGGTCGAGGATGATGCCTTGACTGTTTTTTTTAGTGAAGCTCTGATCTGTGCCTGAGCGGCCGTTTCGCGTGATTGTTTGAAGAGTCAAGACTGGCTCGATTGACGTTTACGGATGGAGATAAGCAGGCATTTCGGACGGAGCGGTTCGAGCATTTGGATCCGCGAGTGCAGTTGCGGATGGAAGTTCTGTGGCTGATCAGTCTTGCCGAAACGTATTCGACTGCTAGCCGACTGGCTGGTGTTTCTGTTCCGAACGTCGATCGCTATCGGGCTATCTATCGCGAATACGGAATGGAGGGTTTGAAACGATTCAACTGAAGAATCCCGTCCAACGAACTGGTCGTACAGAAGACCTCTCTGGAGGAAATGTTTCCCGCGGATCCGCCACGCACAACAGCGGCAGCGTGTCGACGGATTGAACAGGCTATCGGCGTCAAACGCGGGTTGACACAAGTTCGCAGGCTTCTAAAACAGGTCTCGGTCTGAAGTGGCGTTGAACGGCGGCGATCCCGCTGCCTCCGAAAAATTGCGATCGAGGAACACGCTTCGACTCAGGCCGAATTTCTTAACAAACCACTGAAGCCTCTGTTGACTTCGGTTCGATCCGGCGAAGGCCATGTCTTCTTTGTCGATGCGACGAACTTCGTTCAAGGAGCGTTTTTGTACTGTCTGTGGTCTGTGTGTCGCCTGTTTAGTCGAGATGCTTCGGCGTGAATGAGATTCAGCATATTGGGAGCATGGGACGCTGTGAAGAATCACCTTGTGAGTGTCACAACTGCTGGCATTGCAGCCGAACGCTCAGCGATTCATGACCGCGATCGATCCACTTCAATGCATCGTCACGAGTTGTCGGCAACTTTTCTTGAGTCATCCCAGCTCAACTTTCAGTCGCCCGATCTGCTCGTACAACTTAGCCGATTCCGGCTGATCATCCTTCTTCTTTGAGGAGATCGAACTCGCGTCAAACGCCAGCGTGGTTTCGCGGAGCAACTGCTTCTTCCACATCGTCACCTAATTAGGATGAACCTTGAACTGCTTCGCAACTTTACTGATCGTCTTGAGTCCCCCAATCGGCTCTCAAACAGCCTTCGACTTGAAAGTAGAATCGAATGGTCGTCTTGCTTGTGCCAGCATAACATCCCTCTCAAGGAAGCCACGGTACGTCCCGCAAAACAGGCTCTGAAGACACCGTGAAATCCACGTTAACCAGGGGTCCGAAAACCAGGGTCCACTTCACTCGGCGACTCCAACGTGTTCAATATATCCCGTCGTACCACGCCATCGCTCGCCGAGAAGTCTCGTCTATGTCAGTGTCTGCTGAGGAGGCTTGGCCAGATTGGCGCCGTGGTGTTCAGCGAATACAGTCTGGGATGCGTGTTTGATACTAGGTGGTTTTGCTCATGAGTTTCGCTCGGTATTTTGTTGTCACTGAGGAACGTTCTGCAGGTTTTCGATCTGGCTTGAAGAACTGTTCGTGGGAACCTCGCTGAGCTTCGCCAGGGCTGGCGTTGACAATGTTTGAGACACAATTGTTTTTGGAATCTGGAGAGTTTGCGATGTTTCGGTCCGTTTTGCCTGCTGCTGTTGCGATTGTCTGTTGTTGCATTTCCACATGTCAGGCTCAGAAAACAAACATTGTATTTATTCTGGCGGACGATTTAGGTTACGGAGACCTGGGCTGTTATGGACAACAGAAAATTCTGACACCTAACATTGATCGGCTGGCGGCGGAAGGCATGCTGTTTACTCAGCACTATACCGGAGCACCGGTTTGCGCGCCCGCACGATGTACGCTGATGACCGGTCAGAATCTGGCTCACGCTCAGGTGCGAGGCAATCGCGATTCGGGCAACGGACGCATCTATCCGGGGCAATGGCCGCTGACCGCAGACGTTGTCACGCTTGCTGAGGTTCTGAAGAGCCATGGTTACGCCACGGGGGCGTTCGGAAAGTGGGGGCTCGGTCCGTCAAACACGTCCGGGTCGGCTATCAAGCAGGGATTTGATCGATACTTTGGTTATAACTGCCAGCGGAACGCTCACAGCTTTTATCCACCGTTTTTGGATAGTGATGAGAAGGAGGTAGTTATCAACAAGTATCCCATTCCAGGCCACGACCGAAAGCCGGAAGGCGAAGTTCGAGCCGAAGACTACCGAGCAGAAAATTACGCTCCGGATGTAATTTTGGTGGAAGCGTTGAAGTTTCTTGACAAGAACAAAGGCAATCCGTTTTTTCTGTACCTACCGTTTGTCGAACCGCATGTATCAATGCAGCCGCCTCAGGAATGGCTCGATCGATATCCGGAAGAATGGGATCAGGAACACGGCCCGTATCGCGGTGAGAATTCCTATCTGCCACACCCACGTCCGCGAGCGGCCTATGCCGCCATGATTTCAGATCTTGACGAACACGTTGGAGCGGTGCTGAAACGACTGGACGATCACGGGCTCACTGACAACACAATGATTGTCTTCACGTCAGATAATGGGCCCACTCATGGAGGTCGCGATCCTCGCTGGCACATCGGCGGGGCGGCCTGCACGTTCTTCAATTCGGCGGGCGGGCTGAAGGGCTTCAAAGGAAGCTGTTACGAAGGTGGCATTCGCATTCCCTGTGTCGTTAAATGGGCGGGCCATGTGGCGGCCGGAAGCAAGTGTGAACTGCCTTCGTACTTTCCCGACTGGTTTCCGACTATCTGCGAAGTGGCCGGTGCCGAACTGCCGAACGCTCAGTCGCTGGACGGCATGAACCTGTTGCCCGCGATTGTTGATCAGAAAACTGTTCAAAGGTCCGAACCCCTGTTCTGGGACTTTCACGACTACGGCGGAATCGTGGCGATTCGCGATGGCGACTGGAAAGCCGTTCGAAGGAACACGTTAAAAAAGCAGCCCGCCGATTGGGAGCTGTACAATCTGAAAGTGGACCGCAGCGAGACGAAAGATCTCGCGGTTGAACATCCGGAAATTGTTGAACGTCTGGAAGCCGCGTTTGTGGCGACTCGCACGGTCGAACCTGACTTTCCGGTGCCTCTATACGACAGCAAAGCCCAGACAATCAGTAACTAAGTGCTGCTGCCTGTTTGCGAAGTCAGACGGCCGTTGGCAGATGATCGTCGATCAACTGCCCCGGCCGCCAACATTCGGCTTGGGCGAAACCGCGGTGTATTGCCCTTGCCGGGTCACGCCTGTGACCAACACCGTTCTGGCTAAATCTTATTCCAGGGCATTTTTGAGATCATCATACCCATGGCACAGGTGTCTGTGATTCCTGCAAACATCAACCCGGCTCCAACAAAGGCGGGCACGACAAACCACAACGGATCCACAAATTGAGTCAGTAGTGCTCCTGCTAAAACGATAAAGCCAGCGGCAATCCGGACCTGACGTTCCAGAGATACGGCTTTCTTGCCACGTACAACGGGAAGCCCCGCAGTATCCCATGCGGATGTACCGCCTTCTACGTTAATCACGTTTGTGAAACCGGCTTTCAGGAATGCTTCGCACGCTTTTTCGGCACGCTGACCCGATCGGCAAATGACATATACGGGCTCGTCCTTCGATGTGACTCGAGCCGCCATAATGCTGTGAGGGTCAAGTGAATCCAGAGGTGTATTTCGAGCATATTTGCAGTGAAGTTCACGGAATTCAACGGGAGTTCGTACGTCAATTACATCCAATTCGGTTTTTGTGCAGAGTACAGCAAGTTCCTTACAGGTGATGGTCTTGATTTGGGTAGTCATTGTTTCGTTTCAGTAAACAGATGAATTGATAATTAGACATTAGTAAGTTTCAGGTGTTGACGGGAATATGACTTCCCGCCAACGTGGCTTCCGGTGGCTCGCCCGGGAGACTGTTGATGAACGCTGGGTGCACAGGCCGCACTTGCTGTTGAGTCGGATGTGTCAACAGGCTGCCCGGACGAGATCCAGGCTTCGATCCCACCCGTCAAGTCAATCACGTTATATCCCGCAGCCTGCAGAATGCTGGCTGCTATGGCAGAATGTGCTCCCGCCTGACACTGAGTCACCACGGGCTGCCCAACAGAACATTCTTTAAGCCGTTCTGGCAGACGACCAAGAAACAGATGCCGTGCCCCCGCAATATGGCCGGCATTCCATTCTGCATTGGAACGCACATCGATAATGGCAACCTCATCGGATTCAAGTCTAGTTGCCACGTCTTTCGGCGATGCAGTTCGATAATGCTGTGTGTCCATTCCGGCAGCCTTCGCTTCAGCGACATCAAATACACCGGGGAGGTTGTCCAAACCGATTTTTTGCAACACTCGAACAGCTTCAGCAACCTGTTCCTTCGCGGCAATCAGAAACACAGGCTTTGCATAGTCCACTACCCAACCTGCCCAGCCAGCAAGCATTGACAGTGGAATATTGATCGAACCGGGAACGTGCCCTTTGGAAAACTGACAGGAAGGGGACAGGTCAATAACAGTTGCTTCTGCAATTTTCGAGTCCAACGTGTTGACGTTCAGGCGTTCCGGTAACTCAGACTTGCCGAGCACACCGGGACCAACTTTGTTTACACGCTTCATCACAGCGAAATACTTTGGAGCGTCCAGCTGATCAGCCAGGATGTAGCGTACAAAAGCGTCTTCGTCGGTAAACTGTAAAGCAGGATTGAACAGCTTTTCATAGCCGACTGTCGAAGACGGAATTGCTCCGAGTCCTTTGCCGCAAGCGCTGCCTGCTCCATGGGCCGGCCAGACCTGAAGATAATCCGGTAGCTGTTTAAAGCGTTCAGCCGAATGAAACATTTCGTGAGCTCCCGCTTCAGCACTGCCCTGAATTCCGGCGGCTTCTTCCAGCAGGTCGGGACGACCAATTGAGCCAACAAAGACAATGTCTCCGGTGAAGATCCCCATCGGCTTGTCGGCTCCGCCACCCTGATCTGTCAGGACAAACGAAATACTTTCAGGCGTGTGACCAGGCGTGTGCATCACTTCAAATCGGATCTTACCGATCAGGAATGTGTCCCCATGCTTTACCAACTGCGAGTCATAGTCAGCCGCAAACTGATACTTCCAATCGGCAGGTCCTTCATCTGACAAATACAGCTTCGCGCCAACTCGTTCCGCGAGCTCTCGAGCTCCCGAAACATAGTCCGCATGAATATGAGTTTCGGCAACGGCAACAAGTTTCAAACCTTCTCGCACAGCCATGTCCAGATACTGCTGGACGTCTCGTCCCGGATCGACCACCACCGCCACTTTGGCTCGCTGGCAGCCAACCATGTAGGAAGCGTGAGCCAGAGACTGGTCGTAGAAGTATTTCAGAAGCATTGAATCGATCCTTTGGTTCTTTTCTGGAACTGATTGTGCCCATACTCGCTCCGCCTAAACGACCAGCTTTACACTGTGACCGCGATTACCATTGCTCGGCGGAAATTTTCAAATGCCACTTCTGCGTGTCGCATTTCAAGCGAACTCAAAGCATCCTTCAAAAACGATTGGCAACAAGTTTCATGGCTGCAATCATCATGCCAGCGACTGTAAGTGACCTCCGAAATGTTAATAAGTCACGTTTGAGAAGCAACTTATGTCATCCCACACCGAAGCAGTAAACCGGCACGTCAGTTGGCGCTAACCGTCAGGTTGGGGCCTAGCGCTAACTAAGACTGATTAGCGCTAACCCTTTCCATTTGCGGCTGCCCATGTTCGTTAAGTCGGCATTCTGCAGACAAAACCACGAATACCATCGGCAAATGTAAATTCCCGACACCGATGGACTCCAACCCGCAATCGACCGCTGCGCGGTTCGGACATTTTAGAAAGTCGCTTTGCACCACCAACTTCGATCCGGGCGTTGGATTTCAGAAGTAAACAAGGCCGCATTCCTAATGCCATTGCCTCAAACACGACATTGTCAAACTTTACGGCAACACCTTTGCTCGGACTATTTCGGCGATTTGAACCACGTTGATACTGTGCCACTCATCATTGCCACTAATTGCGGTGAATTCTTCGTCTGAGATTTTCACAGAATAGTAATCTTCGATCTCCTGATGATCTCAACGGCATCCAGTTCATCACATTTCAACAGCCAAGGCGCGATTCAGGCTTTACATGGCCGGAGGCAATCCTGAGGTGTTCGTCCACGAGACGACGCATCGTGTCATCACGCGTAACGCCGCAACAGCAGGCGATCAGGCAACACAAGGCTAAAGTAATATCCCGAAAAGCCATCATCTGTTAACGCCGCAATAGGTTTAGAAACATAGGTCACGCACAGACCGCCTGAGCAGTCAAACGCTGCATGCATTCGACTGCTGCTTTCAATGTTTTGACCTGTCGTTGATCATTTCGGTCAGAAGCAGCTTCGCGCGTTGCGCCGCGTTGAACTAACCGTACGAGACCGTACTTCCGTACCTTCTTCCACATTGTTACGCGGCTTACGCCGAGCAGTTTGGCAGCTGCGGTTTTGTTTCCCTGAGTCTCGTTGAGGGCGGAAATAAATGTTCTTGATCCAGCAATTGTTCAGGCGTCAACGGAGTGACGGGGCGATCTGGCTTTGAGGTTACGGAGGTCGTTGCCTGTGTTGGGCCACCGTGTGCAGTTTCGGCTTTTCGAATTCCCAGAGGCAGATCAAATAACGAGATCATGTCGGCCGTAACGGCAACAAAGGCGTGTTCGATGGCGTTTCCCAGTTCCCGAACGTTCCCCGGCCATGCGTAGTCCATCATTCGTTTCAGAGCGTC
This sequence comes from Fuerstiella sp., assembly GCA_041689795.1. GTDB lineage: Bacteria > Planctomycetota > Planctomycetia > Planctomycetales > Planctomycetaceae > Fuerstiella. The sequence goes on along the minus strand of JBDNFN010000227.1, from coordinate 8,510 downwards.
ACGTGCAACTCCGCTGACCGAGTGGCCTCGTTGTCCCGAAAGTTCTGCTACAAAACTTTCGGCCAGTAATGGAATCTCTTCCCGGCGTTCTCGCAGAGTCGGCAGTCGGACTTTAAAAACATGAATTTGATAATAGAAGTCCTCGCGAAAGTCGCCGCTGTTAATGCGTTCTTTCAAATCGCGATTGGTTGCCGTCAGAAGACGTACGTCGACCTTAATTGACTTGTCGCCTCCGACGCGACGGATTTCACGTTCCTGAAGTACTCGCAGCAGTTTCAGCGGCAGCAAAGGAGAAACGTCGCCCACTTCATCCAGAAACAGCGTGCCGTGATTGGCAGCTTCAAACAATCAACATTGTCTCGGGTTGCTCCAGTGAATGCTCCATTGACGTGGCCGAACAGTTCGCTTTCGAACAGTGTTTCCGGAATAGCAGAACAATTCACAGCGATAAACGGTTTGTCACGGCGGTCGCTAACCGAGTGAATCGCCTGAGCCGCCAGTTCTTTACCGGTGCCCGATTCGCCACTGATAAACACGGTGACATCACTTTACGCGACCCGCCTCAGTCGACGGAAGACTTCCTGCATCGGAGTACAGCGTCCGACAAGTCTTTCAAAGGCGTCACGATGTTTTGTCTGTTCTTCCAGCAGAGTAATCTTTTGATTGGCGACGACAAAATCTGCAAGGTCAGAAAAACAACCAACAGCTCCCACAACTTCTCCGCTGTCGTTTGTCAGCAGGCGAACATTGCCATGGATGTAAAGTTCTCGTCCACCCTTCGCCATCAGTTTGCATTTCTGGCTGCAAACACACTCGATCGCACACAAGTCGGGCTTGGCCAGCAGGTCTTTAAGAGTCGCGAACCCTTGGCAATTCTGTCCCTCCAAATGTGGCAGCGGGGTGCCAACAATGTCCGCCCGCGAAAGCCGGTAATTCTGTCTGCCCCATCGCTGCAGGCGGCCAAACAGCCGGATGGTTCGACAGTAAACAGACCGACAGGCATAGCGTCGATCAGCCGTCCCCAAACGGCAGTGTCTTTGTGGAAATCAATTTCGATGGTGTCATCGATCAGGATACGGCGAACTGCGTGCAACAGACTGTCGCGCGGTCGATCCTACGACGAAGTTCTCGGGAAGGGAATGAATGTTGGGCAACGCCGGCGGCGACTCACTGTTGAACAGAAGCAAGCCTACGCCCCGGAAACACCGTACACCAATGAGGAAATGTCCGGCGACTGCGGGACTCACGATCTGGCGATGTATGCCAGTAAACGTTGCGGTTTGAAAATCAGATTCGGCCCGCAGATACTGTCCATAATCTGAGTTCTGCAGCAAGCTGGTCCGACAGATCCGCAGGGTTGCAGCGCCAGCCCCAGTTTTCGTTGGGCTTCCCAGGAGTGTTTGTCCTGGCTTCGCTTCCTAAACCAAGTAGGTCCTGCATCGGTACAATGGCAGTGTCCGCGGCAGAATTCAGCACGACCTGAATCAGATCCTGATGAACTGAGTTTGCCCCATTCAACAGAAAACGATCCACAATAGAATTGTCAGTTCCATTTGCCTGGCGTTCGTTATACCAACCCATCAGAGTATCGTTGTCATGTGTTCCGGTGTACGCAACACAGTGCGTTGGATAGCAATCCGGACGATGGTATGGGTCGTTGTCATGGTCGCAGCCAAACTGCAGAACTCGCATGCCAGGAAACCCAAGTCGTTCTCGAAGTTCATGAACAGGATCGGTGATCAACCCAAGGTCCTCAGCGACAATTGCTAGTTCGCCCAGAGCTGCCTGTGCGGCGTGAAACGGAGCTTCGCCGGGCCCCTGTTTCCATTGCCCACCAATCGCATTTTTCGCATCGGCAGGGATTTCCCAGTATGATTCAAATCCGCGAAAATGATCGATCCGCAGAATGTCGTAGAATTCAAATGCCTGCCTAAAGCGGTTGGTCCACCACGCGTAATTATTTTGGGCCAGCCTATCCCAGCGATACAGCGGATTCCCCCACATCTGTCCGGTTGTACTAAAGTAGTCCGGTGGAACTCCGGCGACGACAGTCGGTCGTCCCACTTCATTCAGCAAGAACAGGTCCTGGTTCGTCCAGACGTCAACGCTTTCGTAGGCTACAAAGATGGGCATGTCGCCATAGATGCGAATGCCGTGCAGGTTTGCATAGGCCTTGAGTTTCTGCCACTGGCCGGCGAACAGAAACTGTTCAAACTTCGCAAACAGGATCTCTTCCGGAAGCCGCCGATCGACGGCGGTCAAGGCCGATGGCTCACGTTTTACGAGTTCGGCATCCCATGTTGACCAGTCTGGATCACCAAGGTCGATCGCCAGAGCGTCAAACCGGGCAAAATCCACTAACCAGTATTCATTACGAGCACAAAACTCGCTGAAGCTTTGCTTTAGCAGCGAGTTTTCAAGTACCTGAAACGCAGCAAAGGCAGCCTTCAGCAATTGTTTCTTGATCGATCGAGCTCGATCATATTCAACGTGTCCGATGTTGCCGTCGACATAGTTAGCGGCAGTTAATTGATCGGCCGTAAGTAACCCATCGTCAACCAACGATTCGCAGTTGATCAATAAAGGATTACCAGCAAACGCAGAATCGCTGCTGTATGGCGAATTTCCCTGGGCGGATGGCCCCAACGGAAGTAACTGCCAGACGGTTTGCCCAGCAGCTTTCAGGAAGTCTATAAAGCGAAAGGACGCTTTCCCGAGGTCACCAATTCCCACGCCATCCGGAAGACTAAAAACCGGCATTAGAACACCGGACGATCGAGGGAATTGCATATCGCGACTTCAGAACAGTTGGAAGAACCGAATCCTATGAGTCATCTTTACTTTGACAATACAACGTACTGGCGTGCTGCACTATTCCACCGGTTTGACGTGCCAGATTTCGTCTGCGTACTGCTGGATGGTACGGTCGCTGGAAAACCAGCCACTGGCTGCCGTGTTTAGAATGCTCATGCGATTCCAGTTGTCCTGATCTTTGTAGGCCTCATTAACTGCTTTCTGAGCATCGATGTAGCTGCGGAAGTCAGCGATTGTCAGCCATGGATCGTATGAGTTACGCACACCGGATGTCAGCAGGCTGAAAATACCGGGTTCAACACGATTAAAATGTCCACCTTCCAATAGATTCATAACTCGCTGAATGTCTTCGTCTGCAGCGATTATGGCATTAGGATCATAGCTGCCGCGAGTCTCAGCGACTTCATCTGCCGTCAGGCCGAACAGGAAGAAGTTTTCAGCACCAACCTGATCTCGAATTTCAATGTTTGCACCGTCCAGAGTTCCGATGGTCATCGCCCCGTTCATCATGAATTTCATGTTGCCGGTACCCGAAGCCTCTTTGCCAGCGGTCGAAATCTGTTCAGACAGTTCCGTCGCCGGGCAAATAACCTCCATCGCAGAAACTCGATAGTTTGGCAGAAATACCAGCTTTAACAGATTGGCTGCTTTGGGCTCGTCGTTCACCACGGCAGCCACGTCATTAATCAGTTTGACAATCAGCTTGGCGACGTGATAACCAGGAGCCGCTTTTCCGCCTATCAAGACTGCTCGCGGAACCATACCGACCGTGTCACCACGCATGATTCTGTCGTACAGATGAATTACATGCAGCACGTTCAACAGCTGTCGCTTGTATTCATGAATACGTTTGACCTGCACATCAAACAGTGCGTCTATACTGAAGCGAACTCCCGTTCTTTGGTCGACATAGTCGATCAATGCCTGCTTGTTCGCCTGCTTAACCGCATGCCATTTCTTTCGAAACGCTGCATCCTCGGCGTAGGAAGCAAGGTGCGAAATTTTCTCCAGATCCATCTGCCACTCGTTGCCGATGGTGTCATTCATCAGGCTTCGCAGGCCCGGATTGCAGTGGCTCAGCCAACGACGCTGCGTAACGCCGTTCGTCTTATTGTTGAAACGCTCCGGCCACAGTTTGTAGAAATCAGAAAACAGGCCGGACTTCAAAAGCTCAGTGTGCAAACCCGCGACGCCGTTGACCGAAAAGCTGCCGACGATTGCCAGATACGCCATTCGCACATGAGGATTGTCGCCAGCTTCGATAAGCGCCATCCGATCTCGAATTGCGATATCATCCGGCCACATTGTCGCCAGCTTGATTTTGAATTGACGATCGATTTCACGAATGATGTCCATCAGTCGTGGCAGCAGTCGGCTGAACAAAGCCACCGACCAGCGTTCCAGGGCTTCAGGAAGCAATGTGTGGTTTGTATACGCCAGACATTGAGAGGTAACTTCCCAGGCATCGTTCCATTCAAAACCATGCTCGTCCATCAGCAGACGCATCAGTTCTGGCACAGCGCACGCAGGATGAGTATCGTTTAGCTGAAAGCAGTTGCTTTTACTGAACTCGCTGAAGTCCGTGCCATGCACTAACACCCACTCGTTCATGACATCCTGTAAGCTGGCCGAGACAAGGAAATACTGTTGTTTGAGTCGCAGTTCTTTCCCGTTTTCGCTGGCGTCGTTGGGATACAACACCATGGAAATCTGTTCGGCAAGATTCTTTTCGGCGACCGCTTCTGAGTAACCGCCGGCGTTGAATTCTTCCAGGTTGAATTCGTCCGTTGCCGCAGATCGCCATAATCGCAGAGTGTTAACGGTTCCGTTTTTGTGGCCGGGAATCGGCATGTCGTACGGAACGGCCAGAACATCGTAGCTGTTCGCCCAGCGCGCTCCTGCTTTTCCGTTTTTATCGACGAAATATTCTGAGTGACCATAAAACCGAATGCGGCGAGTATCTTCCGGTCGTTCCAACTCCCATGGATTTCCATCGCGCAACCAGTGATCGGGGTCTTCCACCTGGCGGCCGTTTTCGATGTGCTGATTGAACATTCCGTATTCGTAGCGAATGCCATAACCAACGACGGGCAACTGCAGGTTGGCGCAGCTATCCAGAAAGCACGCCGCCAGTCTCCCCAGACCGCCGTTACCGAGTCCGGCATCGTGTTCCAGTTCGGCCGCTTCTTCAAGGCTGATGCTGAAGCCTTTCAGTGCTTCGCGGACATCGGCTTCCAGATCGAGATTCAGAATTGCATTCGTCAAAGATCGTCCGACCAGAAATTCAAGCGACAGGTAGTAGACACGCTTGCCCGCGTTTTCCTTGATGCGTCTGTTTGTGTCTTTCCATTTCACAACCAGCCGATCACGAACGGAAATCGCGAGTGCTCGATATAGATAGTCTGGTTCCGTAATGTCGTTATGATGTCCAAGCGTGAAGTTCAGGTGGCGATGAACTTCCTGCTCGACCGTTCCGAGTCCGCTTGCTAATTCCATACTGTTTGTGGAAGACGAATTAGCCTTAAGTGATTTAGTCATAACAATAATTCTGCTGTCGTTAATGAAATACTCTTGCACCTAAGGCAAATCCGCCGTGCACTCTGAAGTGGCATTTTTGAGGCAAATTGCCAACATGGGCAAGTCATTTCGAGAATATAAGACACCATCTTACACAGGCGACCGTCGGAGTTTTGAGACGAAGCCTTGTGGACGGTATACACTAGTTGCTTTTGTTAATTAATTACAACAAACCATCGCCAGTTTTGCTCGCACACTTAAATGCCAGGCTTAGCCTGGTAATAAGTCGCGGGCTATTTCTGCCAAATCATTTGAAGTGGTCGGCATTCGCTGCGCTGTTGCAAAATGCCTGTCTGGAAATTGCTGATTCCAACCGCAGTGCCGCCGGGTTAATGGTCAACTTTAGCTATTTTCGTAAATCAGAGATACGCACAATGAGAAGAAAACACTTTCCGTAGTTACCACGGCAGCTATCGAGCCAAATTTGGTGATCGAGATTCGGAATTTGCAAAACGCTATCGTTTTCGCGACAATTTCCCGCTCGCCATCTCTTAATATTCCTGAACAGATATCCAATTCATTTTCTGAGCCGTCCGTCTGCCAATGACCTCCGATCACGAACTTCAGTCTTCCTTTCAGCAGATCGCCGACGCCACGCAGATCGCTTTTGAAAATCTTCTTATATTGCAGTCGAAGGCTAAGTTTCTGCAACCCACGCCGTTGGATGGGCTGGAATGGTATGAGCTGCTGCGGCAAAAATTGGTGCCGCAACTTGGAAGCGATCCATGGCTGGTTGCGGCCGTGGTTGGTGGAACTAACATTGGCAAGAGTGTCATCTTTAATCATCTGGCAGGATGTCGAGCTAGTTCCAGCAGTCCACTAGCTTCCGGCACCAAACATCCCGTTTGTCTTGTGCCATCGGGGTTTGAAGAACGACACGACCTGCAGACCATTTTTCCGGATTTTGCTCTGCACGAATGGTCAGTCGCTTCTGCGGCACTGGAAGAATCCAATCGCCACGAGTTGTTTTGGCGTTCAGTTCCAGAATTGCCTTCCACTCTGTTGATTCTGGACACGCCTGATATCGACAGCGATGCTCGGGTTAACTGGGTTCGCGCTGATGCGGTCCGACGCTCTGCCGATGTTTTGGTGGCCGTTCTGACTCAGCAAAAATACAACGACGCAGCCGTTAAAGAGTTTTTCCGAAAAGCCGCGGCCGAAGACAAAGCAATTCTGGTTGTCTTTAACCAGTGTCTGTTGCCTGAAGACGAAGAATTCTGGCCCATCTGGCTTAAGACATTCTGCAGTGAGACCGGCGTACAACCAAATGCCGTCTATGTGGCTCCAAACAATCGCCGCGCCGCAGAATCGCTGACGCTTCCGTTCTATGATCGGCCCTGGCCACTGCCTAATGGCTGGAGTCCGGACGGTGATGGGGCCATCGCTAAACCGCGGGATCTCCGCGCAGACCTTTCGAACCTGCGATTTCGCGAAATCCGCTTGCGTACTTTGAGAGGTTCTCTGAGGCAGGTGCTAAGTCATTCTGATGGAGCTCCTTCGCACCTGAGGCATCTCAAGACATCCAGTGAAGAACTGGCGGCCGTTTCAGAACGACTGTCTTCTGAAGCTGTTCTGAAAATTCGCGATTGGCCATCTCCTCCTAACACTTCATTCGTCGCCGAAATACGAACGTGGTGGAAGGCTCGTCAGCAGGGCTGGGCCAAAAATGTGAACTTATTCTACGACACACTCGGCGCCGGCGTGGTCTGGCCTTTCAAGAAAGCCCGCGACGCGATTCAGGGTGAACCGATTCCTCCACTGGACAAGTATCGTGAATCCGAATGGTCGGCGATTCTGACCACGGTCGAAGAATTATTTGACAAGCTTCAATGGATGGCAGATACCGGCAACCGCATGGTGAAGCCACGCATTGAAGCTGTGCTGCAGGCCTCCGGACGCAGCCATCTGATCGAGTCGTTGCGGCGGCACCACGCCAAAGTAGATTTCGAGGCAGAGCTAACAGATACCGTCGCATCCGAGATGGAGTCGTTTAGCGAAGACAGTCCGGATCTGTTTAAGTTCTACCGGCAACTGCACAACGTATCCGCTGTCGTTAGGCCAATGACCAGCGTTGTGCTGTTCAGTCTCGGAATGGGGCCAGCCAGCGAAACTGTGGCGCCGTTTATCGCAGACACTGCAGCCAATGCCGTGATACACATCGTGACTGACGTGGCCGGAGGAACGGCCGCGGCTGTCGCCGGCGACACGGCTTTGTCCGGAGCGGCTGGAACCGGCGCCGGAATGTTGCAGGCATGGTTTCACAGGCTTCACAGCGTGTTTACTCAGCGTCGAGTGGACTGGCTGACAAATCTGATTCGTGAAGAATTGCTGGGAGATCTGCCGGAACAGATGAAGGCCGCCGCAGAACTGCCGCAGTCGGAAGAATTTGTCGCAACAGCAAACGCCATTGCGACCCTTGAAAAACTGGTTAATCAGTTGGACGCCTCAAGTATCCCGGATATTCAGGTTTAAGAACCGGCAAACAGGTCCTACGCCGCAATTGTTGCGTTTCACAACCATCAACGACCTCAGACGTAAGTCGCCCGACTTCGATTAAAATATACCTGAACAGGATTCGGCAATGAACACAAATCAGCAGTTGGAACATATTGCCTTGCTGGCTGAAGTGGATGATCTTACCGATCGCCTGAAACGTTGGATTGCCGACTGTCCCGACTGGCAGACGGCTCATCGCAGCCGATCACTTGTCAGTCGCCTGCTGGAGCGAGTCGAAACACTACGGTTTCGGTTGGAAACACCATTGGTTGTTGCCACGTTCGGCGGCACAGGTACCGGCAAAAGTTCGCTTGTAAATGCACTGGTTGGCACCGAAGTCACCACAGCGGGACGACAGCGTCCGACTACGCGAACGCCTATTCTGCTGGTCCATCCAGAACTCGAACCAGATGCGTTAGGTCTTGATCTCAATCAGTTTCAACTGAAGCGAATCGATACCCCTGTATTACGCGACATCGTCATGATTGACTGTCCCGACCCGGATACCAGCGAAGGACCTGCCGCCGGCAGCAATCTGGCAATTCTGCGGGAAATTGTGCCTCATTGCGATGTGTTAATCTACACATCAACGCAACAGAAGTACAAGAACGCACGAGTCATTG
>JBDNFN010000226.1:0-2817 GCA_041689795.1 Fuerstiella sp. | reverse complement strand
GCGGCCCAGGTCTTTGGCGGCACGGCCGAACCGGGCAAGCTCCCATTTCCACACGAAATCCGACCATGAACCACGCGGATCATTGGGAAGCCAGAAGCCGTAGAACGGCAGAATGATGTGATAGCCGTGAATCATGATGTGGCGTAGACAAAGTTGAGGGTTAGGTCTGAATGCGATGCCCCTTGGCGATTTCTTCCAGCATCTGTGACTTGAGTGTCTGCAGGTAGTCTGTCACGTCCTGTTCGCTGACCAGATACGCTTTTTCAAACGTCACGGACAACGACTTGATGGCCACAGACTTGATGGGCTTAGGCTTCGGAGGCTTTATCGGTCGGTCGGCGCCACCTGTTGGCCCGTCAACGACTTCCGGTTCGGGAAGTGTTGAGACCAGTGACAACAGATAGGGGTAGCTTTCTTCGTCAAATCGTCGCTTGAGATCTCGAATAACGGCCACCAAACTGGCATGACGAATCTTCTGCTGCACTTCCTCAACACTCTGCAGCACGGCGTTCTGAGTGTCAGTGTCCTGCTGGCTGTATTCCGGCACGTTTTTTAGTTGTACCCATCGTGATTCCACAAGGTCCAGCGCCGTCTGCTGTTCTGTTTGTACCAGACTGCGAATCGAATGTTTCAGACCTTCCAATTCTGCCTTCACGGTCTGCATTGTGTTGCCCTGATAGCAGGCCGCATCATCCAGGGCTGTTCGAATGCTGCTGCTGGCGGTGGACTGCACGTAATCCAGATTGTCACGATGTTCAATTAGATAACGGCGAGCATCGGCATAGATTTCGGCCATCGTGCCATTCATAAACTGACGGATCGGGTCCAGCAGATTGTCTTTGCGGTCCAGCAGGTCGTCGCCAAATTCGCGCACGCCATCAAAAAAGAAATTGTACTTTTCCTTTGCCAGCTTGCTAAGTTGCTGACTGCTTTCTTCCAGGACCGACAGAAACGGAAATTCATGTTTCTTGTCTAGGAGACTTTTCAGTTCTGTTGCTAACTGATCAAAGCGATGCGCCACATGTTTGCCCAGAGTGGCTACTTCTCCACCGGGGGCGGGTTCGTCAAAGAAATCCTGGTAAAAGGTTTTGAGTTCTCGAACCGTTGATTGAGGTACGTCGATTTGTGGTTCCAGCAGTAGATTCACATGCTGACGTGTATTCAGCAGAACATCGGCCAAAGCCTTTTCGGTCAGCACGTTACTGTCGCTACGAACATCCAGTTTCCCACGGGCACACAGCTGAGCGAGAATGCACTGAATGGCCGCCAGATACCAGCCATTGGAACCTTTTTGAAAATGCTCAACAACCGACTGGACAGAAACTCGCAGGCCTTTGCCGATTTCTCGGTTAATGAACGCCAGCATTTCCGCTTCTGCTTCCGTCAGCCTGCCGACACCGCTTTCGAACAGGCTGTTCTGCGTATCCGTCAGAATGGTACTGACCTTATCTTCTGTGTATGTAATTCCCTGCAGCATCTTCAGGTTGGTGTATTCGTGCTCCACCAGCTTGCCAAAACCGGCCACCAGCCGCACCTGTGGATCTTTGCTGGAATGTTCGACTTCCGTGCCCCCGACAAACATGATGCAACTGCTGAGCAGTTCTCGAACGGCTTCCTGGATCTCCTGTTCACGAAGCTTATTGGTAGACATCTTGCTGGACAGAATCTGACTAACTGAATCTCGCTGATTTAACGACTGGTTCTGCCTGACGTATTTTTCAGTCCGCTTAAGCAGGTACAGGTCGCTCACCAAACGAGGATCGCTGGGCATCGCGACAATCAGTTCTTTACGCCCCATGCTGGACATTTTTAGCTGGTCCGTATTTCCCGTGTGTTCATGAAACGGCGTAATGATATTAACCGACAGTTCGTGTTCGCGACCAAAGGTTTTGTCGTCCAGCTTGCGAGTAAAATCGTAGTCGTGCCCGATATCTGCATAACGGATTTTCCGCTGCTTCAACACTTGATCAAACACGATCTTCTGCAGCTCGTCGGCGACATCCTGAAGGTCGATGTCCGTGTTTTTGATTTCCTGTTCAACGTCTTTTTCTTCGTTCGTCAGAAATTCGTACAGATCTCCGTTTCTCTGAATGTAAGACTGACTTTCCAACAGATTAACGGCTTCTGTAATGTCCTTTTCAAAGCGGCTGATGTCGCGTTCGAAATGGTCCAGCATCAGCACGCCCAGATTGCGAATGGATGCCTTGAATTCTCGAATGTACTTCACCAGAAACAGGGCCTTCAGCACCTGAATCGCCAGCTTGTTGTCCAGGTTTTTTTCCGCCGTGCTGATGGCTGAATGCATCTGGCTTTTCAGCACAGATCTTAGACCTTCATACATCATGTCAAACGTGGCCACCGCCCCAACTTTCAGCCCCGCCAGTTGCTTGGCAACGTCCTGAAATACTCCCAGCATGGATCGTTCTCCGACCGACTGATGTCGACCTTCAAAAGCATCCTGTTCGGACAAACGACGAATTGATAACTGGAACAGTTCAAACTGGTACGGAACAAACGGATAGCACTCAATAAACTGCTGTCGACTTTTGTAGTTACGGTACGTCTGAGAACCATTGCCAAACGTCAGCAACGTATTGAAGTTGTTGGCATGTTTGTCGTAGATCGATCCGACTTCGTCTTCAAACGCTTCGTCTTTTTTCAACAGACGCTTCTGAATCACTTCCGCCACGTCTGTGCTGGACAGCTTCATGCGTTCTTTAAAGCGAGCCTGAATTTTGCTGAAGTCGTTGCCTTCCGCTTTCGTCATTTCGCCAATCACGTTGCTCATGTCTTCCTGAGCCGTGACAATCACCCATG
>JBDNFN010000225.1:0-50390 GCA_041689795.1 Fuerstiella sp. | reverse complement strand
TCGTCGATAGGCAACCGACGAAAGAAGGCCTTCGAACTCGTCAAACAGGCTTGTTTGTCGAGGATCTTTCAAATTCCGCAACTCACCGCTCCCTGAGAAAACGTCAACGAACCGTAGCGCCCACCTCGCGACAAAACCAGGTCAACTCAAACCATGCTCCACAATTTGACCCAAACTTTTGTCGCTCGTGTCTGGAATAAGGTCCGACGAACAGATCTGAGTCGTAAATCTGTCAGTTAGTTGCTTATTTTTGCCGGCAACTGGAGTTACTGAATACCGGACGGAAACTCGCCGCCGTGGCCAGCGCTCGAAGCACATTTTGGATTACTAGCGATTCGATGCAGGAACGCAACTACGTTTCAATGGAAAAATCACTCACATTGAATTCCATCTTCTATAACATCCCGTCCGCTGGTTTAGCAATTGAAGGCTCAACCGTTACCTGGCGGTAATGCTGCAAATTGCGACATTCAGGAGAAAAGTGCTACTGCAGTGATCCGGGCACCAGTGAAATCGATCCGTGCTTAACGGCGCTCCGCACCTCCACACAACGAATCATATTAAGCCTGTGAGCTTTCTCGGTAACCGAGCACCACAAGAATACATGGCCCGCTGTGTAGCAGGTTAATGCCAGCACTCTTACACATTTCGATTGCCTTCACGCTTTCTGCGCCGGGCTGCATCCAAATATGTTTGATGCCCAATCCGATCGCTTCATTGACTACGCCTTCGGTCACTGATGGCGGAGTAATTATGGAGATCGCATGCGGTATCTGTGGTAAATCACTGATACCAGCGACAGCAGACAAACCTTCCACCATACGAGCATTGGGGTTTACAGGTACGACGTTGTAGCTGTGCTGTTGGTAAGTGCGAAGAACCTTGTTGCCGTATTTGTGGCGATCTGCCGACGCTCCAACAACTGCAAATAAGTCGCCGTTCAGGAAGTCTGCAATTTGATGTTCAAGATGCACGGAATATGTGTTTTCTGGCTGTCGAGGCGCTTTGTGACTCGGTCAATTAAAAGGTTGAATTCTGCAAATTTCAAAGTGATTCTTAGGGATAAACTTTGTTGTGAGCTAACTGCAATTCCTAACAATTCAGGAACTCGGCCACATTCAAGACGTTGCTCGTATTCGACAAATTACAACCAACACGTTCACAACCGTTAGGTCACCCCGTTTTGAAAGCCTTGTGCGGTATTGATGATTCTAGCCGGGTTATCAATACGAATGTCATTTCAAAGTGTTGGCAGAACTGTTGTCTGACTATCCAGTTCGTCGTTGTCGGCCTGAGTCTTAACGAGATCAAACAAGGTCGCCGAATGCTGTTCGGCCACAGTTGGAAGACTGGAATCCAATGAAGAATCGGAAGCCGCCTGTGCTCTAATTTGATCAATCGCAGAACTGCTTGACCAGGCTGTTGCATGAACTGAATCGCTGGCGACCGGTACTGAATCCGCTGGTCGTGCAATTTCTGAAACAGTGTTTGAAGAAGGCAGGCGCGTTGATGACGCTGCATCAAAGTCAGACGCGGGCTCAGAAACAGCTGTCGACGTTTGGTCTGCGGCAGCGATCGCTGGCGGCAACGATTCGCCGGACACTTCAGGCACGGATTGTGATGGACGAGCAGTGGTTTTTTCTGCGTTCGCTTTGCCCGGGGTAACCTGTGCCGGTGTCTCGGCTGCCCTGAATTGTGCACGAATCAGATCAAGCGGACTTCCAGCAGGTGTTGGTGAAATCAAAGCAGTTTCTTTCGCTTTCTTTGGCTCTGAATCCAACACTGGGGCGGCAGCTGCCTGAGAGCGAATTAAATCCAGCGGGCTACCGGTGGATGGCCGCCTGGTTTCAATTGTTTTGTTGGCATCGACTGCACTCTGCTTACGAATCAAATCGAGTGGGTTTGGCTTTGAGCTCGACTTCGAATCGGCTACTCCAGCATCCGGCGGACTGCTGCTGGCCTGTTTTCTGATCAAATCGAGTGGACTTGCCGTTGCTGGATTCGCTGCCGGTTGGGTGACGGGCTTCCCAACTGCAGGTTTTGCAGTCATGATTTTTGAAATATCCGGATTTGCTGGAATATCTTCAGTTTTACTCGCGATGGTTTTCTTTTCTACTTCGCGCGGATCAACGACTTGTGCGAATTGGGGGTCGATGTCGTACCAGCTGATGTCTGCTGGAGCGTCAAATTCGATCAGCAATCGACAATTCATGTTGACAGTTTTTACCTGACCAACCAGTCCGGTAAAGCGACGCAATTCAGGAACTGCCGACTGAACGATCACAAACCTGTCGGTCCATTCGCGTTTAAGTTCTTCGGCACGTTGTATTGACATAGACTGCTTTCCTGATCGCGCGTTTAACGTTGCCTCAGCTTTTTTTGCGGCCGTCGGGATCGTTCTATCACCAGCGTGTGACATTCCGACTGCGTCGTATTATGGAGAGGCGACCGTCGAATACAATCCCACGAACGACTATCCTGCGAGCCGCATACAGCCAGACTTTGTTTGGCAGCTGGATGGTAACTTAGGTGCAGAATAAATGCTGACTGCAGGTCGACAACTGTCGTGGTTTTCAGGTTCCAACGTGGAATAGCGAACCACGCCACGCCATCACGGATCATGTACAGGATTACTAGAACAGTCTACGGAATCTGCGGTCATGTATCCGCAGTGTTCGTAGCAGGCGTGTTCGTAGCAGGCGTGTATGTCTTCGGAGTTGATGAAGCTGAGAGCGTCGCCTGTGGCGTCGACAATTTTGAGAAGGTTCGTGGCCGTTGAGATCGGATGAGTTGTTTGAGTTTCGAGAAGATCATTTCAATCGGATTCAGGTCTGGGCTGTACGGCGGGAGTAAGACAACCTGTGCTCCCGCAGATTCAATCACCCGTCGAGCACTCTCGGACTTGCGGCTGCCGAGATTGTCCATCACCACCAGATCGCCGGGGTTCAGGGCCGGAACCAGAAATGATTCGCAGAACCCCGTGAAGCAAACACCATCCATCGGACCGTCCAGCACCATCGCGGCACGTGTGCTATCCAGCGCAATGGCATGCACAAGCGTGCTCGTCTCCCAGCGTCCGGTCGGAACAGACTCGACAAGCCGCTCACCACCGAAGGCCCAGTCTCGAAGACGCGTGAATTTTTTTTTCAGACCGGTTTCATTAAGAAACACGCGTCGCTCAGGGTCTACGTCCGATTGACACTCAAACCAGTCCGCGCGTTTGGCAGCGACGTCTTCGCGATCCTGCTCAGCCGCTCGCTGCGATTTGTTTCAAAACGTGCCTTTAGGCGTTTCAAGAAAACGCCTAAAGGTTTTGATAGTACATGTCAGGCCAAACGCAGCTTTGCATTCCTGGAGAGTTGCATCAGGATACTATCTAAGGTAGTTTGCCAAAGCCTTTTCCGTTTTCTTCAGCAGTTCTTCGGTGCCTTCTGAGACCTTGACTTCCAATGTCTGATAGGCGACCTCCAGCTGCGATTGACGTTCACCGGATTTCCAGGTTTCACGTAGTTCACGGCGACAGGACAGCACCAGAAAGAAGATGTTTTCGAAAATGATCCAACCGGTATACTTAAGCCACCGATAGGAACTCTGGCCGGAGATTCAAAACACGGATTCAGGCCAATATACACTGCGGAAGAAACGGTCGGCCGATATCACCAGCGGCGCTGTAAGCAGGACTCGCCAGTCTCGATAGAAAGCCAGAAACACCAGTGAACCAAAAACGTGAAAATGCGTTTCAATACGGCCACCCGTCAGATGCATCAGCAATGCCGAAAACAGCATCTGCGACACTGCAACAACACGCCGCGTGATGGCAGCTTCCGAATACTTCACGGTCAGCAGAACCGGAACTCCGGAAATGGGGCCCCCAGATAGCCGCAGCCTAGATGGGCTGATGCACAATTGACGTTTCGCCAATCCATGTGTGCCGAATAATCCAACAGGCGGCTGCCACCATTGAAACAACATCAGCAGGCCGAACACGCTGTCCGTCGCCTGACACAGCGATCGACGCTGTAGCTTCACCAGCTCGGTGGTCCGCCGTGCAAAGTCTGTATCAGTCTGCAGTGTTATGGTGCGTTTGTGTTCAAGTCAATTGCCGCTTCTGTGTCCAAGGCCGCGATAATTAGAAACTTGTCGGGACTGTTACTTCGCAGACCGAGACTTGTTGCTCAGAAATCACAAAATGGCAGCGAATTCGATTGTCGTTGATGACTTATCGATCGTTGGCTGCAGAATCGCGTCGCAACCTGTACCTGTCACATTGCAGCTGTAATGATGGTTGGCCCTGTCCGGCGAACCTGCAAAAAAGCTTACGACGCATCGGTTGCATGGGCGAAATAACCAGTAGGGATTGCTCGCTGACAGGGGATATTCACGCCACCAAGCGTTACCGACCGGCCAGAGTTTTACCGAGGAGTAAGATTCTTAATCGAATTCAAATGCAGTTCAGAAACACTGAGCGTGTTTCGTTCACCAGCCTGAACTGCTGCCAGATAGCGTCGGACGGTTTCAGATAATGGCAAGGCTGCGGCGTCTTCGAGACTCAGGAATTTAGCCTCAACGACTTCTCGCTGATCAATTGCAATTGCAGGCTCAGAATGTAAGTGCAGTTCAAATATAACCGTTGTGTCGTGTTTGAATTCTTCAAGGCATACGTACTCGTTAAATCTCACAAGGCGATCTTCTTCAACGACAATACCGACTTCTTCGCGAAGCTCTCGCATTGCTGCCGCTTGAAATGTTTCGCCTTTGTTAACGCCACCGGCAGGCAGTGAAAAGACTCGCTTATAAGAATTTCGAATCACCAGGACTCGGCCGTCAAGCCACACTGCAACGTATGCACCTTTGGAAGTAGGGCGCGCAACAAACCAGTAGCAGCGAGCAAGCTGATAGGTGATTCTAAACGTGATTTGCCAAAATCGATTCATGGCCTTGCCCACTTCAATACGGCTGAATGGCTTCCGCACTGCGACATGCAGAAGCCTTTGTAAAGAGTCCTCCGGTGGGCAGTAATTCCCAGCTGCCGAGGTTCACGAAGAGTGACCGCCGGGAACCTGAATTAACAGAATAGAAGTCCCGTTTTTTGTCGACTAAGGCTTCTCCGAATTCAATGTCTCAGTCGAAACAATCAGGACGTTTTCGTAACGTGTTCACTGAACCATTCGGCCGTTTCTTTCAGACCTTGATCAATGCCAACAACTGATCCCAGCAATTCCACGAGTCGATCAGCGTTCAACAAAGAACGTTCGATATCGCCGGCTCGTTTTTCGCTGGGCGACACATCAACTGTCTTGCCGATTTTTTGCTGAAGAACTTCGGCTAATTGTTGAGTCGTGGTTTCCTGTCCCGTACCGACGTTCAAAATCGGATCGGGAATCTTTTCTTCCAGGGCCGCTATGTTCGCGGACACCACATTTTCGATGTAAACATAGTCGCGAATACAACCTTCGTCGCCGACTTGTCGTTTGGCGTTCACTTTAATGGGTTTACCGGCCAGAATTCGATTGCAGAAAATAGCCACAACACCGGCTTCGCCATGAGGATCCTGCCGCGGACCATACACGTTTGCATATCGCAGAACGGTGTAATTAAGAGCATGTTCCTGACGGAAGCACTCAAGGTATTTTTCGACAGCAAACTTACTACACGCATAGGGACTGATCGGCACAGGGTTGAAGTCCACGCCCGCGCGAACTCCTTCCGGTACTTCGCCATAAATAGCTCCGCCGGTGCTGGCGAATACAAGGCGTTCAACTTTGTTGGCAACGCAGGCTGTCATAATGTTCAACGATCCGAGAATGTTGACAGACGCGTCCATCTGCGGTTCGCGAACACTGACGGCGACACTGGCCTGGGCTGCCTGGTGAGTTACTGCGGTCGGCTTGAAGTTGCTAAAAACAGCATCAACAGCATCTTTGTCTCGAATGTCAACTTCGTGAAACTCAGCGCCGGCGGGCACATTCTCACGACGGCCTGAACACAAATTATCAACAACGGCCACAGACCAGCCTTTAGCCAAGGCCTTTTCCGCAATGTGACTTCCAATAAATCCAGCCCCACCCGTAATAATAAGACGCATCAGTTACTCCAGCGACACTTGGCGGCATCGCTATCAGGAATTCGTTTTCGTTGCCAAGTAAGCCTGCATGGCCGCTTGCGAAAGGACAGTGTAGTCTCTGGCACTTAACGCGGCCAGAATGTTATTTTTTCCGTCGGAAGTTGGTAATTGCCGATTACTTCGTCCAGCGTGTATGGAATTTTCTGATCATTCATGTTTCAGGGCTGAGTCGCCTGTGTATCAATCTGCCGCAGCGGAAAAATCAGTGATCGCCAGCTGTTTTGCGATGCTGTGACGGAATCGGCGCGTCATGGTGGAAACATATTCCGAAAAAGCTGACGCGCCCACATGCCCCACGATAACGGCTGTCTACAGCCAGCCTGCCATATATTGCGATTCCAATCCGTGTGAATTCACAGGGTCGAGGCGACGATCGTTTTGACTTCGGCTATTTGAGGCTAGAATCTGCCTGACGATATCTATCGTTGATTTCCATTCGCGTAAAACGCATCAGAAAACAGGCCTCATGGCAACTGATACTCCGATACATGCCCCTCTCAGCGCAGTTCCTGACGATCGAGGACGCTTCGGTCCATATGGTCGAAGATATGTCCCCGAGACGTTGATGTTCGCTCTGGACGAATTGGCTCAGGCTTACGAAGACGCCCAAAAAGATCCCGCGTTTGATCGGCAGTTTCGTGATCTGCTGAAGAACTACGTTGGCCGCCCCAATCCGCTGTACTTCGCAGAACGCCTGACAGAAAAGTGCGGCGGCGCAAAAATCTTCTTCAAACGAGAAGACCTGAATCTGACGGGCGCTCATAAGATTAACAACACCATTGGACAGGTACTGCTGACGAAACGAATGGGCAAGACTCGGGTGATCGCCGAAACGGGGGCGGGTCAGCACGGAGTTGCATCGGCCACCGCCTGTGCGAGATTCGGTTTTCCGTGCGTTGTCTACATGGGAGAAGAAGACGTGCGGCGACAGAAGCTGAATGTCTTCATCATGAGAACCATGGGTGCAGAAGTGCGTCCGGTGACCACCGGCAGTCGAACTCTACGAGACGCAATTAACGAAGCCATGCGAGACTGGATGGCGTCCGTACGTGACACCCATTACATCATCGGCAGCGTAGTGGGGCCTCATCCGTTTCCGATGATGGTCCGCGATTTTCAATCGGTGATTGGCCGCGAGACGCGCGAACAATCGCTCGAAAACATCGGACGTCTTCCCGACGAAGTCATTGCATGTGTTGGTGGCGGATCAAATTCTGCTGGGATGTTTTATCCGTTTGTTGACGACGAAGGTGTCGCGCTCACCGGCGTTGAAGCGGGTGGTCGAAGCTCGAAACCTGGCGACCATGCCTGCACTCTGACATACGGGAAGCCTGGTATCCTTCACGGCAGTTACAGCTATGTTCTGCAGAACGACGATGGACAAACATCAGACGTGCATTCCATTTCTGCCGGACTCGACTATCCTGGCGTCGGCCCGGAACACAGCTATTGGAAAGACACTGGCCGAGTCAACTACGTGTGCGCGAATGACGACGAAGCTCTGCAGGCGTTTCAAACGATGGCTCAGACGGAAGGCATTCTTCCCGCCATTGAAACTTCGCACGCCATCGCCTACGCCATGAAGGCCGCCGCACAGAGAAACAAAGATGAAGTGATTGTGGTTTGTTTGTCCGGTCGAGGCGACAAGGACGTTAACGAGGTGGCTCGACTAACCGGTCAGAAAATGTAGTTGAATGCAGACTTTCGCGTGGAACGCAAGTTCCAGCGAATCCAACCGCTGCACGTTTTTATCTGTCCCACAGTGAATGCTCAAAATGTCATCCAGTGAGTTCAGTAACGAAGAGCGACTTGTTCGAATTGAAACTGTGCTTGCGCACCTGCAGCATGACATCGAGACACTCAATGCGTCTCTGACCGAGCATTTTCGTCGTCTAAGAAGTTTCGAAGAGCGGTTCAACCGCATCGAACACGAATTAGAATCAATGAGTGACGGAT
This sequence comes from Fuerstiella sp., assembly GCA_041689795.1. GTDB lineage: Bacteria > Planctomycetota > Planctomycetia > Planctomycetales > Planctomycetaceae > Fuerstiella. The sequence continues at coordinate 42,310 of JBDNFN010000225.1, read as the reverse complement.
CAGAAGACCGCGATTCTGAACTGGAAAGGCCTCCACACTATTAAGTGCTGGCCGCTGAGTTCCAGTTTCGCACAGATGAGCGGCCATCCCGCGAGGGTTGCGAGGTTTTTGACTAAGTTCTGCCCAATTGAAGAGCCGCCGGTTAAGTGCAGGTTGTAAGTTTCGTGATGACCGCGTTGCAAAAGCAAACTATGCCGTCGCGGCCTGAGCAACGCACCTAAACTGCTACTTTTGAATTCAGGTCAGATGTTGTCGTACGAGCATGCAATGCAATGCAATGCTAAATTCCCAACGAGAAAACGTGACTGATTCGCTGGCGCTGCGTCAGTGTCAGCCGTGCATCTCAAAAAACTGAGTCACAGTGCTGATCAACGTTGGACGTCCGCAAACGGTTAACCGCATAGGAAATGCTGACAGTCTTGGTTACCTGTTTTTTTTCGGAACAGTGTCCAGTACCAAATTCGGTTCTATAACCTGACATTGAATGCAGCCAACCCGATGTCAGCCGATGTTGCACGGCAGGCGTTTTCCGAAAGCGGATCGCTGGTTTGCTGTGCAAAGCGATTCGTTTACGGAAGGTTAATACAGTGACGGCGAAGACTTTTGTGGTGGTCGGCGGATCAAAGGGAATCGGGCTTGGCATTGTCGGTCGACTGCTAAATGCTGAACATAAAGTCACCGTTCTTAGCCGCACAGGGGAACAGCCGGATCTGAAGGTTACGCACGTTCGATTTGACGTAACCAGCGACGAGTTGACTTCCGACATGCTGCCTGCAGAAATCGACGGGCTCGTCTACTGTCCGGGTTCAATCAACCTGAAGCCCTTTCGTGCATTGACTCCGCAGATCTTCCGAGACGACTTTGAGCTTAACGTGGTTGGAGCTGTAAAAGTAATTCACGCGGCACTGAAAGGCCTGAAACTTGCCGGTGAAGGAAGCATCGTTCTGTTCAGCACAGTTGCCGTCGGACAGGGAATGCTGGCTCACGCTTCGATCGCCGCAGCAAAAGGCGCAATCGAAGGCCTGACTCGCACATTGGCCGCCGAACTTTCACCTGACATTCGAGTTAACTGCATCGCACCAGCACTAACGAACACTCCAATGACCGCTCGCTTTTTCAGCGATGATTCTCGCGCAGCGGCGTTGGCTGAAAAATATCCACTCGCACGAACCGGCACGGTGAACGACATCGCAGCGACAGCCTGCTTTCTGCTTTCCGACAACAGCGGCTGGATGACGGGACAAGTGCTGGGCGTGGATGGTGGACTATCAGCCATTCGCAAATAGCCACAGGGAATAGCTTGCCGGAACCGCGCTGGCTGGGGTTTTCGACGCGTTCTTGTCGTCCACAACAACCAGCAGGTGTACAATCGTGCCTTATGGTGGACAACCTCTTCGCGAGCAATCGTGCTCAAATCTTGGGCACGTCCTAGACAGCTGTACGCGGCAAATTCAGCCTTTTCCCAGCGGTAACGCGAGTTAATAACAAACGTCAATCTGGCATGTGGTTTGCTTAAACGATTGTCGGCCTGTCGAGTTCACTCGAGCGTCATCAACGGCGGCATTCGTAAAGACGTTTCGCATTTACGAGAGAACTCTGGACATTGTCGGCTGCAGTTATTGGCAGCGGATCTGCAACAGTGGCTGTCGTCAGGGTTGTTTTGTAAGCCTATCGGAGAGCGGCAGATTTGGTTCGTAAGTAATTAGTTGGCATCAGTGTTGTCGACACTCCATCCCAGCCTGAGCAGGGACCGCGCAGTTTAGCGGAGAACATTGTGGTGATCAGTCAAAACAAATCCGTTGCAACTTCAATTGTTGCTGGGCCAGTGGTAAATGATCGCTGGAAAATTGATTCCCTCAAGTGGAAGACGGTTGAGGAAGCGATTCTTGAACGGCTTGAAGCTGTTGAATTATTTCTAGCTGATGTTGCCGGCAAGTTCAGGTTTCAACGCATGCTGGAATCGTTTGGAGCAAGCAACAATGCCATCATCAATGCACGCGAACACCTTGCCACTGCGCTACCCAGTTTTCAGCGCCGAGTCTGGTTAGCTGCCGTCGATTTGGTGTGCGACACGAAAGGTCAGATGTGGTTTGTCGATGACCACTTTTGTTGTCCGTATGGATTGAACACATTCAGTCGACTTCTGGGCAATTTAGACAACGAATATCTATCAAGACAATTTGATGATTTCACCTCCATAGCGCGACGCAGCATTCAGCAGTTCATGGGCGACGAGTCAACGGCCGTTGTGCTGGGATCGTCGACATTCAACACAACATATAGAGAAAATCATTACTTAGCCGAGTTCCTCGGGATTCCATTCATGAGCCAGCGGCAACTGACGATGCAGCGTCAGGGGCTATTTCAGAGCAATGCTTCCGCGGGTCACAAGGTCTGCCTGGTCATTCGCAGATTACAGGATGACGATCTTGACCCCAACTGCTTTCGAGCCGAATCGCTGCAGGGCGTGCGTGGACTTGTTCGCGGAGCGCGACGCGGTCTTGTCACCGTGTTGAACGCTCCCGGAACCGGCATCTTGAACAGTCGAAGGGTGTCTCGTTTGATTCCTCAGATGATTCGATTCTATCTTGGCAAGGAACCGACTTTGCCTACCGTGCCCACAATTGACGCCAGTGACCAGGCCGTGCGGTCGGCTGCAATCAGAAATATGAACGACTACATCTTCCGAACGGATAATTCAATGGACGTGCTGAAGCCTCTGGTGGCCGAAGTTAGTTCTCGCGAGCAGCGAACAAGCTATTTACGGCAAATGGAAACCAGTCCTGAAAAGTTTGTTATTCGGCGAACGCTGAACAGCATGTGCGGCGATCTTGTTGCTCCTGTGTATTCTCTGCGTACATTCTGTGTGGGAACATCAGATCGAACAGTGCTGCGTGGCGGTATACAGCGATCCTGCCACGCCGACGGAACGCCGACTGGACCAGTGACCCAGGACCAATCTGCTTCGCTAGTCGGAATCAACTAATCGAACGAGATCCTGTGACCGGGATTTAGCCAGTGATGGAATTTTCATACAAGACTCGTCGCTTTTTTCTGTTCTCCAGCGGCAATGCGGAAGCCGCTACGAAAATGGCAATTTTGACCTCAGGCATTCGGCCGCCTCGGCCAAGCGATTCGTCTTAAAGCGACAGCGTTGCAAAAATTAAGGATTGCCGACCAATCATTCGCAAGTCGCCGCATCGTCGCTAGAATGCGGGTTCTAACGTGTTCAAAGTGCACTGAGAAAGTCTTGACGAATGAATTTTTCCGGGAAAAACGCTCTTGTAACGGGCTCCTCAAAAGGCATCGGAGCCGCCATTGCAATTGAATTGGCAAAAGGTGGGGCAAATGTCACGTTGAACTGCAATTCCAGCAAAGATCAGGCCGAGTTGGTTGCAGAAGAAATTCGCAAGCTAGGCCGAAAAGCGTTAGTTGTCGCTGCCGACGTGTCGCAACAATCCGCTGTCGAAGACATGGTGCAGCAAACCGTTAGTGAATTTGGCAGTCTTGATCTGTTTGTCAGCAACGCTGTCTATAGCGATCGCGAACTGATGGTAAAAGCAGACATGGAAGGCTTCAAACGCACCGTGGACGTGTCAATGTGGGGCGCGTTTTTTGGTGTTCGAGCGTCAGCACAGCAAATGCTGAAGCAGGGACGCGGCGGAGCAATTACGGTTGTCAGTTCTCCGCATGCAATTATCCCTATTCCCACAGCAATGGCCTACAACATGTCGAAGGCTGCGATTGACCATATGGCGCGAACTGCGGCGATCGAACTTGTCAGGCACGGCATCCGAGTCAATATTTTTCATCCGGGCTGGATCGACACTCCCGGCGAACGAAAGTTCTTTTCGGAAGATCAGTTGGAATCCGGCGCAAAGTCGTTGCCAATGAATCGTATGGGCAGCCCGGAAGAAATGGCCCGAGGAGTGTGTTTCACGCTGAGCGATGACGCCGCCTACATGACTGGCAGCACCCTGACAATGGACGGGGGAGTCGGTCTGCCTTGGTGGTCTAACCGCGAAGATGGCAAGCAGTAGCACTGATATTGCGCCGGCGCAGAAAGATTCCAGAGGCTGAAGTTCATGCGTCTGCGAATTAATCGACGATCACATCGCTCAAATCGTCTGACTGTGGATACTGAAGATCCATCTGCTTCATGGTGTCGACAATGACCTGCATGATTGCCAGATTGCGGTACCACTTTTGGTCGCCGGGGATTACATGCCACGGAACATGTTCCGTGGTGCAGTTGTTCAGCATGTCCTGAAACGCAAGTTGGTATTCATTCCACAACTTGCGTTTTTCAAGGTCTTCACGATCAAACTTCCAATTGCTTTTAGGTTCCTTCAGCCGATCTTCGAACCGCGACTTCTGCTCTTCCTTTGAAATATGCAGAAAGAATTTCAGAATCGTGGTACCTGTGTTCACCAGGTGCGTTTCGAACTGGTTGATTATTTCGTAACGAGGACGCCAAACCGATTCCGATACGAAGTTATGAACGCGAACCACCAACACGTCTTCGTAGTGAGAACGATTGAAAACGCCAATCATTCCTCGCCCAGGCACGGCATTGTGAATTCGCCACAGAAAATCATGATCCAGTTCTTCTGTCGTTGGCTTCTTAAATGACGTCACGCGCACTCCCTGTGGATTCACACCTTTCAGAGCGTGGCGAATGGCGCCATCTTTTCCGCCGGCATCCATTGCCTGCAAGACAATCAGAACCTTGCGTTTTCCTTCTGCGTAAAGACACGCCTGCATCTTGATGAATTCGTCTCGCAGTTTTCGAAACTGCTTTTCGGCTTTGTCGCGATCATCATGAAATTTGCGACTCGACGTTGATGTTTCGGCAAGCGAAATAGGCTTACCGGCCGTTAGACAATGTGGGCCTGGCATAGCGAAACTATCCATGAGTTCAATGAGCTGATTACTATGTGGGCCGTTTGAACGAAAAATGTGCTAACAAACGCACTTAATTGCCCCGGAACAGGTGGAGCACTTTCGCAACCTAGCGGCAACCATATAATTACGGAAGCCTTTTGGGAAGCTGCCTCCGGTTGAAGTCGCTGTCTAACCTGATCACGCTAACTGGCAGAGAATAATTTTGACATGCAGCTGGAATTCGCATTTGCGGAAACCAGGCTTTCAGATTCCCCAACGGTTCGCCTGCCGCGAACCAATGTATCACCACAGATGTCGCCTTAACGTCAGTTTGTAAGGAACTCTTTATCATGGCCCAAAACCATTCCGAACGCTTCTTGAAGATCGTCGGTTCTGTGCGTCCACAAATTCAGGAATGCACGGTTCAGGCCGTTATTGATCGAATTGCAGCCGGTGATAACTTTCATCTGGTCGACGTTCGCGAAGAAAGTGAGTTTGCCGCAGCTCACCTGCCAAATGCGATTCACCTCGGAAAAGGCGTGATTGAACGCGATATTGAGAAAACGGTATCCGACGAGAATGCCCCAATTGTGCTGTACTGCGGCGGTGGGTACCGTTCTGCCCTGGCGGCATTCAACCTGCAACTCATGGGTTACTCAAATGTGATCTCAATGGACGGTGGGTTCAGCGGATGGAAGGCCGCGGGACACCCCGTGACAACCTGATCAATCGGCGACTGTTTCACATCTGCTGAACGATCTACTTTCCACAGGATCAAAATCAACATGGGACGACTCGGACTGGCCTTTAAAATTCTGTTTAGCGGAACAACGGCCAGGAAAGTGCTCGAATCGCTTTCCGAACCAATTCAAAAGCTACCGGCTCCTGCCCCGCCGGCACCAAAACCTAGTCGCAGTGATGCCATCACGCTGCTGTCTGCTTTGCAGCGCGATGCTCGGTTTGTTGACTTTATTCAGGAACCGATTGACGGCTACACAGATGCACAAGTCGGAGCTGCGGTGCGAGAAATACATCGCGGCTGCCGCGACGTTCTGTCCAGAATGTTTAGCCCATTGCCGATCGTCGATCAGGAAGAAGGCAGCTCCGTTGAAGTCGCGAATGCTGCTTCGGGTCTCTATCGGCTGACCGGAAACGTCGCTCAGTCTTCAGGATCGGCGTCGGGCCAGTTGATGCATCATGGTTGGCTGGCGTCAAAATCTGAGGTGCCTCAATGGTCCGGTGCAGATGATGCCGTTGGCGTTATCACTCCGGCGGAAGTCCAGGTCTCGTAGTCTGTTTTATCACCCACCTCAGGCTCGGCCAATCACAAACTCGGCACCATGCGAGAGCCCAAGCACTGGCTGCCCCGCCATTGTCGTTCATCAGAAAGTGCTCATTATGAAACAGGTACAAGGCTCCTTCGCGATCGAGTTTTCAGGAGAAGCCGCGTCGAACGATGTTCGCCGGCAGATCGCGAATTCTGAACCGCGTTCCTTGCGCACGTTTACGCCAAGTCAGGCTGTACTCGCAAAGTCAGCTGGCGTTTTTCACTGGACACCGGAAGGTCGCCGTCTGTATGACTTCACATCCGGAGTTTTGGTGGCCAATCTCGGCCACAACCCTGTTGGCTGGATGAAACGTTTTCAGAAGTATCTGGGATGGACACCCGATCAGCTGAATGCCGCAGATGACACATTCTTTTCGGCTGTCTCGCTCACAGCTTACAACGCAATCACAGAACTCGAAGCCGAAGCCAGCCGACGGCTGCTCGCAAACCTTCAGGCAAGTCCCGGTGGAAACCGGCTTGAAACTGTCATCTGGGCAGCGTCCGGGTCAGAAGCTGTTCAGAAGGCTTTGTGGGCCTGCATGCGACGCGATCCTTCTCGCCCAGGAGTTCTCGCAACTCGTTATGGCTTTCATGGAAAGAAAGGATTGTCCGGAGCGGTCACAGGAAGTGAACAGGATTCAGAACGCGATCCTCGCGTTCGATTCATCAGCTTTCCTCGTGAAGAATGTTCAGACATTGATCACCCGGCAAAGAAGTTCGATGCAAGCGTGTATCAGGCTGAACTGGAAGAAGTTCTTGCGTCAGCCAAACATCCTGTCGGCTGCTTGATTACAGAACCATATCTGGGCGGCGGAGGAAGTTACCATCCGCCCCGTGAGTACCTTCAGTTACTGCAGGACTTCTGCCGCAAGCATGACATTCTGTTCATTCTGGACGAAGTGCAAGCTAACTTTGGACGAACCGGCTGTATGTACGCATTCGAAACATACGGCATCGAACCGGATTTTGTGTGCCTCGGCAAGGGACTTGGCAACGGAGTTCCTGTTAGCGCAACTGTCGGGCGACGTGACATTTGTGAACTCATGAATTACGGTGAAACATCAGACACCTGGAGCGCTAATCCAATTTCCTGCGCTGCTGTGCTGGCAACACTTGATGAATTTGAGTCTTCAGATGTCATCGGCCGCACGCGAGAACTATCGTCTATTTTCGTCGACGGGCTTCGCAAGCTAAAAGACACCGGCGTCATCGCTCGCGTTCGTGGCGAGGGAACTGTGTTCGGTATTGAATGTGCAAAGGTTGGTTCAACGGAACCGGCCCATGTCGCCAACGCAGTAATTGAACGCTGCTACCGAGGCAACGAAAACAACGAAGGTATCCACCTTCTGGGACCGCTGGCAGGTTGCGTGATCCGAATCGCGCCTCCCATGTGCATGACGGACGAAGAGGCTCATCACTCCCTGCAGCTGTTACAGAAGTTTATAACTGAAGCTGGTTCAAGCCTTGGTGATTAGTTCAACCTGGCCAGTTCTGTTGCGAATACAAATTTGACGCGGAACCAAGTAAATCACTTGCGGCGACAGATGCCTTCTCGCCGCAGTTGTATTTCGTGAACCGCTCTCCAAATCAGGCAACGGGAATATGGTTGTGATCTGCTGAATTGCCACGTTCAGTGATCGCTTACAGCTTGTTACGAAAAAGTGCGGTCACTCGTAATGAAAGTCGTGAAGACTTTCATCCTTCTCCTGTGGTTTTACCGGCAGAAACTCTACACGAGTTTCCTAAGTCATTTCGTGAAATGCTCTGGTAGCCAGCGAACGGCGAGGCTGAGAATGAAGCCTCGAAAAAGTATAAGGGCCGTTCGTGTCGATTGAAGTCTACTTCAACACACGTTTGGCAGCACACTTCAGACATCGCGCGCAATCCCGAACCCGAGAACGGTTGAGGCAACTCGTGGACATCGCGTTTAGATCAAGGCCGAATTTTTGTGTCGCACCGTGATACGGCAGTTCAGTCATTCGATACATCCAATTGCCAACAAGTGGGGCGTGTTGGCAACCGCGCATGAAAAAGGGTCGACACCCTGTGATGTCGACCCCATCGCTTTATGCTGAACTTCTAAACTACATGACCTTGGTAATGCCCGGCATTGGAATGTTGTAGGTCATGTCGTCGTTTGGCAGAACAGGAGGCGTGTCTGTCATGCTTGTGAATTTATCGATTGGCGAAATCACAAGTTCAGATGCCAGGGCATCCGCCATTTTGATTTCCTGCCCGCTGTAGGTACACATACGACCCAGAATAGATGTCATCGTGCTCATGGCACCGTATTCACCTTCGTTAGGCCGCTTGCCACCACGGAAGTCAGCAAACAGGTCGTGATGTTCCTGTTGATGACCATTGCGTCCGCCTTTGCCGTAGCTCCATGTTTCGTTGCCCTTTTTGTCGAACAGACGAGCCGCACCGATGTGGCACGAACCGTTGCTGCCGTGACAGAACTCGTCCACTTTGTTCCATGTGTTGGGAATGTGGCGGCACTGGCTCAGCAAAGGTACATCGTTTCCGTACGGAGTGTCACCGTAGGTAAACTCGACAAAGTGATGGTCGTAGATCTCACCGTGCTCTTTGCTGGTTCGAACCTGACGGCCGCCCTGTCCCTGACCTTTGACAGGTGCACCACCCATCAACCAGTTAATCACGTCTAGATTATGAATGTGTTGTTCTGTGATATGGTCACCACACAACCAGTTAAAGTAATACCAGTTTGTCATCTGGTATTCCATTTCGGTCTGTTCAGGCTTTCTGTTTCGAGTCCATACTCCGGCACCATTCCAATAGGCTCGCGCTGCCACAATGTCGCCGATCGCTCCGTCCTGAAGACGCTTGATCGTTTCAACATAGGCTGGCTCGTGACGTCGCTGTAGGCCGATCTGAACCAAAAGGTCTTTCTTCTTCGATTCTTCTACGGCCGCCAGAAATCGTCGAACGCCCGCTGCGTCAACAGCGACGGGTTTTTCGGCGAAGACATGTTTGCCAGCTGCAACGGCCGCCTCAAAATGAACCGGGCGAAATCCTGGAGGAGTTGCGATTAACACAAGATCGATGTCAGTTGCCAACAGTTGCTTGTAGCCTTCAAAGCCAACGAACTGCCGTTCTGCTGGAACGTCCACTTTGTCTTTATGCTGTCGTTTCAGTGTGTTCAGGCTTCCCTGAAGTCGATCTTCAAACGCATCGCACATGGCAATAAGTTTGGTTGGGCCTTCAGTATTCATGGCCTGATCGGCCGCCCCTGTACATCGGCCACCACAACCGATCATCCCGATTCGGACAGTTTCGTCGTAAGACATGTGAGCAGCCTGAACGGCATTAAGTCCGCTAAGCAATGCGCTGCCAGCAACTGCAGCCGTGGAACTTGTCTTCAGAAAGTCTCTGCGAGACGCGTCGTTTTTCTTGTTCGCCATGAGAAATAGATTCCCCGAAATCACCGGTGGGTGGGTTTAAGAAAAGTCAAAATGCAGCAACGGCACAGCAGTGCGATTCCGCATCTGGCCGCCAAGCTGGAAGCGCCTGTTTTTGCGGACACTTCATTCTAAAGTTACGTGGCAGACTTCGCAAACGCCCATGTGAAAATGGCAATCGCAGTGAAAAACACTCAATGCAATATGAGCGTTTTGAAAGCCGATGCAGAAAAGCCGGAAAATTGGCCGCCATGAGAATATCACGCGGCGCTGCGATGGTCGTCTTCAGAAATCGTGTGCGACGATTGAGCAGCCTTGAATGAACGAGTTTCCGATTCGGTCACCTGATCAAGCAGGTTCCTGATGGTCTCTTCGGCCTCATGACGCTCCCTGTTCCAGCGCTGTCGAACGTCGGAAAGTTGTTCTTCCAGACTGGCAATTCGAACTCCGTCCTGAGCACTATTGTCTTTGCTCATTTTTTTGCTCAGCAATTGCTCCTGCTCAGAAAACCACTGTTCCAGTTCGATGCGATCTCTTCGAAACTGTTCCAGCTTTGTGGCGAGTTCTGTTGCTTTGACTTCCAGCCGATCACGTTCATTACGTAACGGTTGGTGCAACTGTTCGAAGAATTGCTCAACCGCTTTGCGAGCCTGATCGTACGTTGGTGTACCTTCTGCAGGGCGATTGATTCCCATTGATGCTGAATGCAGTTCTTCCAGCAGCAGACGCTGTTCAAGAACGTCTCGCTGCTTGGAATCAAGTTCGACTCGCATCCGGTTTACATGCTGAAGTCGCTGCTCAACTTTCTGAGCAGTCTCCACAGAAGCCTGTTCTGCCTGGCGAATTCTTCGAGTACGCGATTCCAGATCCTGCATCACGGAACTCTGATTTTCCTGCAGTCGCTCGCGTTGCCGCTTCAGATCCTGACCGGCACTCATGCGTTCGCGTTCGATGACTTTTTGTTCACGCTTCAGTGAAATATCGTTTGATTCCAGCACGGATCGAATTTTTTGCAGCTGACCAAAACGCAGCCTGTGCTGTTCGTCGAAACGTGTTCGTTCGCGGCGATATAATTGCTGATCACGTCGCAGTTCACGCAACTCTTCTTCAAAGTCTTCTCGCGCTCGCGCAAGATGCTCGAATTGAAAACGGTAACGACGCTGCAGATTGTTTTGTTCGGTCAGCAATGCCTGACGACGCTTTTCTATTTCTTCACGAAGTCGCTGTTGTTCCGCTTCCAGTTGCTCGCCGAACAATTCTCGCTGTTGTTGTAAATCTTCGCTCTGCTGGTGCAGTTCTAATGCCTGATTTTCCTTCTGAGATGCCCATTCCTGACGTTCTCTATGCAGCTCATCCAGTTCAGAAGCCAGTTCTCGACGAACGCCTTCGCGCATCTGTTCGCGTTCGACCTGAATGTCGTGGCCGATCTTGCTTAGTCGCTCACTGTGCTGATTTTCAAGCTGCTCAGTGCGTTCCAGCAAACGCTGACGTTCCTGATCAAGCGCATCTCGCTGCCGCTGCATGGCTTCGCGTTCGCGTGCCAGTTCTGCATTGACTGCTTCGTGAAGCCGCTGGCGCTTGGCATCCAGTTCTTCCCGATTTTCTTCAATTATCTGCCGCTGTTGTTCCACTTCGGCCTGAAGCTGACGCAACTGAAGCTGACGCTGGTCAAGCTCCGCTGTTATTTCTCGTTGAACCGCCCGGTCACGCGCCACCTGCTCGGCGAATTCTCGTGCTCGCGATTCGAAAGCGGTTCGATCAGCGCCTAGCTGGTTGCGTTCCGAAACGACTTCAGCCTGCAGCCGTTGAAGTTCACTGAATCGACGCTGCAATACTTCTGCTGCAGCGCTGGCCTGCAGCAATACCTGCAGCGCGTCCTGATCGGAATCTCTCACCGAATGCGTGGTAACCGACAACTCACCACCGGCTCGTAAACGAGCAGATGCGGCTGACTGCGCATTGAGTGAAGGGTCTGTCATGTCAGGGATTCCATTCCCAAACAGGTCCAAGTATCACTGACTTAATAAAGTCAATGACAACAATCAACGCAGCACAACGCGTTCAGGATCCAGTTCCTCTGGATGCATCGTTGATGCCGGGCTGAAAATTCAGATGGTGAGTCTGAAGAACCGGTCTGTTGCCTGATTCTGTGCGATGTTTCGTTATGACACAATACGACAAACCGCCGCGAGCTAATGAAAACACGCGGCGGTTCGAGGTGATTTGTCTGGACCGGTCGATTTAGCCGACTGCAGTACCCAGCATTTTAACAAAATGAGCTTTCGGAGGTGCGCCAACAACTTTGTCGATCATTTCACCATCCTTGAACAGCATCACTGTTGGAATGCTGGTGATGCCATAACTTGCGGCCGTTTGTTGGTTTTCGTCTGTGTTGACTTTACCGATCTTGACTTTGCCAGCGAATTCTTCCGCAAGCTCTTCAATGATTGGCATCAACATACGACATGGACCACACCATGGAGCCCAAAAGTCGACAAGAACGGGTTCTGAAGACTTCAGGACGTCGTCTCCGAAGTTTGCGTCTGTGAATTCGTGCAGGTTTCCTGCCATCTCTAATATTCCCTGAAACGTTGAGTAACCGTACTTTTACGACCGGAATTCCCGGTTGAGCTCATCTGCCCGAATGACGTATTCATCCGAGTTCAACTTACACAGTTTCCGCAGAAGTCACTGTCGAAGACTTCTTTTCTCGAGCGACTTAGGCCCAAACTTCACGTGCGGCGTATGTTCTGCGCTTGAGGATTATTGGCGAACCCGTCAATAGTGTCAACGTGGTTCAGATTGTCCTTACCTGGCAAACTACACGTTTCAGCAGTCGAGACGCCAATACCTGCTGTTGCCCAATGCCAGCAACCTACCGCCGCCCCAATAGGGAAAATGCCCAACTGATCCCAGTCTGCGCTCACCGCACGATTGCCCTGCAGCAATTTGCCTCCGTCATTGCTTCGCCGATTCCGGTATTTTTACTCCGCGATGGTCCCAGATGCCATATGCCCACTGGATTGTAGTTGCCAAAAACGCCTAAACTCCGCAGAGGAAGTATTTTGCGAAGAGGGATCCTGAGCAATGCGAAGTCTACAAAAACTGTCGGCCGCCGGTTTAGCCGGACCGCTTCAACACAAAAAGCCGGCGGCAAGCGCATTTCGTTTGTTTCAAGCTTCCGCAGTGGCGCTGCTTGTCTGTTGGTCGATTGCCGACTGTGAGACTTTGTTTGCTCAGCAGCCTGCAGCTAAATCGGACTTCCCGTCTTTCGACGAATTGATGAACAGTCCGTTGCTTAAACCACTGGATCCCCAAGGCACCGGAAATGTCGGTTCCAGTCCCATTCGAATTCCTGAACGCGACAATCGGCTGAACACTCCGCGGGGGACAAACGGTGCTGGCGAAGATCGATCAAGACCGTTTCAGTCCCCCGGCGGAAACGGGGTCCGTCCACAGTTTGGTGACAACGGGACATCGACTGTTCGCCCCAATGATTCGACGCGGGGTACCACCAACCGCTTTCCACCGATTGGAATAGAAAGTTATCCACCGGATAACTCGCGACAACCACAGTACGATCCGGTGAGCGGGCGATTACTGCCCGAAATGCCCGCTGATGGAACGCTAGGAATCACTGGCAATGCCGCCACGTTGGCTGCCGAATTCGACTGGAAGGCTCAGGTAACTTCAGTTGCCGATTTACGTTTTTCAACTTCAAATGTCTTTCAGCATAGCGATGCTTTTTTGACGCCCATTGAAGAATCAGCGTATATGGACCTGATCGGCACAGTGGCCAATCAAAGACGGTTTCTGCTTCAGCAAACGCTTGATGAACTTGATTCCAGCAGCAGGCAGATTTCCAAATGGGAAGAAGCGTTCTATCAGTTTGCGAACGCTCGACGACTCGCGTGGAACAACGGTCGACTGCGTCATCGAGAAATTCCGAGCGAACTTTCCAGTGACCTGCCAGACCCTTTCCGTGACGCAACTCAACCGACTCAGAAGCTCACATCTGAAGCTGATGCGCCATTTGTGATGCTGGACGACATCGCCAGATTTCCAGAAGACTACGTTGGTCGCCCGATCATACTGTATGGAAGATTTACAGCCGGCTCGATCGTTCGCCTGGCTGACGAACGACGGCCCGAAGCAACGTTTGATTCACAGTATCAACCGCGAGTTTCGCGTCCTCAGATTCAGTTATTGCGTGGTGTGCTTACATCAATCGATACTGGTCGGTCGATTGCTGAAGTCGACACGCAAGGTCTTCTGACTCCGCAACGTGGCAAAATCAGCATTAGTGATTGGCCGACATCAGAACCCACGATTCCCGTGGTTGTGAAGGGCTGGGTTGTAAAAAAGTGGGACGGCCGACCATTGGTCTATTGCGAGTCGCTGCGTCAGATTAGCCCGAATCCTCACATCGCGATGATTCGCAACAACACAATTGATAAGCGGCAACTCCGCGACGAAGAAAAATGGCTGTACTATGAAACGTTGCAACAACTTGAACTGAACAGTCCCAAGCTGCAGCAGGCAATCGCCGCCGGAGTACTTCGTCAAAGAATTGACGACCTGATGCTGCAGGTTAAGAAGAAAGCAGACGCCGATGTCAACCTGTTATCAGAGAAGCTCAAAAACACAAAAATCAGCGAATCGACATTTCGCACACAGAAGACCAGCGTGCAGCGACAACTAGGTCAAAGAATCAGCCGCTATCGCAAGTACGTTAAGGCTCCGGAAGAATTCCAAACCTATGTGGATATCTTTCAGCATCCTGAGATCTGGCATGGCCATTTGGTAACGCTGCACGGACACGTCAGACACGTTGTCAGCTATCCGGCTGATGAAACATTGTACCCCGGACGTAAGCTGCACGAACTATGGCTGTTCACAGATGATTCGCAGCACAACCCGGCCGTTATTGTTACTCCCAACCTGCCTAGCGACTTCCCTGTGGAAGCCGAAGTCATTAACAGAGTGAAGGTAACAGGCTGCTTCTTCAAACGCTATGTGTATAGCTCACAGGACACCGATCGAATCGCTCCATTAGTGCTGGCTGGACGCGTCGAATGGGAACCAACTATTGATCAGGTTCAATCACTTGTTGACGAAGGTCATCTTGCCGCAGATTCACCACGAGCCCTTCGAGCAGCTTCCATGGATGGTGCCAAAATAGGTAATACTGCCATGATCCTGATTTGCGTTTTCGTTGTGCTGGTACTGATGATTCTCTGGGGGCGCGCTCAGCGAGAAGAACGCGACCGCGTGCGGCTGCGAAAACGAGTCAACGAGGTCCCCGAGTTTGAAAACCCGGACCTGCCAGACTACCCTGTTGGGTTGTCGGACTTCGGCACCGATTATTCCCGCGACTACCGATTGTCATAGTGGTTACTGAATTCAGAATTCGGATCACCCGACGACTGCTGCCCTGTGACTGGAACGTTCCAGAAAACAATGTCAGCCTTAGATCGAACATACGCACGACGCTATCTACGCCGGCTTTGATTAGAAATATCCATTGCAACAGCTACCACCTATTTGTGACCGACCGATTCGCCTTGGTGTACTGATCAGTGGTGGGGGCACAACGCTTCTTAACTTTCTGGAATGCATTCGCAACGGGACGCTGAACGCCGAAGTGCCGCTGGTAATTTCCAGCCAGCCAAACTGCAAAGGTGTTCAACGCGCGATCGACGCCGGACTGGAATGCGTTTCAATTGCTCGAAGTGATTACTCGTCGACCGCAGAATTCAGCGGTGCCGTGTTTAAGCGGCTAAGGTCCGTCAACGTCGATCTGGTCACACTCGCTGGCTATTTGAGTCTATTGAACATCCCTGATGACTTTGCGCTACGCGTATTGAATATTCATCCATCGTTGATTCCTGCATTTTGCGGCAAGGGCATGTACGGACATCACGTTCACGAATCCGTGGTGGACCGTGGAGCGAAAGTCAGCGGCTGCACGGTCCACTTTGCGGACAACGAATACGATCAGGGGCCCATTGTGCTGCAGCGCAGTGTGGAAATTCCCGACACCGCGGATGCTGACACTGTTGCCGCTTTGGTTTTTGACCAGGAAACGAAGGCCTACCCCGAAGCCATTCGGCGAGTCGCATCAGGACGACTGGCAGTCCACGGACGGCGAACAATTTACAGCGAAGAGTAGTTGCCAGGCCACACCCGGTACGGCCGTTATCCGATTCGCGTAAGCCTGTCAGGCTGTTCATTAATGCAGCCAACAGTCAGTGCTACTGATTGCCGCTCGCACTGCAATGCGGGAGACTTAGCCAACTTCCAAGACTACCCGATGCTTTGACCGCAGTCTGCTGTGAAGCGTTGCTTCATTCCTCGACGACTCAGTTCAGCGTTTAGGATACTGCGATAATGAGCAAGCCTCGCTACTGCATCATCCAGTGATCCGCCGAACGAACGTTCTTCATCCAGGTAGATCAGTGGAATCGGGAACTCGCTGATTTTCCAACCGAGATCTGCAGCCTGAATCCAAAGCTGCAAAGGCATTGCATAACCAGTGTCCGTGATATCAAGACCGGCCAATGCTGAAACCCGATAAGCTTTGAAACCGCAGAAGGCGTCCGTAATCCCAAGCCGCAGTTTTTCGTTCAGGCAGGTCGTGATCTGCATGTTGATCCGCCGACGATCGGCGGGGGCTACGCTGTTATGATCAAAGTTTTTAAGGTACCGACTGCCGGAAACCATCTCGACGGGGTTCGCGGAATCATCGACTCGTGATGCAATTTCTTTTATTAGACCCGGCTGGTGCTGGCCATCGCAGTCGATCGTCACCAACACGTCGTAGCAGTAGCGAATTGCGTAGTCAAAGGATGTCGTCAAGGCAGCTCCGTACCCTAGATTCGTCGGGTGCGTTTGCACGTGGATCATGTCTTCGAATTCAGCAAGAGCCGCTGCTGTCCTGTCGGTCGAACCGTCGTTGACCACCATCACGTCATCAGCATTCTCAAGCACCTGCTCGAGTACGTCTTTAACATGAGATGCTTCGTTGTAGACCGGCAAAGCGATGAGAGTTCGTTGTTTCATGGTCCCATCCTAGAACTGAGCGGCATAGTGTCAAATTTTCCCCACGGATTACACCGGTTCCTGAAGGACAAAACTCCGGCGATCATTCAACAGAACGTACGGCTTTCAAAATTACTTACAGCTTCCCCTCGTTTTCTACCCACAACGATCGGAAAACGGAATTGATCACAATCACACTTTGTTGAACGTTATTCACCGAGCAAGCGGGCAACCAGTGTTTCAGTCGACGATTCCGGAACAGGATATTCTCCTTCCCAGGCAACAAGCCCCGATCGATCGATCAGGAAAACACCCGGAATTGTACCGGCTGGCTTGTCCAGAGATGCAGGTTCGATAAATCGTCCCCATGTTCTGTGCACTGAGTTTGCAGTTGTGGCCACTTCATCCGTCAGTAAAGGGAAAGGAAATGGTTGAGACGAGTTATTACGATTTTCCTGCGGGAGCGCTGTCGAAACGCCCAACACGATAATGCTCTCAGTCTTCAGCGCCGGATAGAACTGCCTAAGTTGAATCAAGTTGGAATTCGCTTCGGGCCCCGCCTGCCCGTCGAAAAACACAACAACAACTTTGTGTCGGCTCAGATACGCTTCCAGTTTGACCAATGTAGATTCCTGATCATAAAGCTGAAAGCTGGGCGCTGGCCGGCTGTTTTTAGGGGTCACTGAATCCATATCGGTCTGGTGTGGATTCACAGTTCGCCATGTACATAGACCGACAATTACGGCAGCAGCGGCGGCCAGGACCAGGATGCGAGGCGAATGTGGCATTAGGAATTCATCAGAAAAAATCAGGCACGGGCAGTGAAAGAAAATGAACCGCACCAGAGGTAGGTAATTCATCGGGACTCAACAAAAACGCACGGTAACCCCATTGGCGTTGTACTGATTCTGTATACCCGAGAACCGTTTTCAAACAATACGCAAACATGTTACTGGCAGAGTCGCCCAACAATCGCAGTCAACGCTGCAAATTGGCACAGTCAGCTGAAGCTATTTTATACAATTCACAGCAAAATCGCACCGCTCAATTGGAGACGGAAGATTCCGCCCGCCAAACTTGGAATGTAGCAAAACACTAGAAAATTCGAGTTTCGAAAAGTCTACTTCCGGCAGTGGCCGTAGTGATGTTCGCGGTTTTACTGACGATTCCATGAGTTCCGGCATGAATTCTGCTTTCGTTACAACAATTCTCCGGAACTTTGGCGGCAAACATCGTAACTTCAAGATAAGGCGATAGTCGGCAGCCAAGACTGAGACGGACCCATTGTAACCCTTTCCTGACGCGTTCTGTTCTGGGATGAATCGAGATGATACTTGGAGAGCTATTGCCTTGTGGTGGCGGTGACACCATCGCACTTTCTCAATCAAAACTGCTGGTTGGACGTCGTTCTCATTGCGACATCTGCCTCAAGTATTCGAACGTTTCCAGCCACCATTGCGAACTGGAAATGAGGGACGGTTATTGGCATATTCGCGACCTTGGAAGTAGTAACGGAATCAAGGTCAATGGCTTGCGAGTGGATTCAAAATGCCTCATGCCCGGCGATGAGGTCATGATCTCGAAGCATGGCTTTAATATCCGCTACGAAGTAGCCGCCGGTACTGCAGCACCGGAAGATGAAAATCCGTTTGCTCTTAGCCTGATGGAAAAAGCTGGACTTCAAGTTGACCGCCCAAATCGTACAGCCAAGGCAAGCAACACATCGGGCTCCAAAGGCGTTCGTCGCAACAGTGCAAAAGACGATTTCCTGATGGAATGGCTGAACGAAGATTAGGCAGTAGGGACCCTTTGCGTAGAAACAGAAGCTTCTGGAGTACGCGTTCTAACTTGTTTCCGTCCAAGATCACGTAGCCGGCCGAAGCGATCGTGCTACCACAGGCTTACGAGCTGGAGCACGAAAATAGCCACGCCCACTGCAAGTTTGGCTAGCATGCCCAGCATCCTTCCATGCATGGCAGCCTTGCCGATCTGCGTTCGTTGAGCGATTTCGGTGCCTTTCCATGCTTCCCCCATCCAAGCGCCGCCGAAAGCTCCGACAGCTGCGCCGGCGATCGCTCCCACGGCACTTCCAATCACCGGAACGGGAACCAGCATTGCTCCTGCGATACTGCCAAACATTGAGACAATCAGAGACAGGATCATGGCCCGACGGCTAGCCCCTTTGTTTATTGCGTTGGCTGACCCCGAGAGCGTTTCCAAAATCTCTCCGAATATTGCAAGCCCCAAAACGATCATCAGTGTCGACCAGTCGGGGCCTCCCGTCGTTACGCCAACTGTTAGCAGGAACACGCTGAGTGTGCCGACCATCAACCAGTTTCCCGGTAGCATAATCATGTTGGCGACAACGCAAGCACCGTTGGCCACAAGTAGAACTGCTGCAGCTATCCAATAAATCATTGGCAGGGAACCGTAACGTTTCCGTTCTTCCGGCGTGGTAATTACTCATTATATCAACAAGAACTCGTTTACGGCTTTCAGAGCAGAAACATGGCGACTTCATAGAAAATCACAACACCAAGAATATCGACGATTGCCGCAATCAGTGGGTTTGACATTATCGCTGGGTCCATCCCGGCGCGACGCAAAAAAATTGGAAGCATCGTGCCAGCGGTTGTACCAAGAATGACAATCAGAAAAATCGTCAACCCGACAACAAAGGACCGGTCAATTCCCAAATTGAACCACAATAACACAACGACAAAGTCCAGACTCGCCAGCATGCAACCCAAGCAAGCGGCCACTGCAAGCTCACGTGTGATTAGCCGCCGATCTACATTGAATCCAGTCCCCGCCACGGCAGCGTCAGTCGGCTGCAAAGCGAACATACGAATAAACAGAGTGGAAGACTGAGAACCGGCGTTGCCTCCGCTGGCCATGACCAACGGTATAAACAAGAAGATCAGAGCTGAAGTCAGCCCCTCGGGCGCTTCAGCAGCCCGAGCTCCGCCGGGCTTTGTGGCTTGTTCGTAGTGATGAGCAACGCCTGCCGTCATTAACGCAACGATGGATAGCAGAAGCAGCCAGATCCCGCGTTTCCAAAGAATCGTGGGCAGCGGAGTATCTTCGTAGTCATCCCTGAGTGGCTCAACGGCGCCCTGGCGATACGCGTCTTCGGTTGCTTCTTCCTGCACGACGTCCATAGCATCATCGTGCGTCACAATGCCGACCAGACAATCATTGTTATCTACAATGGGCATCGCGATGAAGTTGTACCGAGCGAGTTCCTGAACAACGTCTTCACGATCTTCATCAACTCGCATCCGAATCACATCACGCTGCATGAGATCAGATAGTTTCGCCTCGGGCTTTGCAAGAATTAACTCTCGCAGCGATATCAAACCCTCCAGCCGGCGAGCACTGTTGAGAATGTAGATGTAGTAAATCGTTTCGCTGTTCGGGGCCTGCTGCCTGAGTTGCTGCAAGGCCTCGTTGACAGTGATTTTGGCCGGCAAAGACGCGTATTCGGTCGTCATGATCGAACCGGCACTGTGCTCGTCGTAAGACAAAAGTCTTCGAATGTCGTTGCGTTCAGCCTGTGCGATCAGGGGCAACAGATCCTCCACTCGGTCATACGGCATTCGCGACAGCAGGTCGACTCGGTCATCCGGTGACATGCCTTCAAGCAACTCTGAAAGACGCCGCTTATCTAGCTTGGCGACCATCTCGGTCTGCCGCCGCAACGCAATATACTCGAAGATCTCAACACGTAGGCGCAGGTCTGCATGGTCCAGAATCGACCAGACTTCGTGGGGCTCCAGCTCTTCCAGAATGTTAGCCACGACAGCAGGATGCAGGACCCTGCAGAATTCGGACATTCCGTGACGGTCGTCTTCCAACACCATCAGGCGAACGTCAGGAAGAATTAGCGAACTATAAGCGTCCGTCATATCGTTCTCCCCTCTTCAGTCGACTGACCTTCGAAATGTTCTTTGTCACCAAGAAGCTACAACCAGCCGAACTCTTCAACAACAGACCAAGTCGCAGCTAAAAAAAAATCCCTGCCACAAAACATGGCAGGGATTGGTATCTGACCGTAATAACCGCAGAAAAGCGATTCTTATCGTTTTGAAAACTGAAAAGCTCGACGAGCTTTGCGTAGACCGTATTTTTTACGTTCTACCATGCGGCTGTCTCGCGTCAGGTAGCCTGCCGAAGCTAATGCGTAGTGACATTCAGGATCGAGCCCTTGAAGTGCCCGCCCAATCCCGAGAACGATTGCCCCGGTCTGTCCGGTTGTTCCGCCACCATTAACTCGTACTGAAACGTCAACCTTCCCGGCCTGTCCCACAAGTCGCAAGGGAGCCATAACCATTTCACGATCGCGTTCAACAACGCAGTAACTTTCGAGCGATCGACCGTTGATAACAAATTCACCAGTACCGGGTTTGATTCGAACCCGTGCGACCGATGTCTTGCGTCGCCCAGTTCCCATCGCAACACCGAAACGGTCAACCTTCCCTAAAGCTGCTGGAACATAGTCCTTGTCGTAGACTGTTTCAGACTGTGCCCCTGAACCGATGCTTAGTTCCGGCAAATCAGAAGAAGGTACTTCAGTTTCCGGAACCTCGGGCTCTGAAACTGCGGCAACTTCTTCTGCTGGTTCTTCGTTTTCTGGTGTGTCAGTACTCATATTCAAAAATCGCTAATGACGGAGGGCGACAAAATTAATGATAGGGCCAGCGTGGCCAACTAGGACTTTTTGCGAGATTTCTTCGGCATCAAATGTGCCGGGAAATCAATAGGTTGCTGGGCCTGATGAGTGTGCTCCGGACCAACAAACAGTTTCAGTTTTTTAAGCATTTGTCGACCGAGCTTACTCTTGGGCAACATGCGACGAACGGCCTCTGATAAAATACGCTCAGGAGCAGTCTGCCAAACGTTAACCGCCGAGCGAACTCGACGACCGCCTGGGAACCCGCTGTAGCTGTCGTATGTCTTTCGGGCCATCTTCGTAGAGTAGTACGGCACTTCCGGGTGAACCATTTCACCACCCGTAAACGCAACTTTTTCCGCGTTTGTAACAATGACGGCACCCCCACAATCAATGTGAGGAGTGTATGTAGCCTTGTGTTTGCCCATAAGGACAGTGGCAATCTGGGATGCCAGACGTCCGACAATTTGGCCTTCTCCGTCCAAAACATACCAATCGCGCAAGTCGTCGGTTTGTTCGGTTTTTGCCATCCACGTTTTTGCGAGCATTGGCATCGCTTGATCACCTTTTTCCGGCGGACTTAGACAGAATTTACTTAGATGAGACTAACGAGTGCTTGCCGCAGAAGGAGGCCCGAATGACACTAATGGTCGTCCGTGGTACCAGGTCGCCTGCGAAAACGCTGTGAAATTCCCTGTTCATCGGCAGGGGTAGCGTCCAAGTCGAGGAATTTAGCGAGTTTGTCAAAGACAATCAACGCTTCATATCCCGATTTGTTACACAAGCTGCCGTTTGGGATGAACAATAACCTCTGAAGTCGGCACTTAGGCTCTGTGACGGCCGCAAAGTTGATATTTGAACGATGAATTTGATAACAAACGTTATCTCAATCGCCCCAACGCTAATCACGTGGGACAATCACAGTCACACTTGGTACTTCCGCACGTACTGTTTTCTTGATAAGCCATGCTATTGCAAACCCAAATGTGAAGCCGCCAGCGTGCGCCCACCACGCCACTCCGGCGGCTGCTGTGCCGCCCATTGAGAATGTTCCCTGAACAAGCTGGATGACGAACCAAATTCCAAGAAATATGGGAGCCGGTACAACGATCATCTGCAGGATAAACAGGATCGGTATGATTGTGACCACTTTCGCGTGTGGGTACAGCCACATGTATGCACCCATCACGCCCGCCACGGCACCGCTGGCCCCGATGGTTGGCACATCGGAATTCGGCTGAAACGCGAAATGCGCCAGACTCGCCACAATTCCACTGCTCAGGTAAAAGAATAGGTAACCAAATGGCCCCATTCGATCTTCAACGTTATCTCCAAAGACATACAGGAACCAAATATTGCCTAACAGATGCATCAAGCTGCCATGCAGGAAAATACAGCTCATCAAGGTAGTAAATGGGTGAAAAGTCGTTTCTGGAATTCTCTCTTCAACAACCACCTTCGTCCGCCCCAACGGCGTTTGCACGGTTGTAGGACGCTGAACGATGAGTTCCTGCCCGGGATGGCTAATGCGCGCAGGAATCATACCGAACTCACCAACAAGTCCGTCCGGAGAACTCGTCTGCAGGATGAAGACAATAACGCACAGGCCAATCATCGCGTAATTCACGACCGGGAAGCGGTGCGAAGAGATGTCGTCTCGGAGTGGAAACACTTTGAAACTGCTGAGTAAGACATCTAGCGCAAGAAAAAAGCTGCCTTGCTCAAACAGAAGCAAGACAGCCTTAGTTACCCCGCAGGGACTCGAACCCCA
Organism: Fuerstiella sp.; assembly: GCA_041689795.1. Lineage (GTDB taxonomy): Bacteria > Planctomycetota > Planctomycetia > Planctomycetales > Planctomycetaceae > Fuerstiella. The sequence continues at coordinate 19,196 of JBDNFN010000225.1, read as the reverse complement.
AACGACAGAATCAGAATCTGTTGTGTTACCAATTACACCACGGGGTAGTGTGATTTAGCGACATGCTCGCATGACACGGAAATCTATCAGTGCAATGCATTCATGTAAAGCAGGAATTGCGAGCGTTTCTTCCATCAGCACACACTCGACCCCGGAAGGTTCCCATTTGTCATTGCCCAGAATGCCAACACTCAAATCGATTCACTAATTAGCGAGTGCCTTTGGCATGTTTTCATGACCAAATCGTCGGGCATTGAGTCGTTCAGGGTGAATCTTTTTAGCGGAGACTCTAGTATTGCTCAAATTGGATAAAGTTTTTCCTGTCTCTTCAGATTTTCTTAAAAAGGCGAGCCGCTTTTTGAAGTTGGCTTTTCAATGTCATGCCAAACGAATCCGATTCAGCAGACGCCAGCGGTGACAGCGGTTTTCACAATCCGCAGTATGCACTCACGGAAGATGGCGTGCTCAGGGTCTATAGCGTTGGTGAAACAACAGTTCTTGGATTTGGTGGCGAAGATGTTCCATCTGAATTCAACGCAGCCCATTATCGTGCGGCTATTTCTGATTTGCTGCTGGCGAATAAATGCAACGTCGTGGCCTTCGACTTAACGGGCGTAAAACTCGTACCCAGCGGAATGCTGGGCCTGCTGGTTTCGCTAAAGCAGCTGAATGGCCTTGAACCCCGCGTGCAGGTGTTCAACCCGTGTGACGATGTTCGGGAAGTGCTTCAAATCACGAAGCTGAACACCATGATTGAAATTCACGAAGTCGACGTCTAGTCCATCTTGCTACACCAGAAACGTGTTGTCACTAAAAACAAAAGGCCCCGGCATTCACTACGAATGTCGGGGCCTTACTTTTGATCGGCAACGGAAGGCCGATGAATTTCGGCAGCTTCCGTCGTCATTGTGAGCAAGACTTCACGTTCAGCCCGCAGGGCCAGCGGCCACATCTGAAATATCGTCAGCAGCGTCTTCGTGATCATTGGAATGTTCGTTCCCGACCGTAACGGAAGTTCCAGGAGCGATCTTGGGGCCCCCGCGATGCTGATCGACAATCTTGTGCATCTGGTCGGCAGTCATCGTTTCTGTTTCGAACAATTCGGCACTCAGATGTTCCAACGTCGCGCGGTGCGATGTCAGAATCTCATAGGCCGTTCGATATGCCTCATCTACCAGGCGTTTTACTTCCTGATCAATTTCACGCAGCGTTTCTTCGCTGTGAATCGATTCCTTCACCATGGTTCCCGAACCGGTCAGGAAAGGCGACGTCTGAGATTCGCTGTAATACATACGCCCAAGGCGTGGACTCATGCCGAATTCAGTGACCATTCTCCGAGCCATATCGGTTGCACGCTGAAGATCGTTCTGTGCACCGGTCGACGTTTCGTTATAGATGATCTGTTCTGCGGAAATACCGCCCAGCAGAACGGCTATGCGACTTTCTAATTCCGACTGAGTCAGCAACTCACGATCATCTTCCGGCAGCTGCAGCATGTAGCCAAGTGCTCCCATGCCACGAGGTATGATCGAAATTTTGTGAACCGGATCAGTATTCGGCAGGCTGTCCGCCACCAGAGCATGACCGCACTCGTGGCAGGCAACACGTCGCTTTACCTCTTCGATGATAATGCGTGACGTCTTTTCCAGCCCCGCCATAACTCGTTCGATACCATCTTCGAATGCCTTCATCGTGACGCGTTTATCGCCGCGACGTGCTGAAAGTAAAGCGGCTTCATTAACAAGATTAGCAAGGTCTGCACCGACAAAACCAGGAGTCAACTTGGCCAGTCGTGGAATGTCGACGTCTTCAGACATTTTCACCTTAGTCGAATGTACTTTCAGAATCGCCGCTCGGCCTTTGATGTCGGGGCGATCAACCAGCACATGGCGGTCGAACCGCCCCGGTCGCATCAATGCAGGGTCCAGCGTTTCCGGGCGATTTGTTGCTCCCATCACAATCACGCTGTGATCAGTGCTAAAACCGTCCATTTCAACCAGCAACGCATTCAATGTCTGTTCTCGTTCATCGTGGCCGCCAGGACCGCCACTGCCGCGAACTTTTCCCAGCGCGTCCAATTCATCGATGAAGATAATGGCCGGCGAACGCTGCAACGCCTGCTGGAACATGTCGCGTACGCGAGCCGCACCAACGCCGACATACATTTCAACGAAGTCTGAACCGGACAGGCCAAAGAAGGGGACGCCTGCTTCACCGGCGACTGCCTTCGCCAGCATAGTTTTTCCAGTGCCCGGAGGTCCCACCAGCAAAACACCTCGCGGAATTCGTCCGCCCAGCGACTGATACTTCTGAGGAGTCTTTAGAAACTCAACGACTTCTTTCAGCTCTTCAACTGCTTCGTCAATTCCAGCAACATCTTCAAACGTTACTCCAACATCGTCCTGAGCGTAAAGTCGTCCACGGCTTCGCCCGAACGACATTGCAGAACCAGTACCACTAAGGCGTCGCATCAAAAAGATGAATAGACCAACCATGAGTGCGGTCAGGAACAACATTGGCAGCATTTCAGCCCATGCAGACGGCGTCTGCCCACCAGTCGCTTCGATACCTTTTTCTTCCAGAAGCAGCAGGATGTCATTGATCGACTGGTCGCCAATGCCCCAGACGCCAACGTAATAACGCTTGGCCGTTTTGCCCTTTCGGATGTCATCCATCGAACAATCCTGCCACGTCATCTGAGTCGGCCCGATCGTCAACTCATGAACGTCTCTGGCAGTGAGAATGTTTTCCTTCACGTCATTCTTGAACGTGGTCAGCGTGACCTTTTCGCCATTTTGCGACTGACTCATCGTCGAGAAGATCAGTATGCCGATAACCGAAAACACCAGAATATACCACAGCCCATTTCCAGACTGGTTCTTATCCTTGCGTGGGTCGCGACGGGAATTCGGCTTCTTTTCCGGAGGTGTTCCCTGAGAGTCAGACATGAATCATTGCCAAAATACAGTAGTTACGAATGTTTCGGGTGGCAGCTATCGCTCCATCAGTCCCCAACTTTAGACCTCACCAGGTCAAGGGTCAACTTTCAGATGCCCATCAGTATGGACTCCGCAAAGACTTATTGACGTCAACCGATTTAATTTGCAATTCCAGCCAACATATTGGCCGAATTCCTAAAATTCCAGCCGCTTGCATCCATTTTCGGTCTACGTCGCCCCCTTTCAGAAACCCGCGTTTGGCAAGAAGGCAGGCTGCATGACAGCAAACGAACGGTGGGAGACTGGCTCTACACCAAGTTTCCAATTGCGTTTTTTTCGAGTTGGCAAACTTCCATCAGATACGCGAAATTCGCATCAGCTGAACTGCTGTTATCAATCAATTCGATGACGTTAAATTGTTGAGCGGCGGCCAGTTCAGGCTAAGAATCGTTGCCATTGGGGGCTTTCTCGATTTGTTCAATCGCCTTTTGCAAAGAGTCTTTCAGGCGACCGCTTTCCGTCTCGTCTCTGAGTTTCTTCAGAAGTGGCAGAGCATCATTCGCCGCCGGGCCAACTTTGCCAAGCAAAAATATCGCGTAAAATTGAGACCGCTGATCTTCCGATTCCAAACCGGTCATGAGTGCAGGGACCGCTTCTGGTCCTGCAGCATCGATTGCTTTCAACGCACCCCGCGCGTAATTAGTGTCTTCTGCAGTATTAAGCATCTCAAACAATACGGGCACGGCAGCCTTTGCAGCCTGCCCAATTGCACCAAGTGATTCCGCTGCGGAACGCCGCACGGTCCAGTCCGAATCTTTCAAAGCAGCAATCAATACTGGGACAGACTGCGACCTGTCAGATTCAATTGCTGTAAAGCATTTAAGTGCAAGACTGCGAACCGACGATTGGCTATGACCAAGAATCCTGATGATTGCGGGCAATGCGTCTCGCCCTGATTCTTTCATCGTCCTCAGAGCTGAGGCTCCAGCCAGAACGACGTCGACATCAGCATCCGACAGAAGTGGTGCCAGCAAAGCTGCAGATTCGGGGTTCTGTACGCCAATGTTAGCCATTGCATTCGCAACTGCAGCGCGCACAGTCGAATTATCGGACGACAGGTGCTTCACTAAATTCGGCAGTAGGTGTTTTGCAGCTTCACCGAAACTACCGATTGTCGCCGCCGCACTGGCCTGAACCAGCGGTGATTCGTCGTCGAGAGCTGCGGTAATCTCATCGCGAACCGAATTCGCGGCTTCGCCAAGATTCTGCAACCCCGTGATCGCTCGCCCACGAACTTTCGGATGATCATCCTTTAACGACTTCGTCAACAGCGGCAGGACTTGTTCAGATGGAAGTCTGATAGACGCAATCGCGTACACAGCGGCAGCTCGGACGTTTCCAACCTCGTCCGAACAGGCCTGCATTAATGCGGCAACGGTATCCTGCGGTGGACGGCGACAATTTCCCAGTGCCTCAGCCGCCGCGGCGCGAACGTCGGGCGACACGTCTGTGAGCGACGTCGTTAAAGGAGAAATCGCGGGCTGTGGAGTCGGTTTCATCCGTCGTAACGCCTGTGCCGCACTTGCTCGCACAGTCGTGGATTCCGCCGATAGTGCTTCAATCAGCAAATCTGTCGCTGCCGGCCCCACCTCTGCAAGCGCAAATGCAATACGATCTGCGGCGTGACCAGCATCTGCCGATGCCGCCAGCAACGCAGGCACCGCGTCCCTGCCAATGCGACCGATTGCCCGAACAACTTCGGATTGATGGCCTGATTCCTGCTTCAATGCTTCAATCAAAATGGGAACGGCTTCTGCTGCGTCTTTCCCCATCGTGCCCAGCGCGAAAGCTGCTGAGCTTCGTGAATTTGCGTCTTCGCTCTGCATCATTTCCAGAAGAAAAGGAACGGCTCGTTTTGATTCCGGCCCCAACTTTCGCAGCGACAAAACGGCAGCGTCACGAACAATGCGATCATCATCAACCAAAGCCGTGGCAATTACGTCCAGTAGCTCGACTCGATCAAAACCGGATGACGCCAGAGCAACAATGGCCGCACCGCGAGCCGGCGGGTGAATGTCCTGAATCAGGCAAATTAACTTTTCCTGAGTCGATTCGGACAGGCTGCCTATTTCTGTCAACGACGTGGCCGCTTCAGCCCGAACGCGTTCTTCAAGACTCGACAAAGCCTGGCCCAGTGCCGGTTCAGCGGCTGGCCCCAGTTTACCAAGAGACGCTGCCGCATGAACACACACATCAACATTTCTATCGCGAAGTGCGATAGCAAGGAATTCCGTCACTTCTGCGGCATCAGGCTTCATCCATCCAAGAGCATCCGCCGCTCCGGATCGAATGCGCGCGTCTGGATGATTCAGTGCTTCCGAAAGTTTCGGTAGCACGACTGCTCCCATTTGTCCCAGCGCCCAGGCGGCGCGATATCGCTTTTGATTTTCGCGAGTACTCAGGGTTCCGATCAGGGCCGGCGCCGCATCCAGCGCAGCAGGGCCAATTCTGGCAACCGCCATGGCAGACTGCATCCAGACCTGTTCATCGCGGTCGCTGAGCCCTTTAATTATCGCCGGCAAAGCAGGCAGTGAATCCTTGCCGATTGATGCAAGCGAGTAAGCCGCATCGCGTCTGGCTTTCAGCTCACCGTTTCGCAATTGCTCGGCCAGAACTTCAACAGAGACCGTTGCGTGCTGCGCAAACGACGATGATAACACGGCCAGCATCGTCACAAACAGAACGACGACCGGCAGGTGACCTGATGCTCGATTCATGTATGACCGGTTCAAATCTGCAGTCCACGAAGTTGTCCAGTGCTGTCACCGACGAAATCAACGGGCGCACCAACTCGATCCAGCATCGACATAAACAGATTGCACATCGGCGTTTCTTCGGCGACCCGAAGGTGTCGCCCCGTGTCAACAGAACCTCCACCGTGTCCGGCCAGCAGAATCGGTAGATTTTCATTGTTGTGGCGGTCTCCATCACTTAGAGCGCTGCCGTAGCACATAATAGTGTTGTCCAGCAGGTTGCCGTAACCGTCTGGCGTTGCTTTCATCTTCTGCAGCAGATAGCTGAACTGAGCAACATGGAAACGGTTGATGTCGCGAATCTTTGCGTGCTTCGCCGCATCGCCGCGATGATGCGACAGATCATGATGACCATCTGCAACGTCGATGTGACGATAACTGCGGTTGCTTCCGGCGTCAGCAAACATGAATGTAGAAACACGAGTGCTGTCCGTCTGAAACGCAAGCACCATCATGTCGCTAAGCATACGAATATGTTCTGCATAATCTGCAGGTATTCCAGTTGGAACGGGATAATCCATATCAAGGTTTATTTCAGACTGGGATACCGCGTGATCGGTGCGTCTTTCAACTTCGCGCACACCGGTCAGGTATTCTTCGAGCTTCCGTTTGTCTTCTCGGCCAAGTTGCTTTTGAAGTTGGCGAGCGTCGTCTGCGATAAAATCCAGAATGCTTTTCTGCAGTGCTTCACGCTTCAGCTTACTTTTGTCCATCGCCTTCGAATCGCCGTTTCCAAACAAACGTTCGAAGACAAACTTTGGATTTGTCTCTTTACCTACGGGAGAAGATTCCGATGACCATGCAATGTTTGAGGAGTAAGCGCAACTGTATCCTGAATCGCATCCGCCAGCGCTGCGGCCGGGTTCGCATCCGAGTTCCAGCGATGCGAATCGGGTCTGTTTGCCAATTGCTTTCGCCGCAACCTGATCGACGGAAACGCCCGAACGTATGTTCGACCCATCGGTCTTGCGAGGCTGTGCACCGGTAAGAAACACTGAGGCGCTGCGAGCATGGTCGCCGGGGCCATCACCGTTAGCTCGGCCTTTGTCGTGAGTCAGCCCGCTGATCACAAGCAGATCGTCCTGAACGGGTGATAGCGGATCAAGAATGTAAGGCAGCTGAAATCCGAAGCCCTCTGTTGTCGGAGTCCAGTCGGGCAGATGCACGCCGTTCGGAACAAAGATAAATCCCATTCGCTGAGGCGGCGTCGGAGCAACCGAGGCAGCACGGGCAACCGGGCAGACAGACTCCAGCCATGGCACAGCCAGTGACAGTCCAAAACCACGCAATGCGTTACGGCGTGAAAATGATGATCTGCGGTTTAACATGAATCTCTTTCTGAAACGATGATCACTTCCCAACGTGCCACAACGAACAAAACCACCACAATATCCTTCGGCGAATTATTCTCGCCTTACTCTAACTATCTGGCTTCACGCATTGTGAATGGATCACTGGTGACGATTGCCTGAACAACAGCGCCAAATCGATAGTTATCATTTTCCACCGCCTGCACGATATCATTGATCGTGCAGCGATCGAAAGAACTTAAGCCTCGACCAAGTCCATATGTTAATAGTTTACCCGACAGGCAACGACAAAACTCTGTTTTCTTTTCTTCGACAAGAATCTGCATCAACTCATCAGCCCCGGCAAACTTTCTTCCCCCCGGAAGTTCTCCGGAAGCGTTAACATCGAAACGACCATCGCGGTCTCGCCATGCTCCTATCGCGTCAAAGTTTTCCATCCCGAAACCGATCGCGTCCATCTTCAGGTGACATACGGAACACGCAGGATTTGCGCGATGCTGCTCCATTTGTTCTCGCAAAGAACCCAGCGTTTCGCCTTGTTCGAGCTCAGGAACGTTGGCGGGCGGCGGCGGCGGCGGCTCGGCCAGAATGTTATCCAGCACCCACTTGCCGCGTTTGACCGGTGATGTTCGAGTCGGGTTGGAAGTCAGCATCAGAATGCCAGCGTGCGTCAGAATTCCGCGTCGTCCAGGCTGCAGCGAAACCTGCTGAAACTCAGCGCCAGTAATGCCTGACATTCCGTAATGTTTAGCAAGTCGCTCGTTCACATAGGTGAAGTCTGCGTTCAGAAATTCCAGAACGCTGCGATCTTCACGAATCATGGCTGCAAAAAACAGCTCCGTCTCACGACGCATGGCCGATCGAAGTTCATCGTCGAAATCAGGAAACAACTCAGGGTCCGGTGTAAGTCGTGAAACGTCTCGCAACTGCAACCACTGACCGGCAAAATTATCAACCAATGCGCGTGACTTTGGATCAGCCAGCATTCGTTTCACTTCGGCCGCCAGCACGTCCGGCTGATGCAAAATGCCGCTCCGAGCCAGTTCAAACAATCGTGTATCCGGCATACTGCTCCAGAGAAAATAGGACATGCGCGACGCCAGTTCAAAATCATTAAGTTCGCGAATTCCATCTTCATTCTGTTCATCAGGATCACGTTCGACTCGAAACAGAAAATGTGGATTGGACAGCACAGCCGCAATCAGCGTCTGATAAATCTCATCTTCCGAACTGTCCTGCTCCCAGGCAAATCGCATGATTGCAAACAATCGGTCTTCTTTAGTCGGGGTAATGGGCCGCCGGAAAGCTCGTTCCGCAAACTCCTTCGCGTTTCGCCGGGCCGCTTCAATTTTTTTGTCATCCGATTCAGCAACGTGCGCGATCACACGTTTGCGAGCTACAGGATCTGCCAACACTTTCACTGCAACCTCATTCGCCGCGGCAAGATACTTTTCCAGAAGAATTGGCGGAATCGTCAACACATCACCAATGTTGTCAAAACCGTTTCCAACATCATCAGATGGAAAGCCGTCAGATAGCTTCAGGTCCAAACCAACCAGATCACGAATTGTGTTGTCGTATTCCGGTTTGTTCAGTCGACGCAACGTAACTCGACCGGGATGTTTTTCAGCCGCACAGTCGAACGTGGCAAGTTCCACCTGGATGGAGGCAATAATGGCAAGCGTTTCTTCAGACGTCGGTTGCACTTCGTCTGCGGGTGGCATTTGCCTGTCTTTGATCAACCGAACGACTTTTTCCCACAGATCGTAGTCCGTCTGCACCTTGCTTGACGTTGAGTACTTATCAAATGCTATCCCGGATTCCGGTTCTTCACCGCTATGGCACGATACGCAATGCTTTGCCAGAAACGGAGCAACCTGCATCTCGAAATGAGTTGGTTGCAGGACTGGTTCGGGCTGTTCCTGAGCGGGCACATTCGGAGCTGCAAAACCAGCCAGGCACAAGCCAATACACAAGATCACCGGTTGCCAGTTTCTATTGAGTAAATTCATTCCCGAATGATAACCGGGGCAAAAAATAAATGCGATAAGTAATGACTGCAGCCAATAAGCCGGATTTGGCTACGCGTTTGAGGCAGTACCGGTAAGCTACTTAACGGGAGGCTGATTGCATTCAGATATCGCCGCAGAATTCTGCGCCCCGATACACTCGTTGATGAGTTTGACTAGAGCTTGGGGTGAATAAGGTTTTGATAGCACTTTTGAGACCTCTCGGCCAAATTCAATCGCTCCACCAGAAAACCCACTGCACATAATGATGGGCAGATTGGGCGCAGACAAACGAAGCTGCGCGGCAAGCCATTTACCGTCTTTACCCCCCATGCAAAAATCTGTGACAGCGCAATCGAACTGCATCCCGTTTTCGGCAGCAAGGCTGAGGGCCTCCTCTGCGGAGCGTGCCGTGAAAACACGAAATCCACACATCGTCAGGTATTCGGTCTGCATATCGAGCAGCATTTGTTCATCGTCAACCATTAAAACACGCGGCACAAAACCTGAACTGACTTCGGGCTGAGAAGTAGGTTGCATTTCAGGAGGTGCAGTAGCCGCTGCGACAGGGCTGTCAGAACACTTCAGAAATACCGAAAAGCAGCAACCATGCCCGGGTTCAGATTCAACAAAAACAAAGCCGCGACAACTGCGAACAATTCCAATAACGGATGACAGCCCCAGTCCGCGTCCCATGGCTTTTGTCGAAAAATAGGGGTCAAAAAGGTGTGCCTTTGTTTCTGCTGAAATCCCGTGACCGGAATCGACAACCCGGATTCTACAATATTCACCCGGCTGCAACTCCGCATCACAATTCATGTGCAGCAGATCACCTTTTGATAGATCAGGCGAATCGATGCCTACGGAAATCTGCCCTTCAGATTCGCTGGCCTCAGCAGCGTTGGAGACCAGATTCACCAAAACCTGGCGCAATCGAGTTTCATCAATTTCCGCAAAACATGGCTCCACAGCCCCTTCCAAAGAAAGTACGTTGGGGCGTGCTACAGATTGAAGCAGGCCCTTGGTAGATTCAATTACATCTGCCACGTTGCATTGCACCGACTCGTTGCGTGGCTTGCCCAGAAACTGCATCAACTGGCCGGTCAGCCCGGATGCCTGCAAAGACGTTTCCGTAATCTGCTGAAGCAGCTCGTTTTTGCGATCGACGGCCAAAGACATGGTGGCCAGTTCTGCAAGTCCTGCAATACCCGCCAGCAGGTTGTTGAAATCATGTGCAATTCCCGAAGCCATCAACGCAAGACTCTGCGTCTTCTGTTGATCGGCAAGTCGCCGTTCCATGTTCGACTGGACAAGCTTTTGTTCTCGCAGAGTGTGCTGGGCCGCGCGAAGTTCTCGCACTGCACGACGTTTGCTTTGCAGAAGCATGAAGATCACAAGCATCACGACAAACATCAAACCAATGCAACCGACGAGCCCTATATTCAATCGCCACTGAGCCACAATCAGTTTTTCTCTTGCGGATACTTCATCCTGAAGATCTTCAATTGCCTGCCGCTTTTCACGGTGACTCATTTCCGACAACAACCTGGCGATCTTATCGTTGAATCTTGCTGATGCAAGCTGCTGTCCCAGAACGTCAGCTCGTGTGGCGTGCGTTGATGATTCGTGCCATTGATTTGCGACCCCCAGCTTTTGTGATAGCTCTTTGTGCAGGGCGACCTGCAGCTCCAGATCGTTTGATTCCTCGGCCTGTACAAGTTGCTCACGGATGTTAAATATGTCGGCAGTCAGGTCTGCTGAGCCTTCCAGTTTACGCAAAGCCTGCTCGGCCGCTATGATGCCTGGCGTGTTCCCGAGATCCTTAAAAATAACAAGTGAATTAAGGAAATGATGCTGGGCCAGACCCAGATCGGACCTGACAATAAACAGCTTCCCCAATGAAGCTTCAACTGAACCACGAATACTTTCAGCACCCGGTTGTTTACACAGTAATAAGGCTGTTTGAAGATGCGTTTCTGCATCCGGGAGCAATCCGATTTCAATCAGGGCTTCGCCAAGTCCGCGATGTGCGGCGGCGACGGCAAGATTTTCAGTTTCACCGCTCTCCAGCTTTAAGACGCGCTGATACGAATCAATCGCCTGCTGGTGTTGACCAAGTTCTGACATTAGACAGGCGGCATTCACAAGCCACTGCGACTGACCTTTCCTGTCGTTGCAACGATAGGAAATTTCCACTGCCGTTTGAAGGTGCTCTATCGCCGTTTCTTTGTTGCCAAGGGCTGATTCGTTGCTGGCAAGTTCACTATGTAGAGTGGCAACATAGGCGGTTGTATCCTTCATGGATTCCGACAACCGAATCGCTTCAATCGCCGCATCACGACCGACTGTATACTCGGAACACTCACAGGCCGCCGCCGATTTGTATCGAAGAATCCGTCGCAGCAGCTTGTCGTCACTGATCTGACGTGCCAGCTTTTCAGCGTGATCCAAAACCTCCAGTGCATGTTCATACTGTTCGCTGATGGCCAGGCCACTTCCCTGAATCCACAACACAGTTGCCAGCACGCGATCTGGCAAAGGTTCAGCACTGCCAGCGAGTTCACCTGCTAACTTAGCAGCCAACGCGGCATCAGTTTTTAAACTGTCCATGGCTTTCCGAAGCTGGGCGAATTCCGCCTTGGATACACGACGATCTCCGGAGTCGGTCTCTTTAGCAGCGTTATTCTTGTCTGCAGCCGATTCTTCAACTCGCGAGATCGTAGCCCTCGGAGGTTCCTGTACAATTCCACCCTGCCGCAGGATGTGGCACACGAGAAGAATAAACGTTGTGACAAAATTCGCCATGATGGCGTCCGGCAGTTCTTAATTTACCCAGTGGGTGAGCGGGCGAAGCGGGGGATCAACGTAAGACTGTTAAGTTGCTGCAATCAAGGGCAGATCGTTATGGTACACGCCAACTCAAACTGTCGCCACCATCAGATCAGCTCATCTCTATGGCGACAGTTTTGCCGAATTTAGCCTGAATAACCAAAATGTTACGCCGCTGAATTTATCAAAACACCCAATCGCAACCTGCTTAGCTGTGGTAGTTCCAGCCTGTCGACAGGAAACACAGCACTCAATGAGACACAAAAATGGATAGAGACACGCATACGGAAGCAGAAGCTTTAAGCCTCGGCACGCTTCTGGAAATGATTGCCAGCGAGCAGTCAGGATGGTCTCAGCAGACCTTTGGTTGCGATAAAGAACGTGGCCCTCTCGGCGCACTCATGCACTTGGAAAAAGAAGCCCGCGAGGCACTGGCTGCACCGGATGATGCTCACGAATACGCCGACTGTCTGTTGTTGGTGCTGGATGCTGCACGTCGAGCTGGATTTGAACCGCTCCAGCTACTGCAGCATGCTTACGGAAAACTGCAAATCTGCAAACAAAGAAAGTGGCCAAAGCCCACGGCTAAGGATCAACCTGTCGAACACATCCGCGAGCCACATGAGGCCAGGAAGCCGTCCTGAAACCGCTCCGGCGAATTTCTCAATACAAGCACGGCTCGCAAGCGAGTGTGTTTTGCAATGGCTGGATGCCGCGTGCTTGTAAATGTGCGGTTTTGGGACCGCCTCGAGCGAATGGAAGCGAATCCGCCTTTGACATGCGGTCGTTTCGTGCGACCAAAATCTGTTCGTCGACGATGCCGCGGCGTAACAGAAGTCTATGCAGATATCCCTGCCGAATCTTCTACAGATAACTCCAGATCCAGCTATTGCCGCGGCGTTTCACTTTTCCAAACCACATGCACATTGGCCACAGAATCATCAACATCAGGGGCCACGCCAGATACACGACATTCATACTGAATCCGTAGTTCTTCGGAAAAGGAGACTCGTTCTGAAAACATTCGAATGCGACCTGCAATGGCGAAAGAGGTTCGCCTCGCGCAACCCAATACAGCAAACGCGAAAGCGTATGAATCAGGTATAAGTGCACGACATAAAAAAATAACGGAACTCGACCGAACACAAGCAGAGCCGAAAGCAATCGCGGCGATTTGCGTTCCCTGCCTGATTCCGCCACAGACCATTGCTCAAAAATGCCCAGCACAACCAGTGCCGGCCCCAGCGTCATCAACAGGTAAAGCAATGAGGGTGGATACTTTGTGCACATCAGAAACGACAGCACGGTTATGGTTGCGGTTGACTGTTCGCCCCATGGCCGCGGATCTCCATAAAAATTGAGGCCTCGGAGAACTAAAAACAAGACGATACAACCAAGTCCCAACTGCAGGCACTGAGCACTGCGTACCGCTCGGTCCTGCTGCAGAACCCGACCAAACACGTAGCCGCATGAAATTACGCCAACCCACGCCAGAATTGGATAACCGATGTCCAGTCGTAGATTGGCGATATCATAAAGTGATTCAATGCGGCCGCCTTGGTGCAGCAAAACCCATACGTCACCAAACCTTCCAAAGTCGCTGACAGCAAACCCATCCAGACAGTTGTGCAGCGCTACGGTTACAAGTCCGAAACAGCAAACTGCCCAATACGGCAAATAGACCAGAGCGGCCAATGCCATCATGGAAACGCCGATGGCGCCGATCACAATGAACATCAATGGAAAGCGGCCAACGCATTGCAGCCAGCCGAAATACACAACGGTGAATTCCAGAAACAGCAGCCACATTCCGCGAGTTACAAGAAACTCAGCCAGCTGCCGTCTGCTGCCAGATTTCTGTCCGTAAAACCAGGCGGAAACCCCGGCCAAAAACACAAACGTGGGTGCGCAGAAATGAGTAACCCATCGCGTGAAGAACAGTAGTGGAGTTGTGGTTTGCAGGTCTTCCGGCGCAAGACGAAGGTCACCAAAGAATTCGCGAGTATGGTCCAGGCACATAAATACCATAACTAACCCACGAAGAGCGTCCACACACTCGAGTCGCTGTCGAACGTTCTTCTGAACACTGATGCTTCCGGGCGGACATTCGGAAATTGCGGTGTGCATTAAAGCGGCATTAACTTCGCGAGGGCAAGACACAGGTGCGACACCAGTAGTGCTGCGTATCTTCTATCAGTCTGAAAAATTCCTGCAACTCAACCGGTTTGACGATATAGCTGTTCGTACCCAGCCGATAGCAATCCAGGACGTCGCCTTCGTCGCTGGATGTTGTCATCACAATCACCGGAATGTATCCAAGATTGGCATCCATTCGCAGTTCGCCCAAAACCTGTCGGCCGTCTTTTCGCGGCATATTCAGGTCGAGAAAAATCAGATCCGGACGTTGCCAACTGGAAAACTCGCCCTCACGGCGCAGCATAGCCAGCGCTTCAACGCCATCACGAGCGTGGCTGACGTGACTTTTAAAACTACTGTTTGCGAAGGCCAGCTTTGCCAATTCAGCATCGGACGGACTGTCTTCGACCAGCAATATGCGGAATTCTGCGTTCGGAGTCATTGCTCGTTTCGATCACTATGACGCCACAGGAATTTTGGCGTCAATTGGCTTCGCTGGAAATCTTGTTGTGGTTAATTTTCGGGCGGCAGAATCGGAAGGGTGATCTTAAATACTGAACCGGATGTTGCCGAACCGTCAGCGTAAACCAGTTGAATTCGCCCACCATGTCGTTCGATGATGCGTCGGCAAATAGCCAATCCGATTCCTGTGCCGGAATACTCTTCTCGTGTGTGCAGACGTTTGAAGATGATAAACACCTGCTCGGCAAATTCGCGAGCAATTCCGATTCCATTGTCAGCCACATAGATATTCCAGTTACTGCCCGCCGGTTCTGCCCATATTCGCACATGCGGAGCCTGTTTTTCGCGATATTTCACCGCGTTGCCGATCAAATTTTGAAACACTCGCACCATTTGCCCCAGATCGATAGCAAGTTCCGGCAACTCGCTGACATCAATTGTTGCTCCCGCTTCGTCAATTGCAGAATGCAGCAATGCACACGCTTCTTCGACGGCTGTGCCAACGCTTTGCAGCTTGAAGGCTCTGCCACGACGTGCGACTCTTGAATACTCCAGCAAGTCGTTGATAAGTGACTGCATTCGCTTGCCACCGTCAACAACCATGTTGAGATATTTCTTACCGGTCTCATCCAGTGATGCTTTATGGTCCAGTTCCAGCAATTGGCAAAAACCGACAATCGTTCGTAGAGGTTCCTGAAGATCATGTGAAGCGATATAGGCAAACTGTTCGAGTTCCTGATTGCTTTGTTCCAGAGCCAACGTGCGTAACTTGAGTTGTTCTTCGTACTGTTTCAGTTCAGAAACGTCGCGGCCTTCGGGAATCAGATACAGAACTTCACCCGCATCATTCAGTACAGGCTTCAGAGAAAAATCGATGTAGATAATGCTTCCGTCGGGCGACAGATGAGTCGCTTCAAACCGGTCGAATTCACCGGCCGCCGCCTTACGGACGGCCTGCCGAAGTCGTTCCTGCTGTTCGGGGGAATGTGTCCACCAGATGGTGTCCCAGAATTTTCGGCCAAGCACTTCACTGGCATCGATACCAGCCCCATGCAACGACGCCCGGTTGGCATCAACCAACGTTCCGTCGGGTGACATCAGACCAATAAACTGAAACGTCTGATTGAAAATGCCACGAAATCGAGCTTCGCTCTCGGCAAGTGCCTGTTGAGTCTCACGAAGTTCCGTAATGTCGACATGAACTCCGATAAACCTTCCCGGCTGTCCCGCCTCATTCCTGAACAGCATGCCACGCGACAGGATCCAGCGATAGCCGCCGCTTACGGTTCGCAGACGAAACGACACTTTATATTTATCAGTTCGACCCTCAATGTAGTCCCAGACTTTTTTCTGAGCCAGCGGAAGATCATCAGAATGCACGGCCCGTTCCCAGTCGTCGAAGCTGGTCCAGGGATTAGACATGTCGCCGCCAATCTGATGCATGAGTTCGGGCGAAACCTCCAGATCGTTTGTCTCAATGTTCCAGTCCCACATGCCGACATTGCCGCCGATAAGGGCCTGTTGCAGCTTTAGCTTCGTGCTGGCAAGTGTGTCCTGTGTTAAACGTCGCTCGTGTACGTCCTGAATCGACCCCGCCATTCGAATCGGTTCGCCGGTTTCGTCCCAGGTTGCCTGGCCGCGTCCTCGAAACCAACGATAGCCCGCATACTGCGTCAGCAATCGATACTCTTCATCATGCGGCGAACGTGATCGCAGATGATCGTTCAGTGACTTCAGCACTCGATGTCGATCATCCCTGTGCAGTCGATCGGTGAAACTGTTCAACTGATCCGGAAAGTCGTCTCCCTTCGAATATCCCAAGAGTTCGCGGAATCGAGGCGCATACCAGACTTTATTACTTTGCACATGCCAGTCCCAAAGGCCATCGTTGGTACCGCGAACCGCCAGTTCAAATCGTTCCTTCGATTGCGTGAGCTGCTGTTCAGCTTCCTTCAGGTTAGTAATGTCGCGAGCAAGTCCGAACGTGCCGACAATCATTCCGTCTGCATCTCGCAGAGGCATTTTCGTCGCCAGAACCCAACGCTTCCGGCTGTCTGACTTTCTTACAATTTCTTCTTCTTTGCCAATTATTGGTTTGCCGGTTTCCATAATCTGATGTTCGTCCGCCAGCGCTTCCACCGCCAGATTATTCCCCCAGACGTCCGCATCTGTCAGTCCAGTCATTTCTTCAGGCAAGGCAAAACCTGCGTCGGCCGCCATGGCTGGATTGACACGTAGAAACCGACACTGATCATCCTTAAAGAAAACCGCGTCGGGAATATTTTCAATCAGGCTGCTGAACAACTGCTGCTCGCGTACATACTGCGAATGCAGGTTTTGCAATTCGTCAATTTTGTCCTTCAGATTTTTTTCAGCGAGCTTTTGCTGAGTAATGTCGCGAGACAACCCAAACGTGCCAACGATATTCTGATCTGCATCGCGCAGTGGCATCTTTGTTGACAGTACCCAATGGTACTGGCCGTCCTGCCATTGTTCGTATTCTTCCTTGTTGATAATCGGTTGGCCGGTTTCGATGATGTGCCGTTCATCAGCACGATATTCATCTGCTTCCGATTCGGGAAAAAAGTCGTGGTCCGATTTCCCGATTGCCTGATCAGGAGACTCAAGCTTAAAGATATCCGCGGTCTTCTGGTTACAGCGAATAAAGCGTGACTGAAGGTCTTTGAAGTAAATTGAATCCGGGATATTGTCCGCCAGCATCTTCAGCAGATCTCGTTCTCGGAGAAGCTCTTCTTTGGCATCGTGTAGACACTGCTGTAGGTCGCCAGACACATCGCTATGCCGCAACAGCGACCATGATATTACCCCTATCACCAACATCAGCGCCGTGGCGCAAATGATTCCGGCCAACATCGAAACAAAAGTAGTTGACTCACCCTGGTTCCAGAATTTCAAAAAATGCAGCAGTCCGCACACACCAGCCATGGCGGCAAACAAGCGAACCTGAGTAGCAGACAGTGCGGTCGTCGAATGGCGATACAGCAGCACCGACATGGCCACCAATGAACCGAACGTCGCCACGTCAGCGCATCCCGCAACAAACCCGTTGCCCGCGGCGAGCACCGGGAAGTGAAGCTGCGTGAAAAACCCAAGTGGCCATAAATAATCCACACCGCACCTCTTGCAAAATTTGCGTTGAAGTCCGCTGATGGTGACGTATTGGCACAACCAATGCAATTGTGCATCTGCGATTCCGGCAAATGTCTCCATCAACGAAAATTATGATGCATGGTGATTTACGTTTCGATGGCCACGCCGTAACATCGACATCAGCGTAGCGTCAATTCCCTCCGGTGATTCAGCTCAAACTCGGAGTCTTCTATGACAAGTGAATCTTCGCTAAAGCTGCTGCTTGTGGAAGACAGCCCAGCGGATGCGGGCTTGATTCAGGCAAATCTCAGGATCGGCTTGGGCACGGTCGATGTCCATCGGGTCGACCGCCTGTCGACCGCCTGTCTGCCGCCGTCGAGGTTCTGGCCAGAGACGTGTTTTCCGTTATCCTGCTGGATCTGAATCTTCCTGATAGCTCGGGTATCGACACCTTCCATCGCCTTTCTGCTTCGTCTGATGGAACGCCGATTGTTGTCCTGAGCGGAATGGAAGACAGCGAAACCGCCATTGCCGCTGTCAGTTTCGGTGCAGACGATTACGTCCAGAAAAATCACTACGAAGCTCATACACTCGCACGCAGCGTTCGCTTTGCCATCGAACGCAGCACACGTCGAGCGACTGAGCATGAACTGACAATCATTCGCAACGAACTCAAAGTTGCACAAAGCGTTCAGGATCGACTTTATCCTAAAACCGATCCGCACATCGCCGGACTCGACAGCGCGTCCGGAATCCGATCTGCCGGAATGGGATGCGGCGACTACTATGACTTTATAGCCCTTAACGATGGGCGGCACATTTTTGTCGTGGGTGATGTGGCCGGCCATGGCATGGGGTCCGCCATTGTTATGGCAGAAACCCGAGCCTGCCTGAGAACTCTAACAGACATTAACATTGACGTGCAGTTGATGCTGCCCACGATGAACCGGCTGATTTTCGCGGGCACTTCCGAAGGGATGTTTGTCACTTTGCTGCTGGTTATCTTTGATCCGTTTTCGAATACGTTTGAATACTTCAACGCGGGACATCCTGGCTGGATCGTGCGTCGGGACGGTCGAGATCAATTAACAACCCACCACATCCCTCTTGGCCTGATGAGTCATATTGCGCCTTCCAACAGTGACAGGTTTACGCTTTCATCAGGCGATATTTTGGTTATTCCAACTGATGGCATTCCGGAATCGGAAAGGGGTGATGAAATTTTCGGCTCCAAACGTATGCTGGAATGCATCGAAACGAACCGAGATCTGCCGGCCTGCGAAATCGTCGACCGACTGTTTAACGCCGCAGTTGAATTTTCAGAAAACGAATGCCAGAGCGACGATATGACACTTGTCATCGTCAAGGCTGATTGAACATTGCCGTCCAACGGAACTGAGGGGGCCAACTGCTGTGCCAATTGGTCGTTAATCGCTTGTCGACACGCAGCCAATTGAAGCTCAGTCGGGCGGCAGCCATCGTCGAACGCAGCCGATCACTCGCAATCGATGAAGCCTGCAAGCGAGGTTCTTCCAATACACCTGTCATGTTAGTTCTCCTGTGAAACGAAAAAAGCCGGACGGCAGC
>JBDNFN010000224.1:0-2436 GCA_041689795.1 Fuerstiella sp. | reverse complement strand
GGCTCAAACAAACAGGAGCACGATGGCGAGTCCGACGTGTCAACCGAATGGCAGGACTCTGCGCCAACATGTACAGCAAACAGTGGAATCAATACTGGAAATTAACACTCACATAAAATAACGTATTCCCTGAACGCACCCAAAAGGACTGCAACCGGCTCGCTGTTGGCTATTCGAAGTGTAACCGGGTACGATGCCAACAACGCACCGGCAAATACTTTTCGAAGCTCATGGGATACGTGGCTTGAAGGGGAGATTCGTCAGCCTCTACTTCAGGGAGGCGGGCTGGAGTTTAACCGAATTGCCGGACCAGGTGCGACGCCAGGGGTATACAACGGTGTCGTGATCGCCAAGGCAAATGCTGACATCAACCATGCTGAATTCATGGCCTCGCTGCGAGGATTCGTGAGTAACGTTGAAAACGCTTACTGGGACTTGTACGTTGCTTACCGAGAACTGGATGCTCGGAAAAAAGCGATGGAGAAGGCACTTGTTTCCTGGAATGAAGCGAAAGCTAAAGTGACAGGTGGAAGCGTTGGTAAGGCAGATGAAGCATTGGCTCGCCAACAGTATTACCAGCTGAAGGCGGCCGTTGATGAGACATTGTCCGGTCGACTTCTTCAAGGGACTCAGACGCAGAATGGATCAAGTGGTGGGACAGGTCAGTTGACAGGCGGCGTCCTCGTAGCTGAACGTCGTTTACGCCTTCTTACTGGTGTGGCTGCTGCTGATGGGCAACTGATTCGTGCCATCGACGAACCGTCAATTGCACAGATTCATTTTGACTGGCACGCATCAATGGAAGAGGCAATCCAGCAACGGCCTGAACTTCAACGTCAGCATCTTGTTGTGAAGAAGAAAGAGCTCGAACTTCTTGCTTCGCGAAACTTTCTGAATCCTCGTTTGGATGCAGTAGGTCGTTATCGATGGCGTGGCTTTGGAGATGCTCTGATTGCAAACGGTAGTCAAACTGGAAATGCTCCCGCTTCAGCACTTGGAAATCTGGCGACTGGTGATCAGCAGGAGTGGACGCT
Organism: Fuerstiella sp.; assembly: GCA_041689795.1. GTDB lineage: Bacteria > Planctomycetota > Planctomycetia > Planctomycetales > Planctomycetaceae > Fuerstiella. The sequence continues at coordinate 1,402 of JBDNFN010000224.1, read as the reverse complement.
GGGAGTGGAACTGACCGTTCCAATTGGGTACCGAAAGGCTCATGCCGCCGTGCAAAATGCGGAAATTGCACTTTCCAGGGCAAAGGCGATTCAGAGAGAACAGCAGCGTGAAGTGGTCAGTGGTTTGAATGGCGCAATCACAGATTCCGTTCGTGCCTACCAATCGGTGGAGAACAATCTTAATCAGTATCTCGCAGCCAAAGACTATATGGATGCCCTGGATGCTAAGAAGGAGAGCGGTCAGAATGAGGCAACAGACCGAATTCTTGATGCACAGAATCGACTGGTCCAGGCAGAGATTCAGTTCTTTAGGGCTCGCGCTGAATACGCTATCTCTTTGAAGAATATTCATTACGAGAAAGGGTCCTTGCTCAGGTACAAAGATCTGAGGGTGGCCGACACTTCGACAAAATATGATCACACGCAGGCTGCGCAGAACAGGGCATATGAGGCCTCGCCTGTCATTGAGGAGGAACAGGGACAGGATCTTCCGGCGGGAGTGTCGCCTGATGAAACAGCGAATGAGTCCATTTCGCCCGAAACGGATTTGCAGCTTCCGCAGGAAGTCCCCGCAGTTCCTGCAGAGGAATCAGCATCTGTCGCTTCTGAGCTCCCGAACATCGCTGCGAATCTGGAGCCGTTGATGGAGGAAAATGAGTCTGGTACAGCTGGAAAGGTTCGCTTGGCATCGGGGGAACTGGAACAGGGTTCAGTGCTTTCGGGGTCAGATACCAGTCTGGGAAAAAGACCATTACTCGGCCGTTTGGCATCGGGGTTTAGATCGAGTTTCACGAGCGACGCCCAGCCGATAGAAGTCAGTGCTTCGCGTAGGGCTCCCTAGACTCAGAACAAGCGACCGGGCGGTTGTGTTTTATGGAGAAAATTATCGGAGCGACTTGCCGCTGACGAACGAGGTTCGACGCTGATTCGCTCGAATTTCGTTAATTGCAAGTTCGATTTCCTTCGGGGCTGAGCGGTGACGGCAGAGTATCAGGACTCCAAATCCTGACTTGGTTGAACCAGAGAACTCGCGGCCGTACGCGAGGGGCTGCGGTCGACTTCTAAAGTTGCAGCGTTTCTACCAGTCGCCAAACACCTGCCGACGGCGGTTGGCTGATAAGCGAACTCGGCGACGTCTTCGCTGGTCAGCACCAGGTTCGTGTATTCGCGATCCACAACGATCTGCTCTTTGGCACGGACCGGCTTTGAGCGAATCTTCGTTTTGACGTTTTGACGGCTTGGCCGCTACAGCGTCGTCCACGCGGAATGATCGAGGTTTTCGGCTCGTTCTTCGAGGTTAGCGAACACCTTGTAGCCGAAGTAGAACGTGATCCCGCGATCATCCCAGCGATCCAGATGTTCCGTCTGACTGTAAGCCGTGTCGCCTCGGAACACGATTTTG
>JBDNFN010000223.1:0-5070 GCA_041689795.1 Fuerstiella sp. | reverse complement strand
GTCACGCCATCGACGTCATGTCTGCATGCGTAAAAAAACTTAAAATTTATGAACGCGACGGATCGCGTTCTTCAACGCTGCGCGGTCGCGGCAATTCACGGTCGCAAAAACGCAAAATACCCGTGGACAACGCCATTCGACCGAGTCACTACAACGTTTGCGTTGACTTATGGCCGCAAACATCACGGGGCAACTCACGATCACTGTTTGGTGCGAGCTAAAGACGGGAACGTGTTACCGACTGTAGCTCCACACGAAACTGCGGAGCAATGCAGCCGTAAATCAACCGAACCAGCCGTTCCCGCGAGCCTAAATCGACCAACGTTTTCAGGCTGCTTTAGCTTCAACCTGACTGGATCTACAGTCAATTTCCAGCAGATAACCACACAGGAAAAACGGTAGGAATGCGTTTACACAAACACATAGTTTCCACAATCAGGACAGAAGCAGTCGCTACACACGGCCGTGCGAAAATTGTAAGAGCAGCGTGAATCGCAACCACCAATTCCGCGGCGATGATTGGTCTCAGTTGCGCATCTGACCGAATTCAGAACCACGACACCCTTCTGGAGGCGGTCCGAAAACTGCACATGTACAAGCACGCGGCGCGAGCGAGTGAATCCATACATTGTAAAATTTACTCGCTTACGCGTGGTGTTCGTATCGAGAAGTTTGCAGGAGCGGTTTCACGACTGCTTCTAACGATTGTGATGATGTTCGCGTGTCACAAATCTGATTGACATCAACGGCAGCGGAAGCAGGGCCGCAACAAACGCAAGGCCGGCCAAAGCACTATAGCTGATCGTGTAATCGGCAAAACGATCATCGAACAATGCTACCAGCGGTGGCCCAACCGCTCCAACGCCAAAGCCCATCATGTTGCTGAAACCAAAGCCCACGCTGCGGCGATGGCGAGGCAAAAATTCCGGAACCAGACTATTATAAAGTGGCTGATTCATGAAGTGCACAAACGCCCAGAGACATGCCGCCAACAGCCGATAGCTGCCTTCAGCAAACGTCATCCAGATTAGACATGGTACATTTAAAGCATACGCCAGCGACAGCATCCGAGGCAATGTGCCGGGCTTAGCCAGTCTTCCCGCCAGCCATTGCCCGAACGCCCCGCAGATGAGCGCCAATGCTGCGGCATAGTTGCCAATCGCACTATCCGGGATTGATGTTCCGAGCCACGATTCCAGATGTGACATCGACCCGGACTCTTTCAGATAGCGAGGCAAAAAGTGCAGTACTCCTCCGTAGACTGTTCCTGACAGGGCGGTTCCCAACACCAGCAACGTAAAAGGGAAAATCTGGAACTTCAGATCCGTTGGATAGACGTTTTTAACCGAGTCATCGCCGTGCATTGGCGAATTTCTTTCTGGTGCTCCATGACCGGCGGGCTTCAGCAGCAGCCAAACCAGAACGCCCAAAGTGGCGCTGATAATTCCAAGCAGCAGATAGTAGCCTCGCCAATCACCTGGACGCAGCGACAGCATCAGTCCCGCAATAAACGGAGCAGACGCGATACCCAGCGACCCCAACACACCGTGCATTCCCAGCGCTCGCGAGCGTTCTTCCGGACGAGTTTCGTTCGCCAACAACGCGAGGCCCGCCGGATGATACATACTGGCAAAGACACCCAGTGCAAACATCTGCGTGTAAACAACTGACGAACCGCCTGCCACCATAAACGACATCGACACCAATGCCGCGCCGAACAGGTACAGCACCAGAATTCGCTTTTCACCAAATCGGTCCGCAAGCAGACCTGCAAAAAAAGCTCCGATTCCGTATGGCAGTCTTAAAGCTGTTCCCAGCAGTCCTGACTGATCCATCGAAAACGAAAACTCGTCCGATATCACCTGTTCAACGCTGGCGACTGACTGTTCAAGCAAATGTACAAGCGCGTGAGCACACGAGACCAGCAGAATCAGCTTCACAACTTCAGTAGATCGCGACACTCATAACCTTCACTCAGAGTCGGCAACTTAACAATCCCCAAACCTTATTCATCCAACGGAACTGCAACGTGAACTCGACCAAACATTACAGCACCCGGCTCGTCTCGATCCAGCAACGATGTAGCCACAACGCCGATCGTTCGAGAAACATCCCCCTGAAACAAAAGGATGTCGCGATGTTTAATTGCCACGGAAAAATTCATGTCCAGCAGGTCATCATGCAACAGCACGGTTAGCCGATTAGCCTGAGACTCCAGAATGTGTACTTCATTTCCGTCGGTCTCAGCAACAATCTTCGCACGGTCTATGGTGGCTTTTCGATCTGTTTGCAGCCAATAGAATCGACTGTGAAAGACATCATCCTGCATCCAGACAACACGTCGCGGAAATCGCTTTCGGTTGAACTTTGCCATCCACGTAACAGCAACGGAATCTTCCAGATTCATCCAATGTTCTCTGCCTGCATGCAGTTCGACGTAGTGAACATATCCCTCGGGATCGGCCTGCTGCAATTGAGAGAGTTTTAGCTTCCATTCGCCAGCGATTTTGTTGCGATTGTAAGCCGAATCCTGAGCGCCCACATGGATGGTAAAGCCGATATTTCGTAAACCGTCTGGCTGAGTTTCGTTGGGGTGCCCGGCCATCATGCTGGCTGCCGCAAAGCGATCGGACATTCGCGGAGCTAACTGGTAAACACCGTCTCCACCTGCGGAATAGCCCATTAGATAGACACGATCCGGATTCACATCGTTGAAGATGACCATGTTCGTAATCAAACGGTCAAAGAAATCATCGATGTCACCTGTGTGCCATAGATTCCATGCATTCGTGGGTGCTCGAGGAACCAGGTAGACACCTTCCTCAGGCTGATAAAGCTTCTTCTGATTCTCGTATTGTTGATCGTTCACTTTCGCCGGAGCACCACCGCCACCGTGCATCGAAATAAACAGGCTCCGCCCGTCGTTTGGCTTGTCGCCAAAAACCTTGAACCAGAAGGGCATGGTTTTGTCGCCGATAGTAATACTGCGAGCCTCCATTTCTGCAGCTCGTTCCTGTCGCAATAACTGCGACCGATTCTTCCATAGCAAATCGGCCGCAGCTTCGGCATCAGGCTTTGTGATCGCAATCGACGAAAACGGCTCGGCCAGAAGTTTAGGCAACGTGGCAGCACTAAGACTCGTGTTCTGCAACCACGCCTCCAAATGCTGAACAGCATAACCCGGCGAATCCGGCTGCCAGGCGACAACTACCGCCGGGCATGAATAGACGGCTGCTAGAATACACAACGTCAAACAACGAGTGAAAACAAGGTAAGAGGAACTGGCCTGTCTGTACATTAATTCGACATCCCGTGCAGTCGTTGCTGACCCTTGGCGATTGTTGTTGCGAATCTCAAACGGCCGAAGTGTATTGCATAACCGCAAATGCCAACACGGTCCCACCACATCTATTTTAGATTGCAGCAACCTCTTTCACTTCTTTTTGCGAAAGCAGCCGGCGAACTTTCACCGAGCCTCTGCCGATCCGAATCGAAACCCCCATGGCCGACTCGATTCCCGACGACTACGGCCGTGCATGAATCAACTGGCTTCAACTGACGAATCAGAGTGCGCTATGCCGCCTAACGTACAAAACGGTGGCCTTCTGCCTGTTTCAGCTGCTGCATGCGTTTTTTGAGCCGCTCAACAATATCGGGAAATTTCAAGAAAACGTTGTTGGATTCCGCCGGATCGCTGGCCAGGTTGTATAGCTGCCCTGAGGCTTCGCCAGGTATCGGTTTCACTTTTCGCGGCTCGCTGAAGCCTCCGGAACCAAGCCCATCAATCAGCTTCCATTCTTCAACCCGAATTGTCATAAAGCCGCCCCCCGACTGAATGATCAGATCGTCGCGAACCGTCTGTTCGGGCGGCAGACTGCCCGTGAGCACCTTATGAAAGCTGAAACTGTCCGGACCAGCATGCTCCGGAAGTGGCAGCCCCACGATTTCGGCCACGGTTGCCAGCACATCGACAAAATTAATTGTCGTTGCTGATTGGCAGCCTCGCTCCACGACTTCTGGCCATCGAACAATAAACGGCACCCTATGGCCGCCTTCCCATGCATCCGACTTCATGCCTCGAAGACCGCCGGCACAATCGTGTCCGAATTCTTCGCGATCGACGTCATACCATGTCGGGCCATTGTCCGACGAAAACACTAACAACGTATCGTCGGCCATTCCCGCAGCATCAAGCTCACGAGTGATTTGCCCTACCTGATGATCCACCATCATCACAAAATCACCATACATGCCTGCTCCACTTTTTCCAGAAAATTCGGCAGAAGGCAACCACGGAGTATGAGGAGCCGGGTAAGCCAGATACATCATCAGTGGCTTCCGCGACGCCTTCGGCCTTTCCGCGTAATCCTGAATTACTGTGATTGCTTCTTCAGTAAAACGTGGCAGTACATCCTTCAGTTCAAGGTCCGGAGCGATGCCGCCCTCTCGCCAGAACGCTCCCTGAATTTTCGACCATCCGTCTGAGTTATTGGCAGCAATATGATTCGACGGTGGCGAAACCGCCATGTCGCCTCGAATGTAGAAGTACGGCGGAATATCGGTTGATGCCCGAATTCCAAAGTAACTGTCAAACCCACGATGAATCGGGCCACCCACCAGAGGCTTATCGTAACCGTTTTCATGAAATCCGAGATGCCACTTCCCGACCATCGCTGTTTGATAACCAGCCGTCTGAAGCAGTTGCGGCACCGTCACCTGATCGTCTGCAATGGTCGGTTGATTGGCCCATTTTCCAGGCTGTGCTCGAAACGGATATCGACCTGTCATTAGCCCGTAACGAGAAAGATGGCACAATGGGCCAGCCGCGTGAGCATCGGTAAAACTCATTCCCGCTGCCGCAAGTGCATCAATATTCGGCGTTGCGATCTTCGAATCTGCATTGTAACAATGCGGGTCGCCGTAACCCATATCGTCGGCAAGTATGAGTACGATGTTGGGGCGGCTCGGAATTTCTTCCGAAAACGCAACATTTACAGGGTCTGCAGCGTGAATGTGTGGGAGGGCGATCAGGCCCATTGCACTAATTGCCTGCGCTAAGTTCATGTTGTT
>JBDNFN010000222.1:0-17790 GCA_041689795.1 Fuerstiella sp. | reverse complement strand
GGCTCAAACAAACAGGAGCACGATGGCGAGTCCGACGTGTCAACCGAATGGCAGGACTCTGCGCCAACATGTACAGCAAACAGTGGAATCAATACTGGAAATTAACACTCACATAAAATAACGTATTCCCTGAACGCACCCCTGGTATAACAAACCGTGCGTTGAAAGTTGACAGACAAATCGGAAGCTGTCACCGTTCGTTGCTATACCGCAGTGGAAATAAGCGCTGGCGTTGTAATTCGGCCATCCATTGGCTGGCCAATGACACAGAACGATTCAAAACAGACGGGTGGGCGACCGGAAGTTTTTTGGCGTTTTCCGTTTCAGTGTTATTGTCTCTCGTTGCCTTGGCGACGAGATCAGTTGTTATTCGGGGTCCGCAATCATGAATGCCAGGAAACGCTTTCGCCCGTCCATTACGCTCAGTGCAGGCGCACTGACACAACTCCTGGCCGCGTTCGCCAGTTTTCTGGCAGCCTTTGTTCTGCCAAACACGTTTCCGGAATTTCAAGGAACGTCCAGCAGTGTATTGGTAATTCTGGGCTGCATTATGCTGGCCATCGGATCCGCCAACCTGTTGTTTGGTCGCGAACTTGGCCGGGTCATGAGCCGCTTCGGTAAACGATCTCGCGTGGTGGTGCCCCGTGAAGGCATCGGCTTTCTGGCCATCATGCTGACTCTGGCCGTTGGAGCACTGATGGGGCATCGGAATATGCCATTGTTGGTTTTCGGCATGATGGCTGGCCCCTTTATTTTGAACGGATGGATCGTATATGGAATGCTTAAAGGTGTATCTGTAAAACGGCATGCTCCGCGAAGAGCCATCGCCGGCGAATTTTTTGGCGTTGAACTTGAAGTGTCCAACGATAAACGCGTTATGGCGTCACACATGCTGGAAATTCGGGACCGCATTACCGGCAAACGATTGAAAGGCCGCCGTCGCGACGACGAAGGCGTCGTCACGTTTGTTCGCGTACCGGCAAAGCAAAGCCGAACCGGCCGTTACCACGTGCGATTCACTCAGCGTGGAAGCTATGAACTGGGTCCGGTACGAGTCAGTTCACGGTTTCCGATGGGAATCGGTGAACGCGGCCAGCTGTTTCCGTCAGTGTCTGAATTGATTGTGCATCCTCAGCTGGGCCGGCTTTATCCGGAATGGTCTCGACAGCAAAAAGAGCTGTCCGAATCAGATCACCATACTCACTCAAGACCGGGATTCTTTGACGACGATTTCCTGCGTATTCGCGAATACCGAGCCGGCGACAATCCGCGATCAATTCACTGGCGGTCGACGGCTCGACGAGGCGAACTAATGATTCGCGAACACCAACAGAACCGGCAGTCAGATTCTCTGGTGGTGCTGGACCTGCCCGAACTCAGAAGCTGGCCCGACGCCGCATCCGAAATGGCGATCAGTCTGGCAGCCACAATTTGCGAAGAACAAACTCGAGCGTCTTCCGGCACGGGCTACCTTCTGGCCATCGCAGCTGACCAGCCGACTGTTGTTTCCAGCCGCTCACCTGGCGGATTTCGCGAAGAAGCACTGGATGCTCTGGCAGTTTGTAATCGTTCTGTTCGAGCAAACCTGGACGATGTGCTGGCCGCGATCGTCGCCGGGCATACATTGCACGATGATCGAATTATTCTCATTACACCCCGACCGGCAGAAGCTGTCGAAGCACTGGTTCAGGCATCACGCTTGTTTACTCACGATTCGATCGACCTGCTGCATCTGACCACTGTCATTGAAGCGTCAATCGATGGGCTGCAGATGGTGTTTCAACTTGAAGACCTGACAACGGATGTTCGGCAGTTTCCGAATGCTTGGCCATCGGCTCAGCTGTCCAGCGCTGTTGCCGGGGCCGTTACGACCGGTTCCACAATGACGGCTTCGATGTCGCAGGCTTCGACAGCGAAGGTGTCAAAATGAAGAAGACAGTCAACATTGAATCCACATTTGCGTGGAGCATTACATTGACGGTGGCTTTAGCCGCGTTGATTCTGGCATCTGCAGAAGAATCGCCATGGCCCACTTCCGTAACTCCGATACTGGCGTTGTTCACTCACTATTACGTGGATAAATGGAGAAACATTAAACTATCCGTGCTGGGCGCCAACATACTTGGTCTGCTGGCGTTTGGTGCCATGGCCTGGGAATTTTTGGACGGCGACGTGTTGGGCAAACTGTTGTCAGGTGCTCACCTGCTGGTCTACATGACGTGGGTGGTTTTGTTACTGCAGAAAGGTATCCGGCAATACTGGTGGCTGATTTCACTTAGCCTGCTGCAGGTATCCGTGGCATCGGTGTTAACCACCAGTGCCACGTTCGGTATGTCGCTGGTACTGATGTTGCTGGCGCTGATCTGGACAACATCAGTTTTCACGTTGTATCGAACTCGCCGACGACTGGAACGTTCGTCGGATGGCGTGGAAGACAGTCTGAACGCTGTGGCAACGGGTGAAGCACACGATCCGTTGCTTTTAATTCGCAACGGATTGCAGCTTGATTCCAACGAACCCTGGATCGGCTGGCGATTTCGTGGCATCGTTGGTTTTACTTTTGTGGCGTCGATGGTGTTGGCTGCTGCTACTTTTGCTGCATTTCCCCGGATCTGGGTACCGGAATCTCCGCTGGCTGGACTTCGAGATGCAGCTCAGCGCGCGGTAATGAATCAAACCGGCTTTACGGAAAACGTGGCGCTGGGCGAAATTGGCCAGATCATGCAGTCTGACGCGCGTGTCCTGCAGTTTGAAATTACTCGAATGAAGGATGGCGCGTCTGTCATGCCCGAAGAATTCGCTGATTTCATGCGAATGGACGAAATTATGTTCCGCGGAAATGCCCTCGGACATTACCTGAAGGGGCGTTGGACAAGCGGCAGCATTCAGGGACGATCGGTTGGCGATCTGGAAACACGTCGACGATTTACAGCCGATTCAAAGACTGCAGATTTCCGCGTCAGAATCACTCAGGACCCACCGATTCTGTCATTTGCCTTCGCGCCGACTCCCATTGTAAACGCCATCAATCGTCGGCACGGAAACACTTTGGAACAGCGCTGGTTTTCCTACTCACTGATTCACCGCATCCGCGACGGAGACAGTCGTTCTGAAGCGGCCGAGTTTGAAGTGTGGTGTGAAGCATCGCCCAAACAACAGCTCAACCATATGGCTCGCCGTCGCATTGTGCCTCAGGGGGCTCTGTCTGAAGTGATGGAATTTATTAGCCCGGCTAACCGCTACCAAAAAGTGGAAGGAGACTATGCCTACACATGGTGCATTACGAAAAATCTCGACGCGGCTTTGCCAAAACTGACGGCACAAGCCATCGAAATCTGTACCGACAATAATCAACTCGTGGAGCCGCGAGAACGAATCGACCGCATCTTCCGATTTCTGAATACATCGGGAGACTTCAGCTATTCCATGAATCCTGGTGTTATAGATCGATCGCTGGATCCTGTGGAAGACTTTCTGCTGAACACAAAATCCGGGCACTGCGAATACTTTGCGTCAGTCTGTGCGCTCATGCTGCAGGCGGTGAATGTACCGGCTCGAATTGTCAACGGATACAAAGGAAGCAGCCTTAATACCGTTTCCGGACGACACGAAGTTAAACAGAAGCAGGCCCACGCATGGCTGGAGGCCTATGTCGATCGAGAATGGGAAACGCTGGATCCGACTCCGGCCGCTCGTGACGAAATCGCCAGCCGTACCGGACAATTGGCATGGTGGCAGGACCTGCGATTCGCCATGAACGATAACTGGACGGACATGGTGCAAAAGATGAGCCTGCAACGACAGGAAGCCATGGTGCGTCCTTGGCTGACAAAACTTAAGGACTCAGCGGAATCTGTTAAACGGCTTGGCTTTGTCGGTGCGATCCATATGTTCTACCGAGAAGTTATTCTGCAGCCAATGAAGTGGATCAGCTTTAAGACGGGCTTTGCAACATTCTTTTTTCTGTTGATTATCGGGCTGATCGCCCGATCAAGCCTGATGAGAACGTTCAGAACGCGATTCGCAAAGGCGTTCGGCTGGATGCAGACATCCAATCGTCAGCAACGCAGTGTTGTGCGTTTTTACGAAACGTTTAGAACGCTGTGCCAGCGACACGGCCTGAAGCTGCCGGAAAACCAAACGGCACGCGAAAATGCGACTATGGCGACTCAGCACTTTGCCGACTATCTGACTTCACCGGATGATCGCGATCTGCCCGAAAGAATTGCCGGGGCGTTCAATTCGGTTAGATTTGGTGCTCGTGAACTTTCGCCCGAAGTTGTTGAAACGATACGTCATGATGTGATGAAGTTAAGTACACTTCTGAGTCGTCGCATCGAGAAGCCATCAAAGGCAGACATTGCCACTGTCTAGCCGACGTTAAACTCCGACAGTAAAACTCTAATGGTGGAAGCTGCGAAATACAGTGTTGCAGGCAGCGATCCATCGATTACACGATAATTTCGGCAGGGCTCGCAAACAGGGATGTTTTCCGAATGACTGACGTAGGCTCCAGGCCGGACACTCGCACAATGGCGTACGTCGGCCCGTTTTGCTGCTTCATGGCGTTTCTCGCATTGCCGGATTTGCTGTCGATGCTGGGATTTTTTTCAGCGGATCCGGTAGCAGACGCCTCATCTGACACGCTGAAGTTGTGGCTTTATCCGCTGCAGACCATAACCACACTGTTAGTACTGGCCATGTACTGGAAGCAATACGACTTCAAGCCGCACTCAGGCTGGCTGCTGGCGATCGGAGCCGGCATTTTCAGCATCCTTGTGTGGATACTTCCGGGGCATCTGTTTGAAATGTGGCAGATGCCGGAAGGCCGGTGGCAGTATCTGGGATTTTCAGCTCGAACAGATGGCTTTGATCCGTCGCCGTTAAAAGCAAACGGTTCGCCGCTGTATGTATTTGTCGTTGCTATGAGATTCGTTCGACTGGTAATCGTGGCTCCGTTGATTGAAGAATTGTTTTGGCGTGGCTTTATGATGCGGTATCTTGTGGACCTGGACGGTGACTATTGGAAGGTGCCATTTGGCACCTTTAATCAACGCAGCCTGCTGATCGTCACGGCAATGGTTGTGGCCGTTCATGCTCCGGTGGACTACGCGGGCGCACTGATATTTGGCTTGCTGATGTACGGAATCGCCGTTCGCACAAAAAGTCTTTCCGCCTGCGTTATCATGCACGCGACGGCGAACCTGATTCTGGGACTGTATGTGATGAACTCACACAAGTGGGGATACTGGTAGCCCGATTCTGCGTTGCAGCGAAACATACTTTTCGAACTAAGGTCGCGAGTACGCGGCAGCAACAATTACTTTTCAGCGATGTGGGCTAACGCTATGGACGAGGTGACCATGCGGTTTTAATAGTTGAGTACTGCTGCCCGATTTTTTGCGGCGGCTCACAGCGAAACGTGCATTCGGGAATATCCAGAGTTTGCCAACACTGGGGCGAACGTATATGCTCGACTACAGTCTCGTTCCGTGTGCGACACACTGTCGCCCGTTGGCTGTCTGGCGATAGGTGTCCTACATGAAGTCCTCAGATATCCTGATAGCCACTATGTGCCTGTTCGGCTTCCTCGCCTTTCAGGCATTTCGTCGACACTTCGGAGAAGACTCACAAAGGGGTAGTTTTCGTAACTGGATTACCAACACAGAATACAGAAATGCCACGCAGGAATATTTTGCTGCACGAAATGCACTGACGGTTCCGGACGATATTTCGCAAAACGAAATTCAGAAAATGGTTGAACGGCTGTTTGTTCAGGTCGACAGCGATTTCAATATCCAAAAACTGCAACTTGTTGGTGCGAAGGCAGCTCCGCAAATCATTGCCGCGTTAAACGATGATCGCAGCTACAAAACGACGTTTCCGGGGCGACTTCATGCACTCGACGCGAAATCGCCGTTCGAACGACTGTGCGATCTACTGGGACGCATATGCCCGCCAGATGCCGTTCCTGCATTGGTTCGATACGCGAATCATGACAACGATCACTTTCGTCAGTATGCAGCAATCACGCTGGGCAATATCGGCACGGATGACTGTATCGAAGCGATGGTTGGACTGCTCGGCGATCACAGCAGATCGGTGCGATCATTTGCGATGATGGGAATCGAACGAGGAATAAGGTGCGGCCGATGTACTCTGAAACTACTTGAGTCAGTTTTCCCGCTTACGGAATCACTGCTTCTGCGCCAGGACGGATCACGCCACGCACGGCCTCCAAAATTAATGCTGTCGATGGACCGAGATCGTGCAGTTTCGACATTGCTATCACCGGAACATTTCACGCAACAAAACGAAAACCTTCACTACATTCTTGACGCGTTGAACGAACGCGACGTGCCTGTTCCGCACGATAAATTACTGCCGCTGATTTCGGCTGTGACACCACTGCTTGACACATATCCGCACGACTACCAGCTGGCTGCAGCACTGACTTCATATGCGCGCCACCCAGACAAAAACACAAGAGCACTTCTGGAAGAATTAGCTGGATCACAAAACAACAAGGTGGCCAAAGCTGCTGCAGATGGACTAATTTTTTTTGAGGGCATCACAGACACCTCCGAATTGATTCCCTCCGTGCTGGAAGAAAGCAGCTGGGAGGCTCTCACGCAGCCGCAGCAGAATTATTACGCCGTGCAGACTTACAACGGCGAGGTACATAGCGGTGGTCATGCTCAATACTTTGTCAATTCATCAGGAAGCCAGTATCTGGACGCATTGACCGGTCTTAAGATAATCGGCGCCAACGAACGAGCGTTCATTTTGAACGAAGTGATCGAGCTTTTCGGTGCAATCAAGCCATCAACTGATAATACGAGAAGACGTGAACAACTCGCCTCATTCTCCGAGCGGCAGTACTCATTGATTGACGCTCTCGATTCACGATATTACGCGTGTAACGAAAACATTGCCGTGCTGCTGTCCGCCTATGTGCTAAACAACAAACAGCATTTTTCGCCCGCGCGGTGAATAAGCAATCAGAAATACTCGGCCGATCAGTCGGCGTTGCGAGGCGGTTTAATACATTCTGTCTCCCGCAGACGCAGGGACCGGAACCGGGGCCTGCCCAACAGCGTTTGACGCCCGAAACTCTCGGGTGCAGCATGTTTTTAGCTGGCCTTGCCCGCCAGGTTCGCAGTGAAGATCGAGGAAACTTTGTATCAATCCAGCTGCAGATGACTTGTCGTACTCAGCAATCGCAAAGCCAATCTGGTCGACAGCGACGCCCGAATGAAGGCGACCCAACGAAATCCAGCCGATTCGATCTCCGCATCGGTAAACTACTGAGTAACCTTCAAATGCTCGATTGTCGAGAGTCTGATTAGTCCAAGGGGGAAAAACTGCTGCCGGATTTGGGTAGCCGGTACAAAACCTAGCCTCTATTCTTAGTTTCGCGATCCACAATAGCGTTGTAAAGGTGCCGAAGTGGTTTGTCTTGCGCCTGTGGATGCTGGCTGCCCCCCTCGGCCGACAGGGTAGATGCAGTGAAGACGTGGTAGTATTTGCAATACGTAGGCGGAGTAAGTTCTTGAGCGGTTAAAACTGTGGAAGCCGCCGAGTCGCATATCGGGCGGAACCACCAATGGCGGGTCGGCCATCAATGCATCGAAGACCGCGAAGTTTGGCCCACCATATTCCCGGGAAGCTTGTGGCGTTGCTCGAGCATTGAGTATCGCGACCCGACAGATCAAACCTGTAGTAAGAGCGACAATCGCAATGCTCACGGTTCTCGTGTTGCGATGCACAGTATGCCTTGCCAGCAAACGACCGCCGTAGCCGGACGGCGGGAAACAGGTTTTAATGTCAAAACGCTGGCTACCGCCGTTCCGGTTCACTGCATTGGGTACAGCAATCATGGCGTATGACTTGTGGCGTATAAGTCCGCTCTACGAGAACGAAGATCTTAAGGTTGCTAGTAAACCAACTGTGTCTCAGATTGATCAAGTATCAGTACTGCATTCGCAGATCATTTTTTTCACGTTGGTGAAGCTCTGGCCTTGAAGTGGGATTTGATAGCGTGATCCTGGTGGGCTCACCTCCATTCGGAGAACTGAATTGTGAGCCGAAGTTCCTGACCGCATTCACTACGAGTGACTGCACCTATTTCGTGACTTGCTTTGACCTGCAGAAACACGTTGCCGTTTGGGGCTGCGCGTACTGCATCGATCACCACACGAAACGCGTGTTTACGGCCGGCAGTTGCAGGCTATGGTCAGAGCAAAATGCTGTAAGCGATGTTAACGATGGCTTAGTATCGTTAGACAGGCGGCGGTAGCGGACGCGACGTTCAATGACGGAACGCGGCCCGCGGCGGGCATTGAAACCAGGCTGTCACACGTTTCGCGTGTCAGTCGTCGCAGTCCGTCGCCTTCGTTGCCCATTACCAGCAACCAGTTTCGGTCTCGGCGAACGTCACGAATGTTCTCAGCCGAACGCTCACAGGTTCCCAGTACCCACAGGTCCGATTTCTGAGCCTGCTGCATGGCCTGAGCAAGATTCGGCACCACTGAAAATGGAACGTACTCCACACCGCCGGTGGCAACATCACAAACGGTGCCGTTCACTGGCGCGCTTTTGTCTTTCGTCAGAATGATGCCCTTCACGTCGAAGAATCCTGCCAGACGAAAAATTGCTCCCAGGTTCTGAGGATCCTGAACGTGATCCAGCGCCAGCCAGATTCCGTAGCCTTCTTTGTTTTGAGCTGGCTTCCAGAGATTGGCCAACGGCACTGGCGATGGTGGTTCGATCTGTGCCGAACCAGCCCCGACGCGTTCCGTTTCGCGTTTTCGCCCTTTGCTGGGAACTTCCGGGCGACCAATCGTCACCTGGACACCGCGTTTCTGTGCCAGGCTGGCGACTTCGTCCCACGGACTACCCGAAGTTCGTTCGCTAAGCCGAACAGATCGCACAGCTTTGGGGCGGACGCTCAGAGTAGCCAGAATACTATGGGGATTTCGCAATTCGATCATCGGAGTCACTGTTCATTAAAAATACGGTTGCCGAGCGGCGACGATAGCGTTCCGCCACTGAAATTGCCTTAAAAGGAATTCGCATTCCCCAAAACAAGCGATTGTTTTGCCGACCACGCCATGTCAGACAAATTCCGGCGACATTAAATCCAGTCTGTCCGTTAGACCGGCGTGTGCCAGCAAGGAGATGTACGAACTGCCTCAGCGAAACTCGTGTAAATTTTCGGCCGGTGCTTCCAAAGGACCATGCCGAAAGTTCTCACAACTTTCGCTGCAAATAACCGCACCTTGTTGTAAACTGCTCTAATCTTCAGCAGCTGCCTGGCGACGACCAGCGCGGACGGACCACAGCACACCTCCGGACAAAAGCAAAACCACCAGCCAGTGTCGCACACCGATGATTCTCACAACCACGCCGGGGCGTGAATTCCACCGGGCAAGCACGGAGCCTGGCAAAACGATTCGCCAGTTGGCGTCGGCGGTTGTTTCAGACCAGTCCGGACGATCTGCGTTGGGCAGACGAATCACTCGAGCAAACGGCGTTTCTCCGGTTGATGGAGCGTTCTGTAATATCCAGCCATACTGGTCCACGGCCGCCGATAAATCACCGGCTGGCCCCGGAATGCCCACCATCAAAAACGACCAGCGGCCGGCAATCCACAGGATGCTGCAACAGAATAGTGCCGCGCTTAGCAGACGTCTCGATATTCGAATTGTGAGTTCAGAATTCAATCCGATTCCGTCCAATCACAAAGACATGCTATTGGGCGGGCGTCACGGAAACGTCATCATCCGTTACGTGGAGAATTCCGGCGAACAATCCCTGAATCACACGCGTCATGTGCGGCAGATCGAGCTTCTCCCATTCGTCACTCGGCTGATGATAGTCGGCGTGCAGCGAACCTGCCGAGAAGCTGTGTGCGACAACGCCTTTCTGCACCAGCGAGTAATTATCGCTCCTGGTATACAGCATTTCTCCAACATCGGGCCGGTCAAAAACAGTGACGCCGACACGCGACGCTCCTGCGTTCATCAGGCTTCCCAGGTTCGAGTGTTGCCAGCCCGTCATCCACGCTTTTTCTCGCGCATCCGTTTCTGGTCGACCGACCATTTCTATGTTGACGTTCGCGATGAGTTTATTGAGCGGCCATGTTGGCGTCTTAGCGAATTCCTTCGAACCGAGCAGCCCTTTTTCTTCGCCCCAGAATGTCGCAAAAATCAGTGATCGCTGCGGGCTGCTAGGCATAGACGAAAACGCATCAGCCAGTGACAGCACAGCCGTCACACCGGTGGCGTTATCGTCTGCTCCATTGTTGATAAGGTCTCCGCCTTCGCTGCGTGTGCCGATGTGATCAAGATGCGCCGAAACTAAAATTGCTTCCTGCGCCAGTTGTTTATCGCAGCCTCGCAAAACACCAATTACATTTCGAACGGGCATTTCCAGCGTATCCTGAGCTGGAACAGTTACGTTCATTTCTTTCCCCGCCAGATCGTCAGTCGCCTTCACCAGAATAACGGGGCATTCCGGTCGCAGCCCTTCGACGTTTCGCGATGGCTGCTGCTGCAGCGCCAAAGCGACCTCCGGAAGCACGCTGTCGCTGCTGCATTTCATCAAAATAACTCGAGCTCCCTTTGACGTCAGACCTTTAATGCGTCGCGATAAAGTTGCAATGACCAGCGACGCACGGTTCGCTGCCTGAGGCGGTATCATGAGTTCATCAATCAACACGATTTCCGGAGCATCAGCTGCCATGGCTTCCGCTTCTGTAAGGACTTTGGCTGTGATTAATTCAGGTTTGTCGCCAGCTGCCAGCAGACCTTTGTTCAGAATTTCGTCACCCGTGCTCAGCGACAATGCGATACCTAAAGCAGGTGGCTTCGACATCTGCATCTGATAAACCTGAAAATAGCTGCCGTCGTCTCCCAACGGCTCCAAACCAGCTCCGCGAAAACGTGCAGCAACGTAGGCCGAAGCAATGGTCAGTTCTGTGGATGGAGTATTCCGCCCTGCCATTTCGTCACTTGCCAGAAACGACACAGTGCTAAGAATCTGCTTTTCAGTGATCGATTTGACTGCCGCCGCCTGTACTTCGCTAAGTGCCCCTGGTTCCGCTAATTGTGCTTTAGTTGACGGAATGAATGTGATCGCGAGCAACACGAAACAGAGTTTCAAATAGGGAAAC
This sequence comes from Fuerstiella sp., assembly GCA_041689795.1. Lineage (GTDB taxonomy): Bacteria > Planctomycetota > Planctomycetia > Planctomycetales > Planctomycetaceae > Fuerstiella. The sequence goes on along the minus strand of JBDNFN010000222.1, from coordinate 6,614 downwards.
ATCGAGCCAGCTTTACGACAGGGACTGCAAGAAGTGATTTGTTTGTGCAGCTTACCAAACTGTAGTTGCCAACAAAACGGCTCATACAAAATGGCGACAAATATGACAGTTGACATCCAGTAGCCACGCTGGCCAGGGATAACACACCTGCGGTAAATAAAAACGTTCATCGCCGTGCCGGATACAGTCCGCAGCAGACTATGAGTTACCTAATTCAGGATTTTGCGCGTCACGCGCAGTCCTAATAATGGCTACTGGCCATGAATGAGTGACAGCAACGCACAACACCACAACAGCACAGCACAGCACAGCACAGATCGCATAAGAAAATCCAACCTGAGGGGACATCCGGTCGGGTTCGCGAAGAATCAGGCCGGCATGAGACAACCGGTCTAAAATTCTTTTTCCACTTTTCGAATTGGGATCTGTCGAGCCGCCGAACTGCTTGACTTCGGGACTGTGACCTTTAGAACACCATCGCCGAATTCCGCATCGATTGCCGCTCCGTTGATATGTTTTCCCAATTGCAGACGTCGGTTAAATTCGGAGAACGTGCGTTCGTTAACGGTTACTTTTGCGTGTTGGTCAATAGTCGTTTTTCGTTCGCCGGAAATCTCCAAAACACCGTCATTGACATTTAGTTGAATGTCTTCCAGTTTTACTCCGGGGAGATCACATTCCACGACAAAGCGATCATCCAGTTCACAAACACTCAGACGCGGCGCATCGGCCTTTCGAGGATCATTTTGCAGCACCTGGCTCATAAGCTGATTGAAGCCGCGATCCAATTCGTCGAACAGAAAAAAACGTGGCTTGGTGGATTCTGTCGTCATAACTATTAATCCTTGGTATCGATCCGACATCGCGCCGGTTTTGAAGAACAGGTTTCGGCAAAAAGCATTGGCCATCGGGTAACATGCAGAAAATAAAAACCGATCCACTGCTTTCCGAATATTACCAAACCGCCTGTCAGAATTTCACAACATCGTGTCTGGAATGCACTCAACCCAGCAGCGATCTTTGAGTTCAACACAATCGATTCGTTGTCTACGAGGCAATTCAGATCGCCGACCGCACTGGCACGTGCTTCGGTTGCAGTTCTGCTCGCTGATTCATTGTGACAGTCAAAACGCCATTGCATAGAACGGCGTCCCCAGAATTCGGATCAATGGAATCATTCAGTTTCAGCGAACGATTAAAAGTTCCTGATGAGCGGTTGGAAAAAATCGGTGTCGCACCTTCGGGAACTGTCAACGTGCGATCACCAGACTCATGTAGGCAACCATCGTTGACAACAACTTCAATTTTGTCCTGGGGCACACCGGGCATATCGAACGCGATCTGAACGCCATTTGGAGATTCCTGAACGGTTAATGCAATGGTTCCCTTGCCGCCATTCAGTTGCATCTCGCGTTCGAAATCGCGTCAGATCGCAAAAAGTGGATCTCGAGCATTCATCAATGGCAATTCGTAACGCATTGCAATTTTCCTCGTTTGCAAAAACTATGATTGTGAACACAGGCTGGTTTGCCTGAGTCGTGGATTGGTGTAGACAAAAATCATGCCAATCAGCACGAACAACACGTAATGTATTGATATAAATAAACTTGTGTCAAAATGTTTGTTTAGAAAAGTCACGGAGTGGGTGTCATTGTGACATTAGTCACCGCTTTCGGGGTTGGCGTCATAATGGCATCTCTGGTGACCAGAGCTACTGATTTCAACTAAATGCATTTAGACTTCGAACACGGAATGCCAGCCGACTGACACTGATCTTCAGGCAGTGATATCCTATTGCTAAGGCACTGGAGAGTTAATCGTAATGGGCGACCGGCGTTTCTGGTTGAGCTACAGTTGCAACTCATTTCTGCACCTGCTTTTCGAAGGGCATTTCTTGATGGACATCGGCACAGTCATGTCTCAGTTGGAGGCATTGGGTACGGATCAGAACGTCAAGATCTACACCAGGCATGGAGCGGGCGACAACGTCTTTGGTGTCAGCTTTACAAGCCTGAAGAAGTTGAAAAGTAAAATTGGCGTGGATCACGAACTGGCTGTGAAGCTTTGGGATTCCGGAAACAGTGACGCTCGATCGCTGGCCATGATGCTGGCGGACCCCGCTCTGGTTTCCCCCACGCTGGCTACTCAGTGGATGAAGGATGTTAACTATTATCTGCATGGAGGCGAAGTGGCAGAAGTGGTTGCTCGTTCTGCATGCGGGCTTGCCAAAATGCGGCAGTGGCGAAAGCAGAAGTCAGAGTATGCTCGAGCCACCGGCTACTCCATCTTCTGCTGTCTGCTAAAAAACGACGCAGACTCAGTGGAAGAAGTTGAGTGTCAACGCATTCTGAAGGACATCGAAACCGAGATTCATCGATCTCCGAATCGTGCTCGACATGCGATGGTGATGGCTGTAATCGCCATGGGTGTCTACAAAACCGAATTAACGGATGATGCTCTGGAAGTTGGCGAACGCATCGGCCACGTGCATGTTGATCACGGAGAAACCAGTTGCACGACGCCAAAGATTGGCCCCTACATCACTGAAGCCCTGAAACGCAATGACGGACAGAAACCTCGGATTCGTAGTTGCTGAGTGGCGGAATCCTGAAGCCGAAAAACGGGGCTCCTGATGTCGCAATTTCCGCAACGAAGAGTAAGACTTTCGTCTGCAGTATTAACTAAATGTTGGGATCTTTGCGTCTTGCCGGGAGCTTTCGATTCCGCCCGTTGCCGTTTATTAAACACGCCAACTGTAGCGCTGACTCTATCTGAGGAAGTCTGACAGATTCGCACTGGTTATTCGACCAATGGTTGTCATTGTCACCTGTTGCAGATTCAGAACTTCCTGTAACTGCACGGCTGCTTTGGCAAAGTCAACCGACGTGATATCCGCCAAGGTCGTTTCGTAAGCGAGCTTTCGATCTTCGGTAAGGGTCTTCATGCGTTGGAAGCTCTCCAGATTTACCGATTGCACGCCGATTTCGTTCAGTAGCTGATCATCGATTCTGTTGATATCATCGATTCGTCGCCCCAGGGCGTCGTTCCGTTCAGAGATAGTTAGGCCGCGTGTGTTCAGTAGGTCATCGCGCAGTGCTACCAAAGACTGAAACGCGTCAAATGTTCCGGTGAACTCAAGCTTTGCCCTACTGGTGTTATGTGCTGCTGTGGTATTCAGATACACCGCTCCACCATCTCGGCTGTCGGTGACAAGTTGGTTGTCGGTAAACGTTATGTTCTGTTCTGTTAGCCCGCCGTCCACAGAAACAGCACCATTCGCGGTTATGTCTACTGAACCGTTGAAGCCCGCCGTGATTGATTGCGTGTCAACGTATACAAACTGGCCAGTGGTATCGACAACTTTCAGATTCGTGTCTGAATTGCTGAACGCAGTGGCCTCGCCTCCGTTGAGAGAAATGGTGCCACTTGTTCCGGTGCCACTTGTGTCGTTGATAACCAGCGAGTGAGTACCCGTTGCTCCGATAATTGTATCGCTACCAGCCGAAGAACTGCCGACTGCAATTCCGGAACCTACGGCATAGGTTGTGCTTTGGTGGCGGATGCTGACATCCCGAAATCCCACAGCGGATGACTGGCCATCGGATGTGGTAAGTCCGTTGTTTTCAATCAGCACAACTTCACCACGCTGTTCGCCGATAAAGACATCCAGGCCGGGCTGAAGCGACGTTCTTGATGGCTGACTTGTGATATATAAGTTGACCGAATCCGACGTACCGCCGTAAGCTGAGTTCGACGATGTGCTGATGCTGTCAGGAAACGGCCTCGAGTCGGTTCTTGTACCACCAAACAGGAAGCCGTTATGGTCAGAACTGTTCGCGATGTTGGATAACTGTCCCAGCAGTCCGTCAAGTTCTTCAGCCAGAATGTTGATTTCGGAATCGTCAGTCGCCTGACGACCTGTAAGTGAAATCTCGGTCGCTCGCACAAATATCTGCTGAGCGTCCCGAAGCTGCGTATGAGCCTGCCCCAGTCGAGCCGAACCTTGGTCAAGCGTGTTGATGTGCTCTTCAAAGCGGTCAACGCGATCTTTCTGAATTATACTTCGCCGTATGCCCGCAGGATCATCCGACGGCTTTTGAATCCGCAAACCGGAGGACAGCTGCTTCTGAAGTTGCTGCAGCTGAACTGTTTGTCGAGCAAGCTGTGTTACAGAAGCCTCAGTCTGCGTTGACGTAGTTATTCGCGTATCCATTTATCTGCCCGATATTATGTTTTGCAGCACACCAGTCAGTAAAACTAGTGTTCTTCGATGCACTGCTATTGTCGCCCGTCGCCACGAATGTCTGAATCCAGTCAAGAATCAACTGGCCTCAAAGGTTTGCGCACCTGCGTTTTACGCTAGCCAACCAGCCCCAACAGCTCAACAACCGTCTCATCAAAAATTGTGACAAACCGTGCTGCTGCCTGGAAAGCACGTTCCGTCGCGAGTAATCGAAGCAGTTCTTCATTCGTATCAACTCCGGACACTGAGTCTCGTTGCGCCCGCAATTGAGCCCCAAAACTTTCCAGCTGGTCAACCTCGTTTTGTAGCTGCTGCACGTCCAGTCCGGCATCCGCTGTAAGGTCAGCCAGTGTTTCAACAAACGTACGCGTCCCAATTCCTTCAAAACGAATATCGCGAAGGTCGGCCATGGCCGCCACATTTGAAGCATCGCCTGGTTCTCCCGTTCGCGACATCGCCATCAGCCGAGGATTTGCCCTCAGGTCTTCGCGTACTTCAAAGTTGCGTGCTTCTGTTCCCGTGAAAAAAGAGTTTAGTCCGAGTGCGGATAAGATTCCGGTTTCGTCCGGGTCACTTAGCGCCGCAATTCCCACTGTATCGCCAGCCACCACGCTTCCCGCACCGAAACTAACTTTCAGGCCGTTTCCAATATCCAGAGGTGATCCGGGCACATAGTCAGCTCCGGGGCTGATTGACCTCATGAATGTTCCATTGGCGTCACGAACTTCGGCGGCCAATCCCTCTGTAAGTCCAATCTGCCCTGATGATGTGAATGTCACAGACACACGGTCATTTGTATCTCCCGTGTAGCTGCCGGCAAATGCCATGTCAGCAGTCCCGGCGAACGCCGTACGATCGGGGGCGTTGTCGGGGCGGCCGGCGAAGTCGAAACTAAAGCCACTTCCGGCACGTATAATCAACTGATTTGAGCCGCCCACAACCAGGGAGTTAAGCCCTGGAACCGCATTCAGCTTATGCGAAATGTCATTAAGCGAATCAGTGATTGGATCGATCTCTATTTCGTGAGTCGTCCGTGCTCCGGTGCTTCGATCGGTGACTGAAACATACAAAGTGCCTTGCTCAACCGAAAACGGAAGTGAGGCTCTCAGAAAAGGTACGTCGGCCGCTGCTGGAGATCGTGATGCAACCAGTGATTGATAGCCATCCGGGGAAACCAAACCGGTGGCGTGCAACTGATCTACCTGACGAACCAGCTCTCGCAGCATGGACTCCATATCTGCGGTCACACCCGTGACCGATGAATCGTGAGCTTCTTCAAGTCCGCGAAGCCGGCCCGACACAGCCTGCACGAATCGCTGATTCGAGACATTCTGTATGCTCAGGTCACCATTCGGCTGAACTACCGAGGTCAGTGTGATTGGATCTGTGCTGAAAGACGTCGCTCCGCCGCCCAGCAAAACCAGTTCTCCGCCGTTGTCCAGCGGCACAATGCTGACGTCAATCCATTGCCCCAGATCGGCTAACAACGCATCGCGATTGGAAAGCTGTGTGTGCGGCTCGCCGCCTGCTGCTCGCGATTGAAAGATAGTGCGATTTAACTGAACGAGATCCTTGATCAGAACGTTCACCTTCTCAACACCCACTCTATGATCAAGGGCAGCCGTCTTTTTTGCTTCATCCAGACTATTTAAAATGTAGCCGCCTTCCTTCATCAGCGCGTCAGCATTCCGCACAAGTTCACCGCGTGTTGCGGACTCCTCAGGAGCGTTTGCGACGGTTTCCAGTGAGTTAAAAAAGTTGGATAGGTACGCATGCACGGATGCATCACCCGGAGTCAGCAACGTTTCCATATTGGTTGCAGCTTCCAGCTTTGCCTGAGCTGCGGAAGATAACGACGTGTTTCGCCCCAGAGCAGATTCCGTTGCCGCTTCGCGAAGACTGCGAATCTGCACGACATCGACACCAGCACCTAACTGCAGGTCACCCGATGAAAACGGCCTGCGTTCTGCAACATCTACCACCTGACGCGCATAGCCAGGCGTGTTTGCATTCGCAATATTGTGGCCATGCGTTGCCAGAGCCGTCTGCTGTGCCCGCAGCGCTGAAAGGCCGATTTCATAACTTCTCATCGTACTTCACCAGTTTCATGCTGGGAATAAGCTTCGTGTATTGAGTGCTCGCTAATTCAACCCGCTGCACCTTTGTGGTCCTGCGGAGAAATAATCTGAAACCGTCGATATTGCCCCTCCGTCCTACAGGAAACAAAAGTAGCGGCTGGCACCTATTTAACGCACCTGAAACAGACAGGAATTTTGTAAAACACTACCCGCTGAATTCAAATAGAAGGTTTCAGGATCTTGATTCCATTCGCGTTGAATAGCTGTTCGAAACGGGCTGCGTTCCCTGTGCT